>JAOPWH010000164.1 GCA_025965795.1 Blastococcus sp.
CGGCGCCGACCGCCTCGACGACCGCCGTCACGACCTCGACGACGAAACGGGCCCGGTTCTCCGGCGACCCGCCGTAGACGTCGTCGCGCTGGTTGGACGCCGGCGACAGGAACTCGTGCAGCAGGTAGCCGTTCGCGCCGTGCACCTCGACGCCGTCCATACCGGCCTCGATCGCGCGGCGGGAGGCGGCGACGATGTCCCGCAGCGCCGCGCGGGCCTCCTCGGTGGTCAGCGCGTGCGGCACGGGATAGGCCTGCACGCCCTTCTCGGTGTGGCCGGCGCCGTCGATGGCGATGGCGCTCGGGCCGACGACCCGGCGTCCGCCGTTGACGTCGGGGTGGGTGACCCGGCCGCCGTGCATGACCTGCAGGACGATCCGGCCGCCGCGCTCGTGCACCGCATCGGCCACCCGGCGCCAGCCTTCGGCCTGCTCGTCGGTGACGATGCCGGGCTGGCCGACGAACGCCTGTCCCTCGTGATGGGGGTAGGTGCCCTCGGTGATGATCAGGCCGACGCCGGCGCGCTGCCGGTAGTGCTCGACGACGAGATCGCCGGGCACGCCCGACGATCCGGAGCGCATGCGGGTGAGGGGCGCCATGACGACGCGGTTGGCGAGCTGGAGGTCGCCGAGGGCGACGGGTGAGAACAGGTCCACGATGGTTACCAAGGGCGACACCACGGCAGCCATTCCGGAACGCGACCGTCGTCACTCCGCGGCGGACGTTCCCGCGGGAACGCCTCCGGTCAGGCCAGGGCCTCGTACACCGCGCGCACGTAGGCCTCGCTGCGGTCGGAACCGAGGATGCCCCCCGCCATCCTGTTCATCATGTAGCTGATCGTGAGCCGCCGGTCGAGGTCCATCACCACCAGCGAGCCACCCCAGCCGCCCCAGAAGAACGTCCGGCCCGACGGCACGTACGGCACGACCGGGGAGCCGAGGCAGTAGCCGATCCCGAACCGGAACGGCTCGCCGAGGACGAGGTCGACGCCGTCGCTCTGCTGGTCGAACACCAGCTCGATCGTCTCGGGCTTCAGCAGCCGCACGTTCCCGGCCCCCCCGCCCAGCGACAGCACCCGCAGCACGTCCAGCACCCCACGGGCGTTCGAGTGCCCGTTCAGCGCACCGAGGTCGGCCAGCCGCCACTCCGGCGACATCGCCGCCTTCACCGACCCCTTCGGCCCGAGAGCCGTCTTCCCCCGCACGGACGACGGGTCGAGCGGCGCCTCCTCCTCCGGCGGCGGCGCCACGAGCTCGGCGATCCGGCCCCAGTCCGCCTGCCGCGCACCGACCTGGAAGTCCGCGCCGAGCGGGCCGGCGATCTCCCGGTCGACGAACGTCTTGACGGTGGTGTTGGTGATCCGCCGGATCAGCTCGCCCACCAGGTGCCCCTGGTTCTTCGCGTGGTACCCGGACGCCGCGCCCGGCTCCCACCACGGCCGCTGCGCGGCCAACCGCTCGCACGCCGGCTCCCAGTCGTACATGTCGCGGATCGAGAAGGGGGTGTCCCAGCCCGAGACGCCGGAGGTGTGCGACATCAGGTGCCGCACCTCGACGCCCTTCTTGCCCTTGGCGGCGAACTCCGGCCAGTAGTCGCCCACCGGCGCGTGGACGTCGAGGTCTCCGCGGTCGACCAGCATCAGCGCGGCCAGGTTGAGGACGCATTTCGTCGTGGACCAGACGTTGACGATGGTGTCCTGGGTCCACGGCGACGTCCGGTCGACGTCGCGGTAGCCGCCCCACAGATCGACGACGACCGCACCGTCGAGGTCGACGGCGACGGACGCGCCCAGTTCCTCGCCGTCCAGCTGCAGCGCCAGCGCGTCGCGCACTCCCGCGAACCGCTCGTCGCACGTGCCGTGGACCTCCGCCAAGGGAGCCTCCCGTCGAACGGGGGCCTCGTTGCCCCACCCGCACGCGATGAGACCACGACCACGGACCCGCGACAACGACAGGACCTGGTGCTGGAAATTTCAAGCACTTCCGCCCGGTTGTCCCGACATCCACCCACGAGGAAGAGGCACAGACATGGCACGGATCAGCGTGTTCGGCGGTACTGGGTACGCGGGCAGCACCATCGTCGCCGAGGCGGCGCGGCGGGGTCATACGGTCACCTCGGTCAGCCGGCACACCCCCGAGCAG
This sequence comes from Blastococcus sp., assembly GCA_025965795.1. Taxonomy (GTDB): domain Bacteria; phylum Actinomycetota; class Actinomycetes; order Mycobacteriales; family Geodermatophilaceae; genus Blastococcus_B. The sequence goes on from JAOPWH010000164.1 coordinate 2,141, forward strand.
CGGGTCGACGGCGTCGACCACCTCGAGGGCTCGCTGCTCGACGCCGACACCCGGGCAAAGGCACTGGCGGCCGCGGACGTCGTCGTCGTGACCGTCGCTCCGCGCGGCGACATGGCCGGCTCCGTGCACCCCGGTATCACGGCTCTGGCCGCCGACGCCGAACGGGCCGGCGTGCGCATCGGCGTCGTCGGCGGCGCCGGATCGCTGCACGTGGCCGAGGGCGGACCGCGCCTGTTCGACACCCCCGGCTTCCCCGCCGAGTACCGCCCAGAGAGCCTCGAGATGGCTGCGGCCCTCGACGACCTCCGGGCCGCCCCCGAGAGCCTCGACTGGTTCTACCTGTGCCCGCCTGCGGCGTTCGGCGGCTTCGCTCCCGGCGAGGTCCGGGGCACCTACCGGGTCGGCGGCGACGTCCTCCTCACCGACGACGAGGGCAACTCCTTCATCGGCGGCGCGGACTTCGGCACCGCCGTCGTCGACGAGATCGAGCAGCCGGCCCACCGCCGGGCTCGGTTCACCGTCGCCTACTGAGCCGATCCCGGACGGGCCGGAACACCGATCCGGCCCGTCCGGTTGGCCACGGCATGCCCAAGACCTGGTTCATCACCGGCGCGTCCCGCGGATTCGGCAAGGAGTGGTCGATCGCGGCCCTCGAGCGCGGCGACACCGTCGCGGCCACCGCCCGCGACACCGCCACCCTCGACGACCTCGTCGCGCAGTTCGGCGACAAGGTGCTGCCGATCCGGCTCGACGTGAACGACCGGGACGCCGTCCTCGCGGCCGTGCAGGAGGCGCACGACCGGTTCGGCGCCCTCGACGTCGTCGTCAACAACGCCGGCTACGGCCAGTTCGGCATGGTCGAGGAGGTCTCCGAGGCCGAGGCCCGCGCCCAGTTCGACACGAACGTCTTCGGCGCGCTGTTCGTCACCCAGGCCGCGCTGCCCTTCCTGCGCGCGCAGGGCTCCGGCCACATCCTGCAGGTGAGCAGCATCGGCGGGATCAGCGCGTTCCCGAACATCGGCATCTACAACGCCTCCAAGTGGGCGCTCGAGGCGTTCAGCCAGTCACTCGCCGCCGAGGTCGCCGACTTCGGCATCAAGGTCACGATCATCGAGCCGGGCGCCTACTCCACCGACTGGGGCGGCGCCTCGGCCAAGCACGCCGCCGCGAATCCCGCCTACGACGCCTACCGCGAGAAGGCCGCCGAGCAGCGCAAGTCCCGCGCAGGCAACCCGGGCGACCCGGTCGCCACCCGCGACGCCGTCCTCCAGGTCGTGGACGCCGAGAACCCGCCGCTGCGCATCTTCTTCGGCGACGGTCCGCTGGCCATCGCGACGAAGGACTACGAGTCGCGGCTGGCCGTCTGGCGTGAGTGGGAGCCGGTCTCCGTCGCCGCACACGGCGCCACGAGCTGATTCGCCGGCACGTCGGCCCTCCGTGAGGATGAGCCGATGCCCTCCCGCGCAGACGTCCTGGCCGGCTGGACGTCGGCGCCCTTCTCCGCCGTGGGGCTGACCCACGAGGTCTTCACCCGCGATCCCGAGACCGGGCCCGGGCCGGGGGTGGTGCTGCTGCCCGAGATCCCCGGGCTGACGCCGGCGGTGATGGGCCTGGCCCACCATCTGGTGGGCGAGGGCTTCAGCGTCGCCGTCCCGTCGTTGTTCGGGGAACCCGGGCGGGCGCTGTCCGGCGGCTACGCCATGAGCACCTTCGCGAAGGCGTGCATCACCCGCGAGTTCGCCGCGTTCGCCCGCCGTGCCGACCGGCCGATCGCCGAGTACGTCCGCGCGCTCGCCCGACACCTGCACGAACGCGTGGGCGGACCTGGCGTAGGCGTGATCGGCATGTGCTTCACCGGCGGCTTCGCCCTCGCCGCCGCCGTCGAGCCCGCCGTCCTCGCGCCCGTGGCGAGCCAGCCCTCGCTGCCTCTCCCGCTGGGGGCCGCACGGCGCCACGACATCGGGATGTCCGAGCGCGAGCAGGCGGCGGTGGCCGAGCGGGTCCGCAGCCAGGGGCTCTGCCTCGTCGGCCTGCGGTTCAGCGAGGACACGCTGGTCCGCGGCGAGCGGTTCGCCGCACTCCAGGCGGCGTTCGGTCCCGGCTGGCGGGCGATCGCGCTCGACTCGGGCGAGGGCAATCCACACGGCATCGGCAAGCGCGAGCACTCGGTGCTCACCAGCGCCGACGTCGAGAAACCGGGACACCCCACGCACACCGCGCGGGCCGAGGTCACCGCGTTCCTGCGCGAGCGGCTGACGTCACGACCCCTCCCCGGACCGGGAGGGGCCGGCGACGTCTAGCCAGGCGCGCTTCGTCGCCCGCCGACCGCGTCGAACGCATGGAGAAGCGCGCCGCGGCCGGACCGAGGCGCCTGCTCGACGCACACCCGGGGGCCCGCTCGATCGGATCGAGAGGGCCCCCGGTGTGTTCCCGTCGGGGCTACTGAACCGGACGACGTCGGGTCATGACCGCTCCCGCCGCCAGGGTGACGAGCACCCAGCCGGACAGGATCAGCACCGACGTCGTCGTCAGGTGGCCCTGGGACAGGTTCATGACCGCCTCGGACGGATTGACCTTCGAGGCGATCTCCGGCTCGAAGGTCGCCAGCACCGGCATCACCGCGAGGAGCACCAGGTAGAGGCTGGTCAGCGCGGCCGGGGTGTTGCCCAGCGCCGCACCCACGCCGGCCCCGATCACGGCGAACACGGCGCCGGCGGCGACCACGACGGCGAGCGCCCGCGGGGCCGCGTCCCACGACAGTCCCTGCAACGCCACCGCGAGGACGCCGGCCGAGAGCGCCGCCGACACGGCCGCGAACATCGCACCGAGCGCCGCGACGGCCACCGCCTTCGCGGCCAGCACCCGTCCCCGCTGAGGCACCAGCAGGAACGTGGTCTGCACGGTCCGGTGGCTCCACTCCCCCGCCGTCGAGACCACGCCCAGTGACAGCAGGACGAGCGCGGTGAACATGCCCATCGCACCGATGGGGCCGGCGGCCGAGCCGATCGCGTCCGCGGTCGTCGCGGCGAGTGCCGTCGCCACCGGCGCGAGCACCACGGACGCCACGGCGAGCGACTTGCCCGACCGGGTGGACAACGACTTGCGCATCTCCAGCCCGGCGAGCGCGGGCAGTGCGGCCCCGGACGAGCGCACGCGCGCACGGGCGGGGGATCGGGTCAGGGTGTCGGTCATCAGGATCTCCGGGGAGGTTCGAAGGGAACGAGGTTCGGCGCGCCGGTCATGACGACGCCTCGGTGAGCTGGAAGAAGAGGTCCTCGAGGCCGCGCTCCACCGGCCGCAGGTCGATCAGCGCATGACCCCCGGCGGCGGCGACCGCCCCGACCTGGGACGGATCGGTCCCGCTCACGAGCAGCGCGCCGTCGTCCCCGGACCGCACGGAGAAGCCGGCCGCCTCGAGCGACCGCGCGAGCCCGGCGCGGTCCACGGCCCGGACGACGGTGCCGTCGGAACCCAGCAGCTCGGCGACCGAGCCGTCGGCGACGATCCGGCCGGCGCCGATGACGAGCAGCCGGTCGACGGTGTGCTCGACCTCGCCCAGCAGGTGCGAGGACAGCAGCACCGTGCCGCCGCGAGCCGCGTGCCCGCGGAGCAGGTCGCGCATCCAGCGGATGCCCTCGGGGTCCAGGCCGTTGGCCGGTTCGTCGAACATCAGCACCTGCGGATCCGCGAGCAGCGCGCCGGCGATCCCGAGCCGCTGCCGCATGCCGAGGGAGTAGCCGCCGATCCGCCGGCGGGCGGCGGACGTCAGGCCGACCAGCTCGAGCACCTCGTCGACGCGGGCCGGGGCGACCCCGATCGTGTCGGCGAGCAGCCGCAGGTGCCTCCGCCCGGTGCGGCCCGGGTGCACCGCCGAGGCGTCGAGCAGCGTGCCCAGGACGGCGCCGGGATTCGGCAGCGAGGCGTACCGGCAGCCGTCGACCAGCGCCGACCCGGACGTCGCCGGCACCAGACCGGTGATCATCCGCATCGTCGTCGTCTTCCCTGCGCCGTTCGGACCGAGAAAGCCGGTCACCGTGCCCGGCGCCAGCGTGAAGGACACGTCATCGACGACCGTGCGGGCGCCGTACTGCTTGGTCAGTCCGCTGACCGTGATCATGGGAACCTCCGGGTCGACCGGCCTCTCCGGTCTCGACGAGAAGCCTGTCGGGCGGAGCACCGTCGCCGCGTCGGCCGGAAGCGGAGAAACCGCTGGCCGATCGGCCAGAACGCGTCATCCGAAAGTTGACGTCGCGAACCCTCTCCCGGGCGACCCGCGGCCGGAGATCCCCCGCTTACGCTCGATGCCATGGGGTTCCGGGCACGCGTGTGGCCGGGCCTGCGTACCCGCAGCATCTGGTTCGAGGTGGGCCTCGCCGCCCTGGGCACGGTCGCGATCGGGCTGGCCACGGTCACGCCGGCGGACGCGCCGCACACGCTGCTCGTCACCGGCGTCGCGCTGCTGTTCGTGGCGCTGGTGGTCTTCCGGCGTCGCGCTCCGCTCCTGCCCTTCCTCGTGGCCGCCGCCCTGGCCGCGATCGCTCCTGGACTCACGGTCGGCATGCCGATCGCGGCCTATGCGGTCGGTCGGTACGTTCCGCGCTGGCCGGTGCGCTCGGCCGCCGCCGTCGTCGGGTCGATCGCCCTCCTGCAGCCCTGGGCACCCCCCACGCTGAACGAACTGGTCAACCGGGGCGCCACGGCCGCGGTCCTGGTGGTGCTCGCCGGCGGGATCGGCGTCTACGTGCGCATCCGTGCCGAACTCCTCGCCGCGCTGCACGAACGGGCCGACCGGGCGGAGGCGGAGCAGGCGCTCATGGCCCGGGACGCCGTCGTCACCGAGCGCACCCGCATCGCCCGCGAGATGCACGACGTCGTCGGCCACCGGGTGAGCCTGATGGTGTTGCAGGCCGGCGCGATCGAGGTGGCCGCGGGCGACCGGGACCGCGTCGAGCAGCTGGCCGGCCAGATGCAGACCGCCGGCCGGCAGGCCCTGGACGAGCTCCGCCAGATGGTCGGCGTGCTGCGCGAGGGAGAGACGGACGACGCCACTCCCCTGGCCCCGCAACCCGGGCTGGCCGATCTCGCCCGACTGGTCGCGCAGGCCCGCGACGCGGGGATGACCGTCGAGCTCGAGGGACCGGCCGCGGAGGACGGGGCGGTGGACCCCGCCGTCGGGCGGGCGGCCTACCGGATCGTGCAGGAGGCGCTGACCAACGGCGCCAAGCACGCGCCGGGCGCGCCGGTCTGCATCACCGTCGAGCGGCCGGCCGGCGAGCTCGTCGTCCGGGTGGTCAACGGGCCGGGCGGCCCGGCCGTCGAGGCACCCGGCGGGGGGTACGGCCTGGTGGGGTTGGCTGAGCGGGTGCGCACCCTGGGCGGCCGGCTCCGCGCCGAGCCCCGGCTGGACGGCGGCTTCGTCGTCGAGGCGGTGCTGCCCACATGACCGGAGACATCCGCGTCCTGCTCGTGGACGACGAGGAGCTGGTGCGCTTCGGCCTGCGCACGGTGCTGGAGTCGGTGGGCGGCTTCACCGTCGTCGGCGAGGCCGGGGACGGCGCCGCGGGCGTGCGGGCCGCGCGGGAACTGCGCCCGGACGTCGTCCTGATCGACATCCGGATGCCGGTGCTCGACGGCCTGGCCGCGACGAGGCAGATCCTCGCGCTGCCCGATCCGCCGCAGGTCGCCGTCCTCACGACGTTCCACGTGGACGAGTACGTGTACGCGGCGCTCGCCGCCGGCGCCGCAGGGTTCCTGCTCAAGGACACCCCGCCCCGCGAGATCGCCGCCGCGGTCCGGGCCGTCGCCGACGGCACCGCCACCCTGTCACCCAAGGTGACCGAGGCGCTCATCGAGTCCTACGTGGACAAGAAGGCCGCTCCGCGCAAGGCGGAGGCGTTGCGCCGGATCACGGAGCTGTCCGACCGCGAGCGAGAGGTGCTGCAGCTCCTGGGCAGCGGGGAGTCCAACGCGGAGCTCGCCAGACGATTGTTCGTCAGCGAGGCGACGGTGAAGACCTACGTCTCGCGGCTGCTCGCCAAGCTCGGCCTGGCCAATCGCACGCAGGCAGCGATCCTGGCGCACGAGGCCGGCCTGCTCGGGGGGTGAGGGTCAGGAGGGAGACGGCGCGCGGGTCTCCGCCCGGGCGGCGACCAGTGCCAGCACCTCACGACGGATTGCCGAGCTGCCGGTGCGGACGAACAGCCAGTAGCCCGAGAAGAGCAGCTTCGCGGTGGCATCCGTGGCCGCGACGCGTGTCTCGGTGTGCAGCCTGGTGCCGTCCGCGGTGGGCGTCAGCCGGAACTCCATGGCGGTCTTGACCCAGCCGGGCTCGGTCCACGCCGACAGCGCGGCCGCGTCCAGGCGCGGCGCCTGCTCCCCGCCGAGCATGCGCCAGGGCTGCAGCAGCCCTCCGTAGACCAGCTCGGACGGCGGCTCCGACGACAGCAGCGGGATCGGGAGTACGTCCACGAAGGTGCGGTCCAGCGGGAGATCGCGACCCTGCCTCATCACGAGGGCAGGAAGGAACCGGACGCCGATCAGCACCGACGACAGCGGCAGGGACGACAGCGTGACCTTGTGCAGCTCCTCCCAGACGACGTCCGGCGGGGCGGCGATCTCACGGGACCGAGCGGTGACGTGGTCCGGCGCGGGTACGACGTCGTCCAGTTCCATGGCCTCACCCAACCCCGGCCGCCGGCACCGGGGAAGCGGGTCGACCGATCAGGCGGCCACCGCGACCGGAGCTGCAGGCCGGCGAAATTCTCAAGATCTCCCTCGAGATCACCGATGAACAGGGGGAGACGTCGTCGAGAAGAGGACCGCATGGCCAAGGAACGCTCGGACGCCGAGCAGCAGATCGCCGATCTGCTGCACACGGCGAGGAAGTCGCTGCGCCTCAGCGTCGCCTTCCTGAGCCGGCTGGACGGCACCACCCAGCATCTCGAGGTGGTCGACAGCTCGGCACCGTTCCTCTTCCGGGAGGGCTACCAGCAGCAGCAGGACGTCACGCTCTGCCAGGCGATCCTGGACAAGAAGCTGCCCCAGGTGATCCCCGACCTGAAGGTCTTCCCGGAGGCCATGAAGCTGCCGGCCGCGAAGATGCCCCGGCTGCGCAGCTACGTCTCCGTGCCCGTGACGCTCAGCGACGGCACCCTCTACGGCACCTTCTGCGCGGCCGGTCTCACCACCGACAAGGACCTGACCAAGCGCGACAAGACCCTCATGGACGTCCTGGCGTCGGCCGCGGCGGTGATCATCGAGCCCGAGGTGCGTTCCCAGGAGCGGCGCAGCGAGATCGACGACCGGCTGGCCCCGCTCATGGCCGCCGGAGGCCCGGTGGTCGCGCTCCAGCCGATCGTCGACCTCGCCACCGGGCACCGCGTCGGGGCCGAGGCGCTCAGCCGCTTCCCCGCCGACTGGGGCATGGCACCTGACCTCGTGTTCGCCGAGGCACACAGCATCGGCCTCGGCCACCGGCTGGAGCTGCTCGCCCTCGAGCGGGCGGCCGACCACCTGGCCACCGTCGACGGCTACGTCGCGATGAACGTCTCCCCCGCCACGCTCCTGACACCGGAGTGCGGCAACCTGCTCAGCCGGCTGCCCCTGTCACGGGTCCTGCTGGAGCTGTCCGAGCACGACCAGGTCGAGGACTACGGCCTCCTGAACGCCGCGCTGGCGCCCTTCCGCGCCGCCGGGATGCGGCTGGCCATCGACGACGTCGGCGCCGGCTTCTCCTCGCTCCGGCACATCGTGGTGACCTCCCCCGACGTCATCAAGATCGACCGCAGCATCGTCACCGGCCTCAACAGCGACCCGGTGCTGACCAAGCTGGTGCAGTCGCTCGTGGAGTTCGGTCACGGGTGCCGCGTGCGCGTCGTGGCCGAGGGCGTGGAGACGGCCGGCGAGGCCGCCGCGCTGCGCACGCTCGGTGTCGACTACGGGCAGGGCTGGCACTACGGCCGTCCCGGCCCGCCGGAGGCCCTGACCGCCGCCCACCCGGCACGGATCCCGACGCCCCGCACCGCCCAGAACGCGCTCCAGCCCACCTGACCTGTCGTGGAGGTGATTCGTGCTGCTGGCGTGAGCGGCGTGACGTCGGCGACGCGCGAGCAGGTGCTCGGCTTCCGCCTGCATGCCCAGGAGCCGGCCCGGGACGCGGGCACGCCGGATGATCCGGCTGATCAGCCGGCCAGGACGGCCCATCCCGCGCCCGGCAGCCGCACCCGGGTCGACGGCGACGACGGCAGCCGCACCGTGGCGGATCCGGCGAGCACCTCCCCGGCCCCCGCCGCGGGCAGGTCGGCCGGCTGCTCGCCGACATTGAGCGCCACCACCAGCCGGCCCTCGTCGGCGACGACCTCGTAGGCGAACTGCTCGTTCGTCAGGTGCAGGACGGCGGTCCGCGCCCCGTGCAGCCAGCGGTGCCGCCGGCGCAGGCCGATGAGCTCCTGATGCAGCCGGTGGACGGGCTCACCCAGCGTCGACAGCTCCTCCGGTCGGTCGGGAAACGCCGGCCGGACGGCGTCGTCCCCACCGGCGCGGTCCTCCTTCACGCCACGGAAGGCCTGCTCGTCGCCGGAGTAGATCGTCGGCGTCCCCGCGCTGGTGAGCAGCACGACGAGGGCGTGCGCCAGGTACCGCTCGTCGGTGAGCCGGCTGGCCAGGCGGGTGACGTCGTGATTGCCGAGGAAGGTGAGCGGCACGAACGTGTCGAGCAGCTCGGTGTGCCGCTGGAGCGCGTGGGCGAGCTCGAAGAAGTTGCCGTCGTTGAGCGAGCTCCAGACCGCCTTCCACAGCTCGTACTGGGTGACCGCATCGAGGCCCGAACCGCGGACGAAGGCGGCGTAGTCGCCGTGCAGCACCTCGCCGACCAGATAGGCCTGCGGATGCGCCGTCCGCACTCGCGGCAGCACCCCGGCCCAGAACGAGGTCGGGACGGCGGAGGCCGCGTCGAGCCGCCAGCCGTCGGCGCCGCGGGCCAGCCAGTGCGTCATCACCTCGACGACGTGGTCGGCCACCGCCGGCTCGTCGTGGTTCAGGGCGACGAGCGACCCGTGCCCCTCGAAGTCGGCCGCCTCGGGCTCGACGCCGCGCTCCCAGGGCCGGGGCCAGGTCAACCGGAACCAGGAAGCGGTCGGGGCGGACGGGCCCTGCTCGAGCACGGCCCGGAACGCCGGGTGCGACCGGCCCACGTGGTTGAAGACCCCGTCGAGCAGCACTCGCAGCCCGCGGGCGTGCGCGGCGACGACCAGGGCGTCGAAGTCGGCGTCCGTGCCCAGGCGCGGGTCGATGCGGAGGTGGTCGACGGTGTCGTAGCCGTGTGTCTCCGATGCGAACACCGGGCCGAGCGCGATCCCGGAGGCGCCCAGCTCCACGGCGTAGTCCAGCCACGGCTCCAGCCGGCCGAGCCGGGAGGGAACGGCGCCGTCGGGAATCGCCTCGCGTTCGGCGCCGAGGAAACCGAGCGGATAGACGTGCCACCAGATGACGTCGGCCACCCATTCGGGGCTGTCGTCCACGGAACCTCCAGGCCGGACCGGCGAACACCGAGCCAGACCGTACAGATCCGCCGTCGGCGTCAGGACGTCTTGACGTCAAGCCGTCCTGACCTCAGGCTGCGGTCCATGACCAGTCCGTCGGAGGTGGAGACCCGGCACACCCTGCGTACCGCGGTCGCCCGGTACGAGGATCTCCGGTCCCGCGAGGCCCTCGCCGGCTACGCAGCGGACGGCGCACCCGGCGTCGCCGGGGCCGAGCGACTGTCCGCCGCCGAGGTGCTCGAGCTGCTCGCCCTCGGCGAGGTCATCGCCCGCAAGGCCGGCTACGGCCGGCAGCAGTCGGTGCGCAACGCCCGCGCGACCGGGGCCTCCTGGACGGCCATCGGCCGGGCACTCGGCACCAGCAAGCAGGCCGCCTGGGAGGCGCACACCCGCTGGATCGACGCGCAGAGCGGACAGCACCGGGCGAGCGGCTTCGAGGGCATGGACGACGGCGAGACCACCGACGCCCGCCGGCTGGCCGGCCTCCCAGACGACGACGCTCCGGCGTGACCGGTTCCCCGTCCGCCCCATCGGTGCGCCGAGTCGTGGCGGCACCGGACAAGTTCCGGGGCTCCGCAACGGCGACCCAGGTGGCCCGCGCCGTCGCCGCGGCCGCCGCCTCGGCCGGCTGGACCTGCGTCCAGCTACCGATGGCCGACGGCGGAGAGGGCACTCTCGACGCCTTCGGCGGCGGCAACCGGACGACCCGGGTGACCGGTCCGCACGGCCTGCCGCTGGACGCCGCCTGGCGGCTCGGCGACGACGGGATCGCGGTGGTCGAGAGCGCCCTGGCCTCCGGCCTCGCCCTGGCCGGGGGCGCGGGCGGCAACGACCCGATGGCCGCGACGACCCGGGGTACCGGCGAGCTGATCGCCGCCGCGCTGGCGGCGGGCGCCCGCCGGGTGGTGGTCAGCCTGGGCGGCTCGGCCACGACCGACGGCGGGCTCGGCGCCGTCGACGTCCTCGAGCGGTACGCGCCGTTCGACGGTGTGGACGGGCGACCCGACGTACTGGTGGCCTGCGACGTCCGGACGGCGTTCGGCGATGCCGCCGCCGTCTTCGGGCCTCAGAAGGGCGCCACTCCCGCCGAGATCGTCGAGCTGACCGACCGGCTCGAGCGCCTGGCCGCGCGCTACCGGGAGCGGTTCGGCGTCGACATGACGCGGATCGAGGGTGCCGGCGCGGCCGGCGGGCTCGGTGGCGGGCTGGCCGCCCTCGGCGCCCGCCTCGTCCCGGGCTTCGACCTGATCGCCGAGCACACCGGCCTGCCCGATGCGATCGCCACGGCCGACGCGGTGGTCACCGGCGAGGGCCGGCTGGACGCCGCGTCGTTCTCCGGCAAGGTCGTGGGCGGGGTGCTGGAGCTCGCCGCACGCTCCGGTGTGCCGGTGCTGGTGGTCGCCGGTGTCGTGGACGACGACGTCAAGGGGCGGGCGCCGAGCGTCTCGCTGCTCGAGGAGTTCGGCGAGGAGGCATCCTGGCGGGATCCGGTGGGCTGCGTCATCCGCGCCACGACGGACTGGCTCCGACGGGATGGGACGACATCGTGACGACACCGACAGCGACGACAGCGATCGACGAGTTGGCGGCCGCGCTGCCCGCCGGGGTCGTGGTGAGCGACCCGGCCACCACTGAGAACCACCGCACCGACAGCGCCAGCTTCTGCCCGTCCGGCATACCGCTCGCCGTGGCCCGCCCCACGAGCACCGAGCAGGTGCAGACCGTGCTGCACTGGGCCTCGCAGCACCGGATCCCGGTGGTGCCCCAGGGTGCCCGCACCGGGCTGTCCGGCGGGGCGAACGCCGTCGACGGCGCGCTGCTGCTGTCGATGACCGGGATGGACCGGATCCTGGAGATCGACGAGATCGACCAGGTGGCCGTCGTCGAGCCGGGCGTCATCAACGCCGAGCTCTCTCGCGCGGTCGCCGCCGTCGGCCTCTTCTATCCGCCCGACCCGTCGTCCTGGGAGATGTCGACGCTCGGCGGGAACCTGGCCACCAACGCCGGTGGCCTGTGCTGCGTGAAGTACGGCGTCACCGCCGACTTCGTCCGGGGGCTCGAGGTGGTGCTGGCCGGCGGCGAGGTGCTGCGGGTCGGCCGCCGGACCGCGAAAGGTGTCGCCGGCTACGACCTCACCCGGCTGATGGTCGGCTCCGAGGGCACGCTCGGGGTCATCACCCAGGCCACCCTCGCGCTGCGCCCGGCCCCCGAACCGGCGCTCACCATGGCCGCCGTCTTCGACCGGACCGCGGATGCCATGACGGCGGTGGCCCGGATCATGGCGTCGGGGATGCGGCCGGCGCTGATGGAGTTCCTCGACCGGCGCTCCATCCGCGCCGTCCAGGACTACCGCGACATGGGGCTGCCGCTCGACGCGGAGGCGATGCTGATCGCCCAGTCCGACCGCGGTCCGTTGGCGGCCGCCGACGTGGCAGCCATGGGTCTCATCTGTTCCGAACTCGGTGCGGTGGACGTCGCGGTGGCCGAGGACGAGGCGGAGTCGGCGATGCTGCTGCAGGCGCGGCGGCTGGTGAGCCCGGCGATCGGGCAGCTGGGGGCCGCCCTCATCGACGACGTCGCCGTTCCGCGGGCCCGGCTGGTCGACCTGCTGGCCGGAATGGACCGCATCACCGCCGAGACGGGCATGCCGATCTTCTGCCCCGGCCACATCGGCGACGGCAACATGCATCCGACCGTCGTCTTCGACCCGGGCGACCAGGCCGCGGTCGCCCGCGCGCAGCAGGCGTTCGACGCGATCATGGAGCTGGCCCTGGGGCTCGGCGGCACCATCACCGGCGAGCACGGCGTCGGGCTGCTGAAGCGCTCCTGGTTGCGCACCGAGCTCGGCGAGACCTCCTACGCGCTGCAGCGCAGCATCAAGGCAGTGTTCGACCCGCTCGGGATCATGAACCCGGGCAAGGTCTTCTGAACGACGGGACAGGACGGTCATGAGCCTCACGACGGCCCCGCACGACACCGGGCGCAACGCCGCGCTGCGCGAGATCGAGCAGCGGGTGCTCTGGCTGGCGACGGCGATCGTCGACGCGGCCAACCGGCTGCGGCCGAACCCGACCGGGCTCAAGGTCGGCGGGCACCAGGCGTCCAGCGCCTCCATGGTCACGATCATGACCGCCCTGTGGCTGGAGCAGCTGTCGGCCGACGACCGGGTGTCGGTCAAGCCGCACGCCTCTCCCGTGCTGCACGCGCTGGAGTACCTGCTCGGCCAGCTCGACGCCGCCTACCTGCCGACGCTGCGCGCGTTCGGTGGCCTGCAGAGCTATCCGAGCCGGCTCAAGGATCCGGTGCCCGCCGACTACTCCACCGGCTCGGTCGGCATCGGCGCGACCGCGCCGATCTGGGGCGCGATCGCCCGCCGGTACGTCGACGCGCACTTCGGCTCCGGCGGCACGGGCCGGCAGTGGTCGCTGGTCGGCGACGCCGAGCTGGACGAGGGCGCCGTCTGGGAGACCGTGCTGGACCCGATGGTCGCCGAGCTCGGCGAGGTCGTGTGGGTGGTCGACCTCAACCGGCAGTCGCTGGACCGCGTCGTCCCGACGATGGGCGCCACCCGGCTGCAGGGCATGTTCGCCGCCGCCGGCTGGCAGGTGCTCACGGTCAAGTACGGCCGGCTGCTCGAGGAGCTCTTCATCCGGCCCGGCGGCGCACACCTCCGCGACCGGATCGACGAGATGACCAACCCGGAGTACCAGCGGATGCTGCGCCGCACCCCGGCCGAGCTGCGCGAGGCGCTGCCCGGCGACGGGCCGGGCGCCTCCGCGATCGCCGCCCTGGTCGCCGACGTGCCGGACGACGACCTGCGCGCCGCCGTGCGCAACCTGGGCGGCCACGACCTCGACGCCCTCCGGGTCGCCTTCTCCGGGATCGACGATTCCCGGCCCACTGTCGTCCTCGCCTACACCCTCAAGGGCTACGGGCTGGCCACCGAAGGCCATCCGCAGAACCACTCGGCGCTGCTGAACGAGGCGCAGATCGGTCTGCTGGCCGAGCAGCTGGGGGTCGACCCGGCTGATCCCTGGGCCACCTTCGCCCCCGACAGCGCCCCGGCCCGGCTGCTCCGCGACGCGGCTGCCCGGCTGGCGCGCGCCGAGCAGCCCGCGTCCGGGGCCCCGGACGTGCCGGGCGACCTGGGCCGCACGCCCTCGGGCACCGCCACCACCCAGGCAGCCCTCGGGCGCACACTGCTCGACCTGAGCCGGGCGGCCCCCGAGGCCGGTGCCCGCGTGGTCACGGTCAGCCCCGACGTCAGCTCCAGCACCAACCTGGGCGGCTGGGTGAACAAGGTCGGCGTCTGGTCGTCGTCGGAGCGGGCCGACTGGTTCGCCGACGACAGCGAGACGATCCTGCACTGGCGGGAGCGACCCAGCGGCCAGCACGTGGAGCTGGGCATCGCGGAGACCAACCTGGTCGGGCTCATGGGCGAGCTCGGCGCCACGTGGAACCGATGGGGTCAGCCACTGCTGCCGATCGGCGTCATGTACGACCCGTTCGTCGAGCGGGCGCTCGAGCCGTGGTCGTTCGGGATGTACGCCGGCGGGCAGTCGATCCTGGTGGGCACGCCGTCCGGCATCACGCTGGCGCCCGAGGGCGGCGCGCACCAGTCGATCAAGACGCCGTCCATCGGCCTGGAGCAGCCCGGTTGCATCAGCTACGAGCCGGCGTTCGCGCTGGACACCGAGTGGTGCCTGCTGGCCTCGCTGGGCAGGCTCGGCAGGCCCGACGGGAGCTCGGCCTACCTGCGGCTGTCCACCCGCCCGGTGGACCAGTCGCTGGCCGCGATCCCCGACGACCCGGCCGCCCGCGAGCGGCGCCGTCGCCAGGTCGTCGCCGGGGCCTATGCGCTGCGCCGGCACGCCCGGCCGGCGGTCACCGTGGTGACCATGGGAGCGCTGGTGACCGAGGCGCTGACCGCCGCCGACCGGCTCGAGGGGCTGGGCGTGGGCGCCGACGTCGTCTGCGTGACCAGCCCCGGCCTGCTGTTCCGCGCGCTCCAGGCCCGCCGGGGTCTGGACGAGGCCGAGACCTGGATCCTCGACACCGTCTTCCCGTCCGAGCGGGCCCTGCCCATGGTCACCGTCCTCGACGGGCACCCGCACACGCTGGCGTTCCTGGCCGGCGTGAACGTCGTCCGCGGGGCGCACCTCGGGGTGACGCGGTTCGGCCAGAGCGGCGATCTCGACAGCGTCTACCGCTACCACGGGCTGGACGTCGACACGATCGTCGGCGCCGCGCTGGACCTCGTCGACTGAGGGGCCTCATCGGGCAGCCCGGGCCGGTCAGCTGTGCTCGGCGATGTACTCCATGACTTCCGCGAGGTGGACTATCGGCAGTGGCGTCGGCGGCTGTGAGCCGGCATCGCCGATGAATGCCGGTGGGCAGGTTTTCGGTGGATGAGGCTGATGCAATGACAGGCGACCTGCGGCCTACATGGGCCGCGAGGGGCACCGCTGGAGGGGCCAGGCGTTCCCGCGGGAACGTTGTCAAGCCACGCACCTTGACCGCGTTCCCGCGGGAACGTCTTTCGTCGACGAGCAGCCCGAGTCCACGAGCTCGACAGCACATGGCGCCGACGTCGTCGTACATCGGCGCGGAGCCACTCTTCTGCGCACGCAGCAGCGCCCTCCCGCTCATCAGCGGAAGGGCGCTGCGCAGTCGAGGGGTCAGAACGGGCGGCTCCACTGCTGCCAGTCGCCGCCGTGGCAGTTGTACTGGATGACGTTCCAGCCCGACTTGTCCAGGCACTTGCCGCTGTGCCGGGCGACGACCTCGTAGTACCACTTGCCGTTGGCGTAGGACGTCTGGACGAACCTCCACTGCTGGCCCCAGTCGCCGCCGTTGTACGCGCAGGGGTTCTGCACGACCTGAGCGCCGTCGGTGTTGGCGTTCCCCAGCACGTCGAGGCACTTGCCGGAGTGCGCCACCTTCAACTGGTAGTACATCCCGGCACCGTCGTAGCCCGCGTACGTCGCCGTCCACTGCATGTTGTTGCCGTTGTTGCTGCACCAGTCGACGGTCGCGTCGGCGTTGTCATAGGCCCGGGCGTAGTCGATCTCCAGACAGACCGGGCCGGAGAGCCACGGCCGCTCCTTGTTCTCGATCCGCTGAGCGCCGGCCGCCGAGGCGGGCGAGGCGACGACGAGGGACAGGGCGAAGGCGAGCGCGGTGAGGAGGGTGACGAGGAGGGATCCGCGACGACGGACGCTGGTGTGCATGGTTCGTTTCCTTCGATCGGGGCCGGAACAGGACGGGTACCGAACAGAGGACCGGAGCCCCTCGGCTGATACACCGCCGCGCGGACCGGGCCTATCGGCCGCGGTATCTCACCGCTAAGGTTTCTGCCATGAGTGCGCGCCGGGTCCGAATCGGCATCGACACCGGGGGCACGTTCACCGACGTCGTCGCCGTGGACGAGGAGACCGGCCGGACCACCACGACCAAGACCCCGTCCACGCCGGCCGACCCCGCCGAGGGGTTCCTGACCGGCGTCCGCAAGGTGCTGCACCTGATGGACCTCGACGGTTCCGCGATCACCGCGGTGAGCCACGGGACGACGGTGGCCACCAACCAGCTCCTCGAGGGCAAGCTCGACCGGATCGGGTTCATCACCACCGAGGGCTACGAGTCGGTGCTGGAGATCGCCCGCCAGTCGGTGCCCGACGGCTACGGCAACAGCTACTTCTGGGTCAAGCCGCCGCGGATCGTCCCGGCCGACCTGGTGCGCACCGTCCGCGGGCGCCTGGACCACTCCGGCGCGGAGGTCCGCCCGTTCTCCGAGGACGACGCCCGCGCCGCGGCCCGCTTCTTCCGGGACGCCGGCATAACCACGGTCGGGGTCTGCTTCCTGCACTCCTATGCCGACGACGCGCACGAGCGCGCGATGCTCGCGGTTCTGGAGGCCGAGCACCCCGGCTGCGTGGTGTCGCTGTCCAGCCAGGTGCTGCGCGAGTACCGCGAGTACGAGCGCTCGGTGACCACGCTGGTCGACGCCGCGGTCAAGCCGAAGGTCGGCGCCTACGTCACGAACATCCGTCGCCGCCTCGACGAGATCGCCCCCGGCGTCCCCTTCTACGTGATGAAGAGCAACGGCGGCGTGCTGTCGGCCGGCGAGGTCGTGCACCAGCCGATCACCACGATGCTGTCGGGTCCCGCGGCCGGAGCGCTCGGAGCGGCGCTGATCGCCGGCACGGCGGGCTTCGACCACGTGCTCACCTGCGACGGCGGCGGCACGTCCACCGACGTCACGGTGGTGATCGACGGCGAGCCGACGCTCACCACCGAGGGCTCGGTCGGCGACTACCCGTCGAAGATCCCGATGATCGACGTCGTCACCGTGGGCGCAGGGGGCGGCTCCATCGCCTGGCTGTCGCCGGAGGGCACGCTGAAGGTCGGCCCGAAGTCGGCCGGCGCCGACCCGGGGCCCATGTGCTACCCGAACGGCGGGGACCAGCCCACCGTCACCGACGCGCACGTCGTGCTCGGCCGGATTCCACCGCACCTGCTGGGCGGGGAGATCCCCCTCTCGCCCGAGGCCGCGCGGGCCGGGCTCGAGCGCCTCGGCGCCGACCTCGACCTGTCCCTGGAGCGCACCGCGACCGGGATCCTGGAGATCTCGGCGTGGAACCAGGCCAACGCGCTGCGCCAGGTGACCGTGGCGCGCGGCCTCGACGTCCGCGACTTCACGCTGACCACGTTCGGCGGCTCCGGATCGCTGCTGGCCTGCCGGCTCATGGACATCCTCGGCCTGCCCCGCACGCTGGTGCCGCCGAACCCGGGCAACGTCAGCGCCTTCGGCCTGCTGACCGTCGACGTCCGCAACGACTACGTGCAGACGGTCGTCTCCGCGCACACCGACCTCGATCTCGACCGGGTGACGGCGGTCTACGCAGACCTCGTGGGGCAGGCGG
The DNA here is from genome assembly GCA_025965795.1 of Blastococcus sp. GTDB lineage: Bacteria > Actinomycetota > Actinomycetes > Mycobacteriales > Geodermatophilaceae > Blastococcus_B. The sequence continues at coordinate 19,602 of JAOPWH010000164.1, forward strand.
AGAAGGCGCTGGACGGCGAGGGCTTCGAGCGCGCAGAGCAGCGCATGCAGCGCACGGCCGACCTGCGCTACGTCGGGCAGGCGTTCGAGGTGCGGGTCCCGGTGCCGGACGGCGACCTGGACCGCGCCGCGACCGAGCAGGTCGCCCAGGCCTTCCACGCGGCCCACCGCCAGCTCTACGGCTACGACTTCGCCACCGATCCGCGGCAGGCGGTGGGGTGGGTGAACCTGCGGGTGAGCGGGATCGGGCCGATCCGTCGTCCCGACCTGGTGGAACTGGACCCGGTCGACGGCGGGGCGGACCGCTCCGTCACGGGCTCCCGCCGCGTGTTCTTCGAGGACTGGGTGGACACCCCGACCTACGACCGGCCGCTGCTGGGACCGGGAGACGTGATCGCCGGTCCGGCGATCATCGAGGAGTTCGGCTCCACCGTGCCGGTGCACCCCGGGTTCGTCGCCACCGTCGACTCCTACGGCAACCTGCTGCTCACGAAGGAGACAGGCTCATGAGCGAGGCGCAGAAGGTGGACGCCGATCCGGTGCTCGTGGAGATCGTGGCCGGCACGCTGGCCGCGATCGAGAAGGAGGTCGAGACCTCCATCGGCCGCACGTCGCGCTCGCCGATGATCCGTGACGCGCACGACTTCCGGGCCGGCATCCACGACCGGCAGCTGCGCAAGCTCACCGGCCGGTCGTACTCGGCGCTGGTGCATCCGGTGGTCCGCGACTACCCGATCGAGACCATGAACATCGGCGACGTCTACTTCCACAACGACGTCTACCTGTCCGAAGGCGGCATCGGTCACCTGCCCGACCTGTGCGTGACGGTGCCGGTCTTCGCGGCGAACGTGGCAACCGGCGCGCCAGAAGTGGTCGCCTTCATCCAGGCGTTCGGCCACCACGACGACATCGGCGGTGCCGTGCCGGGCTCGATGCCGTCGGCCGCCACCAGCGTGTACGAGGAGGGCCTGATGGTCCCGCCGATCAAGCTGTGGGACCGCGGGGTGCCCAACGAGTCGGCGCTGAAGATCATGACCCGCAACTCGCGGATGCCCGACTCGCTGGCCGCCGACCTCGACGCCGAGTGCTCGGCCTGCCTGGCCGGCGCCCGCCGGCTCGGCGAGCTCTTCGACCGCTACGGCGTCGCGGCGGTGGAGGCCTGCTTCGAGGCGATCCTGTCGAGCTCCACCGAGGTGTACCGGCGGGAGATCCTGAGCCAGATCCCCGACGGCACCTACGTCTGGGAGGACTACGCCGAACACGACGGCGTGGAGGCGCCGCAGCTGCACCGGCAGCGGATCACCCTGACCATGGACTCGGCCAAGGACGTCCCCCTGGTCATCGACTTCACCGGCACCGGCCCGCAGGCGAAGGGCCCGATCAACCACTGCGGCGACTACGCCGACGGCAACTTCCTGAAGAAGTGGCTCGCGCCCATCCTGCGCAACCTGGCCGAGTCGCCGGAGCGGATGGCGCAGCTCGACGTCAACGAGGGCGTCGTCCCGCTGATCGAGATGCGCTTCCCCGAGAAGGGCACGCTGCTCACCCCGATCTTCCCGGCACCGACCAACGCGCGGACGTTCGTCATCCTGCGGTTGCTGGGGGTGCTGGCCGGCGTCCTGGCCAAGGCGACCGGCGGCCGCATGCCGGCGGACCAGGAGACGATCCGCTACACCGGCGTCTACGGCACCGATTCCGACGGGCAGCCGTACCTCATGCGCGAGGTGCTCGGGGGCGGCTCGGGCGGGCGGTACTACGCCGACGGCGAGGACACCATCCACGTCGTGCCCGACTCCCGGAACCTGCCGAGCGAGTTCACCGAGTCGCGGTTCCCGCTGCGGGTCGAACGGCTCGGCCTGGCGATGGACTCCGGTGGGGCCGGGCGCTACCGCGGCGGGTGCGGCTACGAGAAGCACATCCGGGTGATGCGCGACGCGCACTTCATGTCGATCGCCGACCGCTCGATCCTCGCCTGCTGGGGCGTCAAGGGCGGCAAGGCCGGAAAGCCGTTCCAGATCACCGTCGACCCGGGCGGCCCCGGCGAGCACGAGGTCGACGCCCTGGCCGACGCCGAGCCGCTGGCGGCGGGCACCGTCGTCCGCATCCGGACGACGGGCGGCGGCGGCTGGGGCGACCCGCTGGACCGCCCGGTCGACGAGGTGCTGCGGGACATCGCCTGGCGCAAGGTCTCCGTCGAGGGCGCGCGCACCGACTACGGCGTCGTCGTCCTGGAGTCCGGCGACGTCGACCGGGCCGCCACCGACGAGCTGCGGACGTCGATGCGAGGGGCGCGCACCGGCGAGGAGCCGTTCTTCGACCGCGGCCCCGGCTACGCCACCCTCTCCGGTGGGGCGACCTTCAACGAGTTCGACGTCCTCTGAGCCCGCGCCCGGCCGCGATCGTCCTGTGACCTGTCGCTGATAGACAACGCGGAGGTGCGCAGCACGGCGCGCCGGAGGCCGGGGCGGAGGCGACCGGAATGTCCCCGGCACTGCTGCGCTCCGCGACCACCGTGGTGGCCACCGTCGTCGGCGTCGTCCTCATGGCCGGCCCGGCCGCGGCGACCCCACTCCCGACGATCCCACCGGACGTCCAGGCCGCCTTCGACGGCGACGCACTGCTGGTGGCCCAGCAGTCGGCCGAGGACGCCCGCTCCTCGGTCGAGCCGGCCGGGCGCGCGTCGCAGCCCGACTTCTCCGGAGCCATCCGGGTCGAGGACATCCACGAGGTCTTCCTGTTCTCCATGGAATTCATCGGGGGCGTCCCGACGACCGAGCCCTTGTCCCGGGCCGATCAGTGGTGGGGCGGCATCACGCGCGGGAACGACGTCCTCGGCGTCCTGACCGTGTGGAAGCCCGACGGTGGTCCGGCGGAGTTCGCCGGCTACTCCGGTGACGCGACCATGGGTTCCGTGCTCGGCGGGCTCACGGCCACGGATCTCCTCATCGACGATGCGCCCACGGGCGCGATCTACGCCCTGAACGGGAACACGGTGCGTCCGCTGAACGAGTGGGCCCGGGGATTCATCGCCGGGCCGGCGCCCCTCTCCGAGCTGCAGAAGAAGCTTCAGACGCGGCACGAGCACGCCGTGGCCATGGGTTCGGACGTACCGCGGGCGCCGGGCCTCCCTATCGCACTGGGAGCGATGGCGCTCACCCTCGCGGTCGGCGTGGTCCTCACCGTCCGGTCACGGCGACGCGGCACGCGGTCGGCCTGATCCGGTCAGCAGGAGGCGCTGCGGACCTGGCCCGACGGCACGAACTCCAGCCGGACGGCGCCGCTGCGGGGGATGAGGATCGCGGTCCCGGTCGCGCGGGTCCACGTCGCGGGCAGCAGCAGGTACTGGTTGCCGGCCTGACGGACGAGACGGAGCCCGTCGTAGCGGAACCGATAGGCAGCATCGGGGTCCGCGCAGCGCACCTGCGTGACGCCGTCGGCGGTGAGGCTCAGGCTCTTCTCGCTGTAGAGGACGGCGGCCGGCTGGCCCGGCAGCGCCGCCTGCAGCTGGAGCGCGCGGCCGGTGCCCACCCCGAACGCGTAGTTCCCGACGGCCCAGTACAGGCCGATGCTGACCAGGAGGAAGGCCGCGCCCCATTCGGCGAGTTCGGAGCTGCCCGAGCGCCGCTGCGGCCCGTCGCGGGACAGCCGCACCAGCCGGAGCGCGTACACGAGCAGCAGGACGCCGACGGCGAGGCTGAGCCCGCCGGCCTCGGAGTCGCCCCAGAACAGCCGGACCGACGTGAGCAGGTCCAGCAGCGCCAGGCTGACCAGTACCCCGCCGACGACACCCGCCACCGGCCCGAAGGCGCGGAGGACTGCTCCTCCGGCGCCCCGGAGCAGCCGGCGCAGCACCAGGCGGTGCAGCCAGAGCAGCACGAAGGCCAGCGCGCACGCCCCGGCGAGCGGAACGAACAGCCCGTCCGCACCGACGATGAGGAAGTCCGTCGTGGTCAGGTCGAGCACGGTGAAGTTGACGCCGAAATGCCGGAAGTACCCGGCTGAATGCAGCCGGCCGAACTGGAAGAGCAGTGCGGTCAGCAGCGTGGCCGGTGCCACGACCTGGCCGGCGATCTTCACCAGCCGGGGCAGCGCCTCCGTGGCGTCCAGGATGCCGTCGTCCGGTGCGGCGGCGTCGGCAGCCGTCGGCGTCGCGGCGTCCGGAACGGTCGCGCCAGGGCTGTCCGGGGCCGCCGGGCCGGCGCCGTCCGGCAGGGCCGGCAGCTCCGGCCGCGCCTCCGTCGCCGTCATGCGCCCGGTTCTCCGGTGGTGCCGTTCCCGGAGGTCGTGGTCGTCACGGGGGTGGTGGTCTCCTCCGGGGTGGTGGTCTCCCCGGCGGTGGTGGTCTCCCCGGCGGTGGTGGTCGCCGCCGCGGTCGTCTCGCCGGAGTCGTTGGTGGGGTCGCAGTCGACGTGTGCGATCACCTCGGACCCGGTCTGGAAGTACTCGACGCCGTCGCGCTCCTCCGAGGCCGGCTCGTAGGTGATCGTGGCCACCCGGCACTCGTCCACGCCGCCGTCGAGGGTGCCGGGATCGCCGTCGATGACGTCCGGTGGCTCCACGAGCTTGCAGTCGCCGTTCCCGCAGCGGTCGGCGGCGCTGGCGCGCAAGCCACTGAACGGGCCGTCGATGTTCTCGAACGCCTCGAGGTCGAACGGACCGCCCGGCCGGGCGCCGTTGGCCTCGGGCTCGGGCGCCCCGGGACGCGCCCCTTGGCTCCGGTCCGCGTTCCCGCTCTCCGGACTGGCGGAGCCCTTCTCCGTCGTCGCGTCCGTCGCCTCCGTCGGCGCCTGCACGTCGCTCGCGACGGGAGCCTCGGTTCCCGCGGCCTCCGCCGCCGCCGGATCCACGCCGGGGGTGCCACCGCCGCAGGCGGTCAGGACCCCAGCCGTTCCGAGTGCGAGCAGCGCGCCGAAGAAGGAATGGCGGGTCATGACGACCTCCTGACGGCCGGCGGCCGAGGGCCCTCACGGTTCTCGCCGCCGGTACACCGGTCAAGAGAGTTGGCGGCGCCTCCCGGATACCGGACCGACGCGGACAGGTCCGTCCCAGGCGGCCTCAGTTCCGGCGCCACCGCCGCCATGAGCGGCGTGGGGGCTGCGGCGGGGCGACAGGAGGGGGCGGCGGGGGTGCCGGCCGCGTACGTGACCACTCGGACACCACGTCGTCGGCATCCGCGAGGACGACCGGAACGGCCGGACCGTCCTGCGGACGGCGCCAGTACAGCCGCACCCGGTCGTTGAAGTCCTCGACCAGCGCACGCACGGCCGCCTCCGAGGGGAGTCCGGCGGCGCGGCCGGCGAGGTCCTCGCGCTCCTTCCGCAGCGCGAGGGCCGGCGGCAGCATGCCCAGGACGTCGACGTTCTCCCGGCGGGCCCAGCTGACCACCCACTCGTAGGTCGACTCCTCACCCGCGGGCAGCGGCAGTGGCTTGCCGGCGCCCGGCAGGTCGTCGAAGTCGCCCCGCGCCTGACCGCGGGCGATCTGAGAGTCCACCCAGCTCTGGAAGGACGTCCCCGGCGGCTTGCGTTCGGTCATCGCCGTCCATGGTTCCACCGCGGGGGCCGCCCGGTGCAGCCGTGACAGGGTGGGCCGGTGTCCGACGCCACCCGCCTGATCAGCCCGGACGACGCACCAGCACTGAGCGAACTCCTCCGGCAGAACCGCGAGTTCCTCGCCCCATGGGAGCCGCTCCACGACGACGACTGGTTCACCGCGAAGGGCCAGGACACCGCCATCAGGACGGTGCTCGCCCGCCACGAGGACGGGACGGCGCTCCCGCACGTGGTCCTGGACGCCGACGGCGAGCTCGCCGGCCGGATCACCCTCGCCAACGTCGTCCGCGGCGCCTTCCTGTCGGCCAACCTGGGTTACTGGGTGGCCGCGAACCGCAACGGCAAGGGTCTGGCGAGCGCTGCCGTCCGGCACGTCACCGCGATCGCCTTCGGCGAGCTCGGGCTCCACCGCGTCGAGGCGGGCACGCTCGTGCACAACTCCGCCTCACAGCGCGTCCTCGAGCGCACCGGGTTCGTCCGTTTCGGTCTGGCGCCCCGCTACGTGCGCATCGCCGGGCGGTGGCAGGACCACGTGCTCTTCCAGCTGCTGAACGAGGACGGCGAGGAGGGCGGCCGGGACGCCTGACGCCGGTTCCTGCCAGGCTTCACCCCGTGCGGACGACGAGCAGCCGAGAGGCCTACCGCAACGCCTGGATCCGGGTCCGGGAGGACGTCATCGAACGCGACGACGGCTCGACCGGGCTCTACGGCGTGATCGAGCGACCCGATTTCGGCCTGATCCTGCCGGCCGAACGCAACGGCTTCTGGCTGGTCGAGCAGTTCCGCTATCCGCTCGGCCGCCGCTGCTGGGAGTTCCCGCAGGGCACCTGGGGCGAGGGCGCGGGCGGCTCGGCGGAGGAACTGGCGAGGGCCGAGCTGGCGGAGGAGACCGGCCTGCGGGCCGCGGAGCTCAGCCGCCTCGGACATCTCGACCTCGCTCCGGGGCTCTCCGACCAGGAGTTCGACGTGTGGCTGGCCACCGGGCTCACTGCCGGCCCGACCGCGCGCGAGGCCACCGAAGCGGACATGCGACACGCGTTCGTGCCCGAGACCGAGTTGCGGCAGATGATCCGGGACGGTCGCTTCACCGACGGACCCTCGCTCGCCGCCTACAGCCTGCTGTTGCTGCACCGGGACGCCTGAACCTCAGAGCCTCCTGGCTGAGCGCGATCCTCCGGTCTCGTTCGGGTGACGCCGCACGCCCCGGAGCTGCACCGACCCTGGGGAACCCGCAGGCTGGGCGGGTGCCGTCGACCGCTCCGGGGCTACCGGGCCTCCCGCCGGAGCTGTCGGGACCGGTGGCGGTGCAGCTGACGAAGCCGGTGGCAGCGATCCCGCCGGCGAACGCCCTGACCGGCGGCTGCCTCTACGAGCCCAAGTGGGACGGCTATCGCCTCGTCGTGGTCCGGCAGGGGAGCTCCACGCGGGTCTGGTCCAAGCAGGGCCGCGACCTCACCGACCGGTTCCCCGACGTCGCGGCCGCCGCGCTGGCCCAGATCCCGGCGGGCACGGTGGTCGACGGCGAGGTGGTCATCTGGAACGGCGACCGCCTCGACTTCGGCCTGCTGCAGCGCCGGATGATCACCGCCACGAGCCGCATCGCGGCCCTCGTCGCGGCGCGTCCGGCCTCCTACGTCGCCTTCGACCTGCTGGCCACCGGCGGCAGTGATCTCCGGGGGCTCCGGCTCTCCCGCCGCCGTGCCGAGCTGGAGCGGCTGGCCGCGCGCTGGACACCGCCGCTGCAGCTCTCGCCGGCCACGTCCGACCGCGACGAGGCACGCGGCTGGTTCCAGGACTTCCGCGCGGCCGGGGTCGAGGGGCTGGTCGTCAAGGGCGCCGGCACCCGCTACGCCCCCGGGCGCCGGGAATGGCTGAAGGTGAAGTCCTGGGAGACCACGGAGGTGATCGCCGGCGGCGTCATCGGCACGCTGGGAGCGCCCAGCCAGCTGGTGGCCGGCCGCTACCGGAACGGCGAACTGGTCGTCGTCGGCCGCACCAGCCCGCTGACGCCCGCGCAGTCGGCGGAGCTGGCCGCCGTCCTCGCACCCGCCCGGAGCGGGCACCCCTGGCCCGAGCGGATCGGCACGGGCGCGTTCGGCGGCGGGAAGCTGTCGGTACCCCTGACGCGGGTCACCCCGACCGCGGTGGTCGAGATCAGCGCCGACGCGGCCCTGCAGGCCGGGGTCTTCCGCCATCCGCTGCGGTTCGTCCGCGTCCGCCCGGATCTGCGGCCCGAGGACCTCCCGCCGCTGGGCTGAGCCGGCACGGGAAGGCCGGGACGTGCCCTTCCCTCCTGGGCACGTCCCGGCCGGTCCTGGTTCAGCGCGCTGTTCGGCGTCGATCAGCGCTCGGTCGCTCAGCGCATCGTGAGACCGCGCCGGTTGAGCACCCGCCGCTCCAGCGGAGCGAACAGCAACAGCTCGATGGCGATGCCGACCACGAGGATCAGCGTGATCGAGGAGATCACCAGCGACATCTGGGTCAGCTCACGACCCAGGTTGAGCAGCTGGCCCAGCCCCTGGCCGAGCGCCGGGGAGTAGGTGATCAGCTCGGCCGCCATCAGCGAGCGCCAGGCGAACGCCCAGCCCTGCCGCAGGCCGCCGAGGTACCCGGGCAGCGCCGCCGGCAGCAGCACGTACCGGGTGCGCGCGAGCGTGGACAGGCCGAGCACCCGGCCGACCCGATCGAACAGCGGCGGCACCTGCTTCATGCCGCTGAGCAGGCCGTTCGCGATCGACGGCACGGCACCCAGCAGGACGACGGCGTAGATCGCCGCGTTGGACAGCCCGAACCAGATGATCGCCGCCGGCACCCAGGCCACCGAGGGCAGGCTCTGCAGACCGCTGACGATCGGCCCGACAGCCGCGCGCAGCCACCGACTCCACCACATCGCCAGGCCCAGCAGCGTGCCGATCACGAGCGACATCGCGAAGCCGACGCCACCCCGGCTCAGGCTGGTCCAGATGGCCTCGGCCGCCCGGCCGTCGGCCACCGTGGCGGAGAAGGTCTCCCAGACGTGTGCCGGGGACGGAAGTGCGTAGGAGGGCTTGATCTCGGCCAGGAAGGCCAGTTGCCACACCCCGACGAGCCCGGCCAGGAAGACCAGGGGCGGCAGCACCGACCGGACGAACACCCGCCAGGGCCCCGGCCGCGGCGGCAGCTGGGGGCCGGCGTCGAGGGCGTCGAGGCCGGCGACGACCGCGCGCTCCTTCTCCTCGGCGGCCCCGAGGAGGGTGCGTTCCCTGCGCTGCAGTTCAGTGACCATGACGGCTGATCTCCTTGTGCAGTTCCTGGGTGATCTCGGTCGCGAGGGCACTGACCCCGGAGTCCTCGATGGTGCGCGGCTGCGGGAAGGTGACCTTCCACTCCCGGACGATGCGGCCAGGCCGGGAACCCATGAGGACCACCCGGGTGCCGAGCCGAGCCGCCTCCCGCACGTTGTGCGTGACGAAGACGACGGACAGCCTCTGCTCTGCCCACACGCGGGTGAGCTCCTGGTGGAGGACGTCGCGGGTGATGGCGTCCAGCGCCGCGAACGGCTCGTCCATCAGCAGCACGGAGCTGTCCTGCGCGAGCGACCGGGCCAGAGCCACGCGCTGGCGCATGCCGCCCGACAGCTCGTGCACCCGCTTGGTCTCCTGGCCCTCCAGGTTGACCAGGCGCAGCAGGCGGAGGGCCTCGGCCCGGCGGCCCGCCTTGCCGACGCCGCGGGCACGGAGCGCGAGCTCCACGTTCCCCGCAGCGGTCAGCCAGGGCAGCAGCGCCGGTTCCTGGAACATCAGCGCCGGCCGCTTCGCCGAGACCTCGACCTGACCGGCCGTGGGTTCGAGCAGCCCCGCCATCAGATTGAGCAGCGTGGACTTCCCGCAGCCGGACGCGCCGACCAGGCAGACGAACTCGCCCTCCTCGACGGTCAGGTCGACCCCGTCGAGGACGGCGGGCCGGCCTCGCTCGAACAGCTGCGAGACCCCCTCGATCCGCACCGCCGCCGGGGCGGGGGCCCGGGTGTCCCGGGCCCCCGCCGGCCGCACGAACACGTCGGGGACGACCTCGGTGGTTCCCGTATCAGTACTCATCGGTTCGTCCCCTCGGATCGGTCGGTCAGTCCTCGCCCAGCCCGCCGGCGGAGACCGGGTCGAGCGTGAGGTCGGCGAGCACCTCGTTGAGCAGGCGCAGGTCGTAGATCCCGTCGAGATCCACCTCGGTCTCGCTGGTGCCGGCCGCGAAGCCGTCCTTCGCCGATTGCTTCAGGGCCGAGGCGATCGGGTCCCAGGTGGGGGTCAGGTTGTCCCAGGCCCGGTCCAGGACGCCGGCCGGCAGCGCCTTGCTGCCCGCCGCCTCGAGGCCGGCGTTCACCGAGGTCTTCGCGGCGGCGGCGTCATCCGTGGCGAACTGCACCGCGGCGACGTGCCCGCGCAGCAGCGCCGCGACGGTGCCCGGGTACCTGTCCAGGAACTCGGTGCGCACGATCAGGTGCGTGGTGACGAACTTGCCTTCGGGCCACAGGTCCTTCTCGTCGACCAGCACCTTGGCGCCGGCCTCCAGGACCAGCCGGGACGCCCAGGGCTCCGGCAGCCAGGCTCCGTCGACGTCGCCGGACCTGAAGAGGTTGAGGGTGTCGGCGTTCGGCGTCGGGGAGATCGTGACGTCGCCGCCGCCCTCGATGCTGTTCTCCAGGCCCTCGTCGGTCAGCCAGCTGCGCAGGGCGACGTCCTGGGTGTTGCCCAGCTGCGGCGTCGCCAGCGTGGTGCCCTCGAGGTCGGCGGAGGAGTCGATGCCGTCGCGGACGACGAGCTGCGCGCCACCGGAGGCGGCACCGGCGATGATCCGGACGGCGTCGCCGTCGCTCTGGCCGTAGGCGTTGAGCGTGGGGCTGGGGCCGATGTAGGCGGAGTCGAGAGCGCCAGCGAAGAGGGCCTCGACCTCGTCGGGACCGGCGTTGAAGACCTGGGTCTTGAGCGCGGTGTCGCCGAGCTCCTTCTCGAAGAGCCCCTCCTGCACGCCGATCAGCGCCGGAGCGTGGGTGAGGTTGGCGAAGTAGCCGAGGCGGAGCTCGTCGGCCTTCGCGCCGGAGCTGGACGGGGCGTCCTTGCCCGGGTCGGCGTTGGCCGCGTCGTCGCCGCAGGCCGAGGCGGCCAGAACGAGGGGGGCGGCGACGAGCGCCGCGAGGATGCGGCGCAGCGGGGGCGAGATGGAACGCATGGGTCCTCCTGAGTGCTGCAGCTGATCTGTTGCGCTGCACGGAGCACAAGAACGCGGCCCCCCGGGCGGGAGCCGGGCCGTTGTGCGTGGCGAGGAGGACCGTAAAGGAGCACTAAGTCTATCGGTTCGATCGGATTACTAGATTGGAGCTATCGAGTGAGACGCCTGGCGCGTGTCTACCGTCTCGGTAGGCGAGGGATCACTCGGTGTCACGATTCCGGCGTCGCGACTGCGTCAGGGGCGGCGCGACCGCCTAGGAGCGGTGCGGAACCCGTCCGAGACCCACCAGCAGTCGCCGGAGGAGTCCGGCCAGCAACTCCTGGTCCTCGGCCGGCAGCGCATCGAGCAACCGCCGCTCGGTCTCCAGGTGATCGGGCAGCGCCCCGTCCAGTGCCGCGCGGCCCACGTCGGACAGCGTCACGACGACGGCCCTGCCGTCGGCCTCGCTGCGCTCGCGGGTGATCAGACCCTTCTCCTCCAGCCGGTCCAGCCGCTGGGTGATCGCTCCGGACGTGACCAGCGCCGACCGCATCAGCGCCGTCGGCGTGAGCTGGTAGGGCGGCCCCGCCCGCCGCAGGGCGGCCAGCACGTCGAAGGACGGCGCGTCGAGCCCGTGCCTGGCGAACGTGGTCCGCTGGGCGAGGTAGACCTCCCGCTGCACCTGGGTGATCCGCCCGATCACCCCCATGGGGGCGCAGTCGAGATCGGGACGCTCACCGGCCCACTGCTCGAGGATCTGGTCGACCGCGTCCTCCACGTCGCTCACGGTAGTTCGCCGACCGAGGTGGGGGGCACCGCGTCCAGGGCGGCGGCGAGGTCGTCGAGGTGGGCGCTCAGCGGGCGGGCCGGGCGGCCCAGGAGCGCCTCGAGGACGCGCGGGCTCCCTGTGAACCCGTTCGCGCGGTAGTGGTCGAACATGAGCCGGCGGCACCGGGCGGCGTAGGCCTCGGCCGGGGGGACCGGCCCCTCCGGGGGGACGTCGACCGCGGTGACCGCCCGTCCCAGACCCTCCGCGAGCAGGTCGGCGATCCGGGGCGCGGTCAGCGGCTCGGGGCCGGCGGCCTCGAACGTGCCGCCGTCCAGGCCGTCCTCGGTGAGCAGCACCGCGGCGGCCTCGGCCACGTCCCGCAGGTCGACCAGCGACTGCGCCTGCTCCAGTCCCCACGGGCTGCGGAAGCGCCCGGAGGCGGCCGCCGCCGTGAGGGCGCCGTCGAGGTTGGCGGAGTAGGCGCACGGCTGGAGCACCCGCCACGGCACACCGCCGGTGTCCAGCGCCTCCTCGACGCGGTCCTTGGCCGCATGGTGTGGCATGGACCGCGCCTGCGGGCGGAGCACCGAGTGGTAGACCACGCGCGGCACGCCCGCCCGGCGAGCGGCGGCGAGCAGCGCCGTCGCCCCGGCCGCTTCGGCCGGGTCGAAGTTGGGCCACACCAGGTAGAGGGCTGCGGCATCGTCGAGCAACGGCTCGATCCGGTCGGGCGCGGTGAGGTCGGCGACGGCGAGGTCCACGCTGAGGGCGGTGAGCTCGGGGTGGGGGCGGTCGGTGCCCACGACGGCACGCACCTGCTCGCCCCGGGACCAGAGGGCCCGTACGACGGCGGTACCGGTCGGTCCGCCCGCCGCCGTCACCACGATCACCCGGATAGCTCAGCAGTGAGAGATCTCACCCGTCAAGCGGACACTCGCGACGGCCCTGGGTCGTACCGACGGGAACAGGTCAGCGGAGTCGGGTGCTCAGCCGCACGGTGAGGCCCTCCGGACCAGGGACCACGTCGACGTAGTCCCACAACTTGCGGGCCAGCCAGAGGCCCATGCCGCCCCGCCCGAGGTCAGGGCCGTGCGCCGGCACGAACCCGGAGAAGGGGTCGGAGTACGTGGTGCCGCTGTCGGTGATGGCGCAGATCAGCAGGCCGTCGTCGCTCCACACCTTGGCCGACACCGGCCGGACCCCGTGCCGGAACGCGTTGGAGGCGATCTCGCTCGCCGCGTAGTGCAGGTCCTCCCGCTGATCCCGGTCGGGGACCCGAGCGGCGAGCACCAGGGCGAGCGATCGGCGCAGGGCGACCAGACTGGGTGCGTCCTCGATGGCGAAGACCGGAGCGTCGTCCTCGACGGTCTCCCGCGGCAGGGGGAGCGCCGGGACGTACGTGCCCGGGTCCTGGAAGGCGTCGTTGAGCGTCCAGTTACCGCCGGAGACCAGCTGGGGATGGGTCGCAACGGCGCTCTCGACGACCTGCGGCGGCAGCCGGCGGCTGTCGTAGAGACAGACCGCCGAGACCGGCGCATGACCGAGCAGCCGGTTGAACACCGACTCGAAGCGCTGCCCCTCGCGCCAGTCGGCCGGATCCGGACCGAAGTCCACTCCGGCCAGCACGCGCAGCCGCCCGGAACGACCGGCCGTCGCCCGTTCCAGGAACCGGCAGCACGTGCTCAGGGCGTCGGGGGCCCGGGAGCCCAGGAGGCTCATGCGGGGGTCGCTCTCGACCGCGCTCGCCCGCTCACCGAGCGCCTCGCAGACGACGGCCACCGTCTCCGGCGGACACGTCAGGGCGACGAGGTCCCCTGCCCGCAGCCCGGCGTCGAGGAACGGCAGTGCCACGGCGAGCAGTTGCGCGTCGGACCCGACGACGGCAGCCCCGTGCCGGTGCCGGGCACGAGAGGCGCCGGCTGCTCGCTGCGGGCCCGAGGCGCCCGACGACGAACAGTCCTTCGCTCCTACGTCCACCAACCCTCGCCATGCGCTGGGCCGGGGGTGCCGGCCGACTGAATGCTCATTCTGAGACATGCAAGGTTGCTGTCGGTCACCGGGTGGTTAACGCCGGGTGTCGACGGACTCAGTTCAGCTGTGTCGCCTCGCCGAGCCGCCCGGCACACGAGGCCGAACCGAGCCACGGATGCGGCGCGCCCTGGTAGCACCATCCCAGCCGGGGCCGGCGCGCGCTCGTCCAGAGCGCGGGGACCCGCTTGTCCCCGGCACGCGAGCCGAGCAGCGAGAACGCGTTGCGTGCCTTGAGCACGCCGGGGTCGGTGGCCAGGACCGACAGCCCTTCCGCGATCGTCAGGGGCGACCGGCCGCGGGCCAGCAGCTCGGGCAGGACCTCGGCCGGCGTCCGGCCGAGGGTGTCCGGTCCGGTGTCGACGTCGACCAGCAGGTACGGCCCGGTGGGGACGTCGAGGTCGGGCAGCGGCCGGAACCGCGCGATGTCGTCGTCCTCCATGGTGGTGAAGCCGCTGCCACCCACCGTGTGCACCGCGCTCAGCACGTCGTCCACCGCGAGGTCGGGCACCACGACGACGAACGGGATGCCCTCTCCGCTGCCCACAGGCGGCGGCAGTCGATCGCGCAACGGCTCCAGGAACGCACGGAAGCACGCGTCGGAGAGGTCGAGATGCGCCGGCAGCCGGGCGAGCGTCAGCGCATCGACCTGCCGGTCGAACTCCAGCTCCGCCTCGGTCGGAACGGCAGTGACGGGCAGACCGGACGTGTGCAACGCGGACATCGGACCCCTTTCGCCCGGGCGCCAACCCGGAGAGGCGGTGGCGTCGAGGAACGATCAGCGGCCACTCACGAGTCCCCCGGCCGCCGGCCAGCCAGCCTAGTCAGGTCGGCGCGTTCCGGTCCCCCCGCGGACCGAACTTCCGTCTCGTCGACGGCGCCGCAGTCCAGTCCCCGCAGGACGACGGCGGCCAGCGCCCGGGCCGTCGCGGGCTCGTCGAGGACGCCGGAGGTGCTCCGGTCCAGGTAGGTCGCGAGCCGGCCGACGGCGGCCGGGAGCGCCGTCCGGAAGAACGCGTACGTGGCGGTGTACCGGGTGACCAGCTGCGCGGGGTGCAGGTCCCAGCCCTGGTAGAAGCCCCGCTCCAGCGCCCGCCGGACCAGTCCGGCGTGCAGCTGCCATGCGGCGTGCACCTGCCCGGTGGACCCCACGGGCAGCACGTTCGTGGAGCCGTCGACGGCGTGCGCGCCGGTACCGGCGACGGCCACCTGCATGAGCTGCTTGGCGAAGTCGGCCGCCGGATGATCGGCGGACTGGTGAGCCGCCGCGATGCCCAGCGCGGCGCTGTAGTCGTAGGTGCCGTAGTGCAGGCCGATCAGGCGCGGGCCGGCCGCGTGCACCATGCGGGCCACCGTGGCTCCGCCGTCGGGGCCGACGACGGCCTGCGGTGTCTCGATCTGCAGCTCCAGGTCGATGGAGACGTGGTGGGCCGCCTCGAGCGCGTCCAGGACGGGGAGGAAGGCGCGCACCTGCTCGACATCGGTCACCTTGGGCAGCGTCACCACGGGGTGGTGAAAGGACCCCGGGTTCTCCGCGCCGTGGAACTCCGCCCAGGTGCCGAGGAAGAGGTCGAGGGTGCGGACACCGCGCCGCCGGGTGGGTTCCTCCAGCGACTTGGCCCGGATGCCGACCGACGGCGGCGCCGCACCGTTCCGCGCGTCGGCGGCCAGGGTCCCGGCGGCGCGTCGGACGTCGTCGTCCTCGGCCTCCGTCGTGCCGCGGTAGCCGTCCTCGGCGTCGACCCGCAGGTCCTCCACCGGCTCGCGCGCCAGCTTGGCCCGCACACGGGGCAGGATCTGCTCCACGAGCGCCGGATCGAGACCGAGATCGGGGAGCCCGTGCTCGTCGAGGGCGGCCAGGGCGGCGGTCCCCCACTGCTCGGCCAGCCCCGGGACGACGGCGTCGGCGGGCACGTAGCAGGTGTGCACCGGCCGGCGGCCCGGCCGCTCGCCCGGAAAGGCGGCCAGCCGGGCGGCGTCCACCGGCGCCAGACGCCGGTCCAGCTCGACGAGGACTCCCTCGTCCATCAATCGATCAGCTCGTAGGCGGGCAGGGTCAGGAAGTCGGGGAACTCGTCGGCGAGCGCCACCTGCTCGAACAACCGGCGGGCGTCGTCGAGGTTCTCCAGGGCCCCGATCCCCTCGACCTCCTCGGCGACCACGCGGCGGACCAGCTCCTCGGTCACCGTCTCGCCGGTGTCGAGCTCCGCCCCGGAGTGCACCCACTGCCAGATCTGGGACCGGCTGATCTCGGCGGTGGCGGCATCCTCCATCAGGCCGTGGATCCCGACCGCGCCGTTGCCGCCGAGCCACGCGGCCAGGTAGCGCAGCGCCACCTCGACGTTCGACCGCAGTCCCGCCATCGTGCGCTCCCCCGGAACGCCGGCGACGTCGAGCAGCTGGGCCGGCGTGACGGCCACGTCGTCCCGGCGGCGGTCGAGCTGGTTGGGCCGGTCGCCGAGGACGGCGTCGAACACCTCGCGGCAGGTCGCGACGAGATCGGGGTGGGCGACCCAGGAGCCGTCGAAGCCGTCGCCGGCCTCCCGGGTCTTGTCCTCGGTGACCTTGGCCAGGGCCCGCGCGTTGGCCTCGGCGTCGCGCCGGCTCGGGATGGCGGCCGCCATGCCCCCGATGGCCATCGCCCCGCGGCGGTGGCAGACCGATACCAGCTGGTCGGTGTAGGCCCGCATCATCGGGGCGGCCATCGTCACCGCTCCCCGGTCGGGCAGCACGAACTGGGCCCCGGCGTCGCGGAAGACCTTGATGACGCTGAACAGGTAGTCCCAGCGACCGGCGTTGAGGCCGGTGGCATGGGTGCCCAGCTCGTGCAGCATCTCCTCCATCTCGAACGCGGCCGGGATGGTCTCGATCAGCATCGTGGCGCGGATGGAGCCGGCGGGCAGCTCGAGCACCTGTTCGGCGTGGTCGAACACCAGCGCCCAGAGCCGCGCCTCCAGCGCGCCCTCCATCTTGGGCAGGTAGAAGTACGGCCCGCTGCCGCGCTCCAGCTGCTCGCGCGCGTTGTGGAACAGGTAGAGGCCCGCGTCGACCAGTGCCCCGACGGTCGGCTCGCCGTCCACGAGCAGGTGGCGCTCGGGCAGGTGCCAGCCCCGCGGGCGCGGCACGATCGTCGGCAGCTCGCCGTCCTGCCGCAGCCGGTACTCGCGGCCGTCCGGCGCGGTGAAGGCCAGCGTCCGGCGGACGGCGTCGCGCAGCACCACCTGTCCGCCGACGACGTTGCGCCAGTGCGGGGTGTTGGCGTCCTCGAGGTCGGCCAGCCAGACGTTGGCACCGCAGTTCAGCGCGTTGATCGCCATCTTCGGTTCGGTCGGGCCGGTGATCTCGACCCGGCGGTCCACCAGCCCGGGCGGCGGCGGGGGCACCTGCCACTGCGCGGCGCGGACGTCGGCCCCCTCCTCCCGGAAGTCGATCGTGCGCGCCGCCGCGATCTCCGCCCGCCGGGTGGCCCGAGCCGCGAGCAGCGCGTCCCGGTGCGCGCCGAACCGGGTCTGCAGGTCGGCGACGAACTCCAGGGCCTCCGGCGTCAGGATCTCCTCGCCCCGCTCGACCGCCGGGCCCTCCACACACACGTTCGCCATTCGCCGAACCCTTCCTCGACCAGCGGAGCTGGCATCCTCTCACCGTGGCCGGTGTGGACGACTTCAATCGCGAACCGGCCGGCCGCGCGATCGAGCTCCTCCGCACCTGCAATGCGGCGCCCCGCTTCGCCGAGGAGCTCGCCGCGGGACGCCCCTACCCGGATGCCGAGGCGCTCGTCGCCCGGGCGGAGGAGGTGGCCCGGGGGTTGTCCTGGGCCGAGGTGAGCGTCGCGCTCGCCGCGCATCCGCGGATCGGTGACCGGGTCGACGGCGCCTCGGCGGAGGCCGCGGCGTCGCGGCGGGAACAGAGCTCGATGTCGTCGGCCGATGCGGAGACCCGGAACGCCCTCGTCGCCGGCAACCACGAGTACGAGGAACGCTTCGACCACGTCTTCCTCATCCGGGCGGCCGGGCGGACACCGGCGGAGATGCTGGCCGAGCTGCGGCGGCGGCTGGGCAACGACGAGCGGACGGAGCGTGCCGAGGTGACCGAGCAGTTGGCCGAGATCACGGCTCTCCGGATGAGGGGGCTGATCTCGTGAGCGTGTCGACGCACGTGCTCGACGCGGTCCTCGGGCGGCCCGCGACCGGGATAGCCGTGCGGCTGTTCGCCGCCGACGAGCTGCTCGCCGAGGGGGTCACCGACCGCGACGGCCGCTGCCGGCTGACCGACACGGCGACCGGCCTCGGCACGCACCGGCTCGTGTTCGCGACCGGGCCGTGGTTCGCCGAGCAGGCCCGGGAGACGTTCTATCCGGAGGTGGTGCTCACCTTCGCCGCCCAGGAGGCGACCGAGCACCACCACGTCCCCCTGCTGCTGAGCCCGTTCGCGTACTCCACCTACCGCGGTAGTTGAAGGACCCCCTCCTCCCCACCCCTCGCACGCTCGGGGCGGTGCCCTGGAGGGGGCCACATGCAACAGTGCGGCATGGCGATCGTGCTCGGGCCCAACCAGTACGGAAAGGCGGAGGTCCGCGTCGTCGCGGTCGACCGCAGCAGCGCCCGGCACTCGCTGGTCGACCTCAATGTCAGCTCCAGCCTGCGCGGCGACTTCACCGCGGCGCACACGGCCGGCGACAACGCCCACGTGCTGACGACGGACGCCCAGAAGAACACCGTGTTCGCCTTCGCCCGGGACGGCGTCGGCTCCCCCGAGGCCTTCGGACTGCGGCTGGCCCGCCACTTCGCCGGCTCCTTCGACTGGATCACCGGCGCCCGGGTGGCGGTCGAGTCCTACGGCTGGGACCGGATCTCCGTCGACGGGCGGGCGCACGACCACGCGTTCTCGCGCAACGGCAGCGAGGTCCGGACGGCGGTGGTCACGGCCGACGGCGACGACACCTACGTGCTGGCCGGGATCGGCGACCTCGTCGTCCTGAAGACGACCGGCTCGGAGTTCTGGGGCTACCCCGTCGACCGGTACACCACCCTGCCCGAGACCCGGGATCGCATCCTCGCCACGGCGGTCACCGCCCGATGGCGGTACACGAGCGCCGAGGGGGACTTCGACGGCCTGTTCGCCGGTGTGCGCACGACGCTGCTGGAGACGTTCGCGTCGACGCACTCCCTCGCGCTCCAGCAGTCACTGTTCGCGATGGGCGAGGCGGTGCTGTCGCGGTTCCCGGAGGTCGCCGAGGTGCGCATGTCGATGCCGAACAAGCACCACTTCCTGCAGGACCTCTCGGCATTCGGGCTCGACAACTCCCTGGACGGTGCCGGTGCCGTCGTCTACCACGCCGACGACCGTCCGTACGGCCTGATCGAGGGCACCGTGCGGCGGGACGACGTGCCCGCCGCCGAGGTCGCCTGGCGGGGCACCCCTGGCTTCTGCTGACGCGTCAGGGCCGCTGACCCCTCAAGACTGCTGACCCCTCAGGACCGCTGACCCCTCAGGACTGCGGTCCGCCGATCCCGATCCCGCCGAACACCACGCCGGCGTGCACGCGGAGGTCCGCGGCGTGCTCGTCGTGCGTGCGCTGGATCCCGCCGTCGGTGTCGATGCCGCCGATGCCGTGGAACTCCCACCACACCCGCCAGTCGGCGGGCACGCGCACCTGCAGCCCGCCCATCAGCAGCCGCGCGGTCAGGTCGATGCCCCCCTTCGGCCGCTGCACACCGGTCAGGTCCACCTCCGCCCCGGCCATCGCGAGGTCCATCCGCACCCGGGCCAGCGCCGGGTTCGTGGGCCGCAGCTCCAGTCCGTGGTGCGTGAGCACCCGACGGATGCTCGTCGAGCTCTCGTCGCCCTCGTTCTTCCACCAGGCCATCAGCCGGCCGCCCGCCGCGACCAGCGCCTGGACCGCCAGCCAGCCGGCCAGCGCTCGCCGTACGCCCGGGGGCAGTCTTCGCCACGTCGTCATGGCGCCACCCTGCCCCGGATCGGCTCCGCTGCCCAGGGCGGGACGCCGGGCTGCCACCATCGACGCCCGTGAATGCTGATCGCGCGTTGACCGACCTCCCGGCCCCCCACCGCTCGCAGGCTCGTGGCGGAACCCTGGAGGGAGGCCACGGCTCATGCCACTGACGATGTCGCGCGAGCACCGGGACGACGTCGTCCGGCTCGAACCGGTCACCCCGGAGAACGTGCGTGCGGTCTGCGACCTGCGGGTGGCACCCACGCAGCAGTCGTTCGTCGAGCCGAACGCGATCTCCTTGGCCGAGGCGTACGTGCACGACGTGGCCTGGTGCCGGGCGGTGTACGTGGGTGAGGACCTGGCGGGATTCGTGATGCTGCACGACTCCCCGGACGGTCCCGGCTACATGCTGTGGCGCCTCATGATCGACGCCCGCTTCCAGGGGCGGGGTCTGGGACGCAGGGCGGTGGCACTGGTGGCCGAGTACGTCCGGACCCGGCCGGGGGCGAGCTGGCTGTCCGTCGGCGCGCACCAGGGCGACGGAGGCCCCGGCCCCTTCTACGAGTCCCTGGGCTTCGCCGCCACCGGCGAGCTCATCGACGACGAGGAAGTGGTCTACGCACTGCCGCTGTGAAATGAGAAGCGGCGGCGGTGGGAAGCCCCCCACCGCCGCCGTCTCTCAGGCCGCTCCGATAGCGCGTCAGTACCGGAATTTTGCGACCGAGCTGTGGAGCGAGGTGGCCATGCGGGCCACCTCGTCGATGGCGGCCTGCGCATCGTTCATCGCGCTGGTCGTGGAACCGGTCGCCGTCGCCACCGCGTCGATGTTCTCCGCGATCTGGGCGGCGGAGTGGGCCGCCTCGGCGACGTTGCGGTTCATCTCCGTCGTCGTGGCGGTCTGCTCCTCGACGGCGGCGGCGATGGTGCTCTGCGAGTCGTTGATCTGACCGATGATCGAGGAGATCTCCCCGATCGCCTGGACGGCGCCCTCGGTGTCGGACTGGATGGCCTGGACGCGGGCGGTGATGTCCTGCGTCGCCTTCGCGGTCTCCTGGGCCAGGTCCTTCACCTCGTTGGCCACCACGGCGAAGCCCTTGCCGGCCTCGCCGGCGCGGGCGGCCTCGATGGTGGCGTTGAGGGCCAGGAGGTTGGTCTGCTCGGCGATGGAGGTGATGACCTTGACGACGTTGCCGATCTCGGCGCTGGAGGTGCCGAGGCGGGCGACGGTGGCGTTGGTGGTCTCGGCGGCGGTGACGGCCTGGGAGGCGACGCGGGCGGCCTCGTTGGCGGAGTGCGCGATCTCGCGGATGGAGGCGCCCATCTGTTCGGAGCCGGCGGCGACGGTCTGGACGTTGCGGGAGACCTCCTCGGCGGCGGCGGAGACGACGCCGGCCTGCACGCTGGTCTCCTCCGCGCCCGCGGCGATCTGCTGCGACGACGCGGAGAGCTCCTCGCTCGAGGCGGCCACCGCGTCCGCCGACCCGGTGATCGAGGCGACGATCTGGCGCACCGACTCGGTCGAGCGGTTGAGGGCCTTCTCGAGGTCGCCGATCTCCGCGGTGGAGTGCTCGGGCACGCGACGGGTGAGGTCGCCCTCGGCGAACGCCTTGAGGACCTCCACGGTGGCGGCGAGCGGGCGGGTGATGCTGCGCGCGATGAGCATCGACAGGGCGATCAGGGCCAGGACGCCGATGATCCCGGTCACCACGATGAGCGTGGTCATGTGCGAGATCGTCTTGTTCAGCGCCGCCTGGGCGGCGGTCGCGTCCTTGTTGAAGTCGTCGATCGCGGCACCGAGGACCGCGTCGCTCTTGTCGTTGGCCTTCTGGATGTCGCCGACCCGGCGGACGGCGGCCTGCTGGTCCGCGACCGCGGAGTCGACGTAGGCGGCGATGTCCTTCATGTAGGTCTCGAAGGCGGTCCCGATGGCGGCGACCTGGCCGGTGTTGTGCTCGTCGAGGTTCAGCTTCTTCAGGTCGGCGATGATCCCGCGGGCGGTGGCCTGGTCGTCGGCGACGTCGGACTGGATGGCCTTGGGGTCCGCGATCGCGGCCTTGAGCCCGTCGACCTTGAGCTCGCTGGCCCGCGTGTCGAGGGCGTGCAGGAGCGAGGACGCCTGGGCCAGGGACGACGCGCTGGTGGCGTCGGTCTTCGCTGCGCCGGCGCCTTGGACGGCGACGCCGCCGATCACGACGGAGGTGAGGACGCCGATGCCTGCGATGGCGGCGAGGCGGCGGCCGACGGTCCAGGTGAGGGGTGATTGCATGAGAGGTTTCCCGGGTGTCTCGAGGGTGGGTGGGGAAGGCCGTCAGGCCGCGATGGCGCGGTGGACGTCGAGCGAGAGCAGCAGGCGGTCGTCGAGCTTGTAGGCGCCGCGGATCAGCTGCCGGGTGGGGCCGGTGAGCGTGTCCGGCGGCGGTTCGAACTGCCCGTCCGCCACGTCGACGACCGAGCCGATGGTGTCGACCAGGAGGGCGACCGGCTCACCGTCGACGCGGATCACGATGAGCATCGGGTCACGGTCGGCGCTGCGGGGCGGCAGCGCCAGCTGCTCGCGCAGGTCGATCGCGGTCAGCACCTGGCCCCGGAGGTTGATCAGCCCCGCGAGCGCTGACGGCGCGAGGGGGATCCGGGTGCGGGGCAGCCCGCGCAGCACCTCCTGCACCGATGCCACGTCGATGCCGTAGCTCCGGTCGTCGAGGGTGAAGGTGACCAGTCGGGTGCTCATCGGACGTCCTGGAGCTCGGCCACGTCGAGGGGGCCACCGAGGCCGGGCAGGCCGGCGTGGTCGTCGGCGTGGTGGGTGGAGTGGGGGGCGGAGTAGAAGTGCGGGTCCGCGGCGAGGATGGCGGCGCGCACGTCGAGGAGCTCGATGATCCGGTCGCGGATGACCGCCGAGCCCAGCAGGCCGTGGTCGTCGATGTCGCTGCGGACGTCGGCCTCACCCTCGACGATGTCGACGATCTCGTCCACCACGATGGCCACGCTGCGGCCCTCCGCGGAGTAGACGACGACCACGAGGTCGTCGCCCTCGCGCTCTCCCATCGAGCCGAGGTGCTGGTCGAGCCGGAGCAGGGGCAGGATCGCACCGCGGTACTGCACGGCCTCCCGGCTGCCCACGCGCTCGACGCTCGCGGCCTTGATGTGCTCGAGCCGGGTGACCGAGGACAGCGGGATCGCGACCTGGCGGCCGCCGCCGATGCCCGCGACCAGCACCCGGGTGGGGGTGGTGAGGACGGCCGAGGCGTTGGCCTGCTCGGCGTTCTGCCGGTCCAGGACCTCGGCGCTGAGCGCGCCGCGGGCCAGGGCCTGCACGTCGAGGATCAGGGCCACCCGGCCGTCGCCGAGGATCGTGGCGCCGGAGTAGGTCCCCAGCGCCTTGAGCCGCGCCGCGAGCGGCTTGACGACGATCTCCTCGGTCGACAGCACGCGGTCGATGACGAGGCCGAAGCGCTTGCCCTCGGCCTGCAGGACCGCGATCAGGACGTGCCCGTCGTCGCGCCCGGACTCGACACCGAGCACGTCGGCCAGCCGGACCAGGGGGAGCAGGGCTCCACGGAGGCGGTAGACCGGTGCGCCGTTGACGTTCTCGACGGCGGTCGCGGCCCGTTCGGCGTCGAAGGACACCAGCTCCAGGAGGCTGATCTGGGGGATCGCGTAGCGGTCCCCGGCGCACTCCACGGTCAGCGCCGGGACGATCGCCAGCGTGAGCGGGATGCGCAGCCGGCAGGTGGTCCCGCGCTGCGGTGCGGACTCGACCTCGATCGTGCCGCCGATGCTCTCGATGTTGGTCTTCACGACGTCCATGCCGACGCCGCGGCCCGAGACGTTCGTGACGGCCGCGGCGGTGGAGAAGCCGGGCAGGAAGATCAGCTGCAGCAGGTCGGCGGGGGACATCGTCGCGAGCTGAGCGGGGGTGCGCAGGCCCTTGTCGAGTGCCTTCGCGGCGACCCGTTCCGGGTCGATGCCGGCGCCGTCGTCGCAGACCTCGACGACGACCTGGCCGCCCTCGTGGTAGGCGCGCAGCGTGAGCACGCCCTCCGCGGACTTCCCTGCCGCGAGCCGGTCCTCGGCGGACTCGAGGCCGTGGTCGACGGCGTTGCGGACCAGGTGCGTCAGGGGGTCCTTGACGGCCTCGAGCAGCGTGCGGTCCAGCTCGGTCTCGCGGCCGACCATGGCCAGCCGGACCTGCTTGCCGCACTGTGCCCCGAGGTCGCGGACGACGCGCGGCAGCTTGGACCAGAGGTGGTCGATGGTCTGCATCCGCGTCTTCATGACGCCTTCCTGCAGCTCCGTGGCGATGAGGTTCAGCCGCTGCGCGGACCGCACCACGTCCACGTCCTCGGTCTCCGCGGCCTGCCGGACGATCTGGTTGCGGGTCAGCACGAGCTC
>JAOPWH010000090.1 GCA_025965795.1 Blastococcus sp.
TAGCCGTGGTGGGCCTCGCGGTCCAGCTGCTCGTCGAGTGCGGCGACCGCGTTGCGGTGCCCGACCAGGAGAGTGGTCTGCAGCTTGTGACCGCGGCCGCGCGCGCGGTGCAGGAGCTGTCGCTGCGTGTACCGCTGGACGAGTGTGAGGGAGGCTGCCAGCGGGACGGCGACGATCACGAAGCCGCGAGCGACGTCGAGCGCGAACGCCCAGGAGACGGTGCCGAGGGTCGCCAACAGCATCATCGATGCGAAGAAGACTCGGCGGAACTCCTCGGCGCCCACCCAGAGGAAGCGCTCCTCGTAGCTGCGGGCGATCAGCATGGAGCCGACCCAGATCACCGGGAGCAGAAGGGCCGCCCACAGCGAAGCGTGCGGCGCCTCCACCGCCTCTCCGGCGAAGTGGACGACGTAGCCCGACAGGCCGGCGATCGCGGCGCAGAGGATGTCGGCCACGAGGATGCGCCGGACGTAAGCCTGACGCCAGGCACGGCGCGCCTCGGTGCCCTCGCCTCGGAAACGGGCCGCGTAGGAGTACCACCCCCGCGGAACCGGGCGCTGGTCACGCCGCCGCGAAGCATTACTCAGGTCAAGCAGAGAAATTGGGCACCCCCGTGCACCTGCCCGCGAGCGACTCTCGCCCCGCTGAAGGCCTGCTGATACCAGGAACTCCAACGTTCAACCGGCTCGCATACCATAACGGCCCATTGAAGTTTCGGGGAGGGGGAGTCACGAAACAGTGTGCGGTCTCACGAATTGCCGGGAGCCGGCAACGATGAGCACACGGAGCCGCCACATGAGTCACCGTTGAGCCGACGAGGCGGAGAGCGGCTGACGGCGCCCTAGGCGGCTCGGATCGCTCCGGCGGCGAGCTGCTCCTGATACCAGGCATAGGTCTGCTCGAGTCCCTCACGGAGATCGATCTCGGCATGCCAGCCCAAGCCGTGCAGCTTGGACACGTCGAGCAGCTTGCGCGGGGTGCCGTCGGGCTTGGAGGTGTCGAACTCGAGTCGGCCCTGGTAGCCCACGATGTCGGCGACCATCTCGGCCAGCGCACGGATGGAGAGGTCCTCTCCGACTCCGACGTTGATCGGTGCCGGCTCGTCGTAGTGCTCGAGCAGGAAGAGGCAGGCCCGGGCGAGGTCCTCCACGTGCAGGAACTCGCGCAACGGTGTGCCAGTGCCCCAGACGACCACGGCAGGGGCGTCCGCGAGCTTCGCCTCGTGGAACCGGCGGATCAACCCGGGCAGCACGTGGGAATTCTGCGGGTGGAAGTTGTCGCCGGGCCCGTACAGGTTGGTGGGCATGGCGGAGATGTAGTGCAGATCATGCTGACGGCGCAGCGCCTGCACCTGCAGGACGCCGGCGATCTTCGCGATCGCGTACGCGTCGTTGGTCTCCTCGAGCGGGCCCGTCAGCAGGCTGTCCTCGCGGATCGGCTGCGGCGCGTGCTTCGGATAGATGCAGCTCGAGCCCAGGAAGAGCAGATGGGTGGCGCCGTGGCGCGCGGCCGCATCCAGCACGTTGACCTGCATGCGCAGGTTCTCGGAGATGAAGTCGGCCGGGTACGTGCTGTTGGCCATGATCCCGCCCACCTTGGCGGCGGCCATCACGACGGTTGCGGGGCGCTCCGCCGCGAAGAAGTCCTCGACGGCAGCACCGTCCCGGAGATCGAGGTCAGAGGAGGTGCGAGTCAGCAGGTGACTGAAGCCGGCGTCCAAGAAGTGCCGCAGGACGGCACCGCCCACGAGTCCGCGGTGCCCCGCGATGAACGTCGGCGCAGCCCGATCGAGCGGTGCGATGGACATATCAATTCCTCCCCGTGGCGCGAACGGCTTAGGCTAACCGCAATCGGAACCCGAAGGACTCGGGGTCGGAAACGGGGACGACAGGAGAGCAGCCCGTGGCGAAGTCCGCCTTGATCACCGGGATCACCGGCCAGGACGGGTCGTATCTGGCCGAACTGCTACTGGGCAAGGGCTACGAGGTGCACGGGCTGGTCCGTCGCTCGTCGTCGTTCAACACCGAGCGCCTCGACGAGATCTACCCGGATCCGCACGCACCCAACCGGCGCCTCTTTCTGCACTACGGCGACCTCAACGACGGCACCACCCTGACCAACATGCTCCGAGACGTGAACCCGGACGAGGTCTACAACCTCGGCGCCCAGTCGCACGTTCGGGTGTCGTTCGACCAGCCGGTGTTCACCGGTGACGTCACCGGCCTGGCGGCAATGCGCCTACTGGAGGCGGTCAGGGCGGCGCGGGTCCGCACGAAGATCTATCAGGCCTCCTCCTCGGAGATGTTCGGCGCGAGCCCTCCGCCGCAGGACGAGGACACACCGTTCTATCCGCGCAGCCCGTACGGCGTCGCCAAGGTCTACGCCTACTGGGCCACCCGCAACTACCGCGAGGCCTACGACGCCTTCGCGGTCAACGGCATCCTCTTCAACCACGAGTCCCCCCGCCGCGGTGCCACCTTCGTGACGCGCAAGGTCACGCGTGCGGTGGCCCGCATCCAGGCGGGACTTCAGGAGAAGCT
>JAOPWH010000091.1 GCA_025965795.1 Blastococcus sp.
AGACCGAGCAGCGCCGCGTTGATGACCAGCAGGAACAACCCGAGGGTGAGCAGGACGAACGGCAGTGACAGCAGCCGGAGAACCGGCCCGACGATCGCGTTGACGAGGGCGAAGATCAGGGCGATCCACAGGAAGGTCCCGAACACGCCGAGCGGGGCGTTCGGGTTGCCGATGACCTGGATGCCCGGGAGCACCTGGGTGACCACCCAGAAGACGCCCGCCATGAGAACGACCTTGAGCGCGAACCGGAGCACATGATCACGCTAGCGCCAGGAACGACGCTCCGGGGCTCTGACGTCGTCTTTCCTTCTCTAGCGTCGTCGGTAGAGAACGGCAGACGGCCCTCGACGCCGGCCGCGCGACACGCGCTAGACCGTTCTACCGATGTCTACGGCCGGAGCTAGACGAGCCCATACGGTGCTCGACATGGATCCAGTGCGGAACCCGTACGCGCCGGGCGCGGGCCAGCGCCCCCCGGAACTGGCCGGCAGAGACGCCGAGCTCTCGGCGTTCGACGTCGTCCTGGAGCGGATCGCACACGGCCGGCCGGAGCGGTCGCTCGTGCTCACCGGTCTCCGCGGGGTCGGCAAGACCGTGCTCCTCAACCAGCTGCGCTCGGCGGCGATCTCGCGCGGCTGGGGCACCGGCAAGATCGAGGCGCGGCCCGAGCAGTCACTGCGCCGGCCGGTGTCCTCAGCCCTGCACATGGCGCTGCGCGAGCTCGGCCCGCGGCACCGCGACCAGGAGTCGATGGAAGAGGTGCTCGGCGTCCTCAAGTCGTTCGCCCTGCGCGAGTCGGCCGACTCGAAGGTGCGCGACCGCTGGCAGCCGGGCATCGACGTGCCTGCGGCCACGGGCCGGGCCGACTCCGGCGACATGGAGATCGACCTGGTGGAGCTGCTCAGCGACGCCGCGGGCGTGGCGGCCGACATCGGCAGCGGCATCGCGCTGTTCATCGACGAGATGCAGGACGTCCAGCCCGACGACGTCTCGGCCATCTGCGCGGCCTGCCACGAGCTCTCCCAGCAGGGCGCCCCCCTGATCGTCGTCGGCGCGGGGCTCCCCCACCTGCCCGCTGTGCTCAGCGCCTCGAAGAGCTACTCCGAGCGGCTGTTCCGGTACCTGCGCATCGACCGGCTCGACCGCGAGGCCGCCGACCGGGCACTGCTCGCACCGGCCTCCCGGGAAGGCGTGGAGTTCGACCCGGCCGCGCTCGACGCCCTCTACGCCGCGGCCGACGGCTACCCGTACTTCGTGCAGGCCTACGGCAAGGTCACCTGGGATCTCGCCGCCTCCTCCCCCATCACCGCCGCGGACGTCGCCATGGCCGCCCCCGTCGCCGAGGCCGAGCTCGCGGTCGGGTTCTTCGGCTCCCGGTACGACCGGGCCACTCCTGCCGAGCGCGAGTACATGCACGCCATGGCGGAGCTCGGTGGGCCTGCCGGCGCAGCCGTGGCGACGTCGGAGGTGGCCGTCTCCCTGGGTCGCAAGCCCGCGTCGCTCTCCCCCGCGCGCGACTCGCTCATCAAGAAGGGCCTGGTGTACTCGGCGGAGCGGGGCTCGATCGCCTTCACCGTCCCGCACTTCGGCCGCTACCTCCTGCGCCACCCCGACTGAGAGGCCGGGCTGCAACGATGCGGGAATGGTCTCGCCGGCGCAGTTGGACTGGGCCCTCCGCTACGACGGCTACCGCCGGCTGGCGGCGAGCCCGGAGACACTGGGACGACTGCTGCGCAGCGCTCGCAACTCCTTCGCCGCGCACGGCGTCACCCCTGACTGGTGCGGGGTCGACCTGCTCCGCGGCTGGGCCTTCTACCTGGCCCGCGCCGATCACCAGGCCGGTGGCGGCACGCTGGCCGGTGAGTGGGACGCCGTTCTGTCCGCACTGTCCGGGCACCCGGCGGCACGGCCCGAGGACCGGCCGCCCGCGGACGCCGGCCCGCCCACGGCGGTGACCGGGGGCCTACTGCCCTCGGTGTTCAGCTCCGAACCCCAGCGCCATCGCGACCCGGCGTTCCTCACGGCCAAGCGCGGCCGGCTCTGGGAGCCGCACGTGGCGCCCGTCAACCGCTTCGTCGACCTCATCCGTACCGAGATCGCCACGGCGAACACCCCCGCGGACGGACCCGTTCCCGAGGTGTTCGTGCCGTACACGGACCCGGACTCCGGCGGGACCGCGGCGCGGATCCTCTTCGTCCTCGAGTCACCGGCCGGCCCAGCGGCGCTCGGTTCCGGGATGTTGTCGGCCGACAACGACGACGGGACCGCGAAGAACATGTGGCTCGCGTACAAGTCGAGCGGCATGCCTCGCACCTACGGGCTGCACTGGAACGCAGTCCCTTGGTACGTGGGCGACGGCAAGAAGAACGCGGGCGTCCGCGACCATCAGGTGGAGCTCGGGCGCCAGTACCTTCTGCGGCTGCTGGACTTCGCACCGCTCGTGCGGGTCGTGGTTGCGCTCGGCAAACCCGCCCAACGCTCCATCGCGGGCGCGGCGACGCAGCTGGCCTCCCGCGGAACAGCCGTTCTCGACGCCCCACACCCGAGTCCACGACTCGCGGCGATCTCCGGAGGGAAGTCCCTTCGCGCCGTCGAGGCAACATTCGCCGAGGCAATGCGCCTGGTCGAAGGCTGACGCGGACGGTTCGACGGAAGGAGTGCCGTGCCCACCTGGCTCGAAGCGGGACTGTGGGGGCTGCTCGGCGGGGGTGCGCTGGTCATCGGCGCGCTCGTCGCCTGGCTGACCTCGGTGCCGCCGAAGGCGGTCGCCTCGGTGATGGCGTTCGGCTCCGGGGTGCTCATCTCCGCCGTGGCGTTCGACCTGATGGAGGAGGCCCTGCGGACCGGCGGCCTGGTCGCGACGGCCTGTGGTTTCCTCGGCGGCGCGGTCGTCTACCTCGCCGCGAACCTGGTGCTCGCCCGGCGCGGCGCCCGGCACCGGAAGCGGTCGGGAAAGCAGCAGCCGTCGGAATCGGAGCAGTCGGGCAGCGGTGCCGCGATCGCGACAGGAGCGCTGCTGGACGGCGTGCCCGAGTCCGTGGTGCTCGGTCTGGGCCTGCTGGGCGGTGGCTCGGTGAGCCTGTCGGTGCTGGCCGCCGTCTTCATCTCGAATGTTCCCGAGGGACTGTCGAGCACCGCCGGGTGGAAGAACAGCGGCCGCTCGGCCCGCTACGTCTTCGGCGTCTGGGGCGGGATCGCGGTGGCCAGTGGACTGGCCGCGCTGCTCGGTTACCTGCTGCTCGGCGGAGCGCCCCCGGAGGTCGAGGCCGTGATCACGGCCGTGGCCGCCGGCGCGATCCTCACGATGATCGCCGACACGATGATCCCGGAGGCGTTCGAGAACACCCACGCGTGGACCGGTCTCATCGCGACGGTGGGCTTCCTGACCGCCTTCACGATCAGTCTCGCCTGAGCCGACCGCCGTCAGCTCATGGGCGAATGGGCGCGGACGGCCAGCACAGCGACGTCGTCCTCGACACCCTCCCCCAGCATCTCCTCGAGCAAGAGGTCGCACAGCTGGTCCAGCGGCAGGCCCGAGGACCGCAGCAGGAAGTCGCGGACCTGCGCCCTGCCCTCGTCGAGCGGGATCCCGCGCCGTTCGAAGAGGCCGTCGGTGAACAGCAGCAACGTGCTTCCCTCGGCCAGCGGCGCCTGCCCGTCCACGCGGGGGCCGAGCCAGCCGATCCCCAGCGGAGGCCCCACCGGTGCGGAGAGGTCGACGACGGTGCCGTCGGGCTGGAGCAACATCGGATCGGGGTGGCCGGCGGTCGCCCAGCGGAGGTGCCGGCGCCCGCAGAGCCGCTCGTCGTCGGACTGCTCGATCCGGCACACCAGGGCGGTGGCCATCGTGGGGATGGCCAGACCGACGAGTGCATGGTCGACCCGGCGCAGCACGCCGGCCGGTTCCTCGAGCCGGTCGAACGCGATCCCCCGAACCAGCGTCTTCACCTGCCCCATCGCGGCCGCGGCCTCGATGTCGTGGCCCATGACGTCGCCGATCACCAGCACCGTGTCCCCGTCGGGCTGGAGGAAGGCGTCGTACCAGTCGCCGCCGATGGACATGCCCTGGGTCGCCGGCCGATAGCGGACGACGAGCTCGAGGTCGTCGGGCTGCACCGGCGGTGAGAGCAGGCTCAGCTGCAGTCGCTCGGCCACCTGCTGGTTCGCGCTGGCCAGCCGGGCGTTGTCCAGTGCGAGGGCGGCCCGCCGGGAGGCGATCTCCGCCGTCCGCAGCTCGGCCGGCGTGTGCGGGCCGCGTTCTGGCCCGTTGAGCAGGGTGAAGACGCCGAAGATCTCGCCCCGGGCGCTCAGCGGGAAGGCCGCCACGGCGGAGGGCCGCAGCGGAACCAGCGCCTCCCGGCTGGCCCGGTCGCCGACCATGCCCTCGATCTGTTCGGGCGTGAGCGCGGGAATGATCACCGGGCGGCCCTCGCGCAGGATCGTCGGCACGGGCGCCGACGCCCGGTTGGTCACCACCCGCAGGTCGGCGTAGCGGTGCATCGCCTCGACCAGGGACGGATCGCTGTGCGCGCGCCCGACGTCCCGCCGGCCCCCGTCCGGATCGATGACGCTGACCAGGCACCAGTCGGCGAGCAGCGGGACCATCAGGTGCGCGAACCGGTCGACGGCCTCGTCCGCGTCGAGGGTCGAGGTCATGGCCAGGTTGATGTCGCCGAGCAGCATGAGGTGGCGTCCGGCGAGCTCGGCCTGCTCGGCCGCGGCGGCAGCTGCGGCGGCGGCCTCCTCCCGCGCGCTGACGGCGGCGGCGCGCTCCTCCTCGCCCCGGCGGCGCTCGGTGACGTCGTCGTAGGTGACCACGAGGCCGGCGTCGGTGAGGAAGGCATCGGCCCGGAACCACTTGCCCAGCGGGCCGAACCAGGCCTCCGTACCCCCCGATCCACCGGCTTCCCTGACGCGGCGGTACAGCTCCTCGAACGGGCCGCCGACCGCCTCCGGGAACTCCGCCCAGATGTTCTGCCCGACCAGGTCCTGCACCCGGCGGTCCAGCACGGAGGCGCCCGCCGGGTTGATGTAGCTGAGGCACCAGTCCGCGTCCAGGACGAACAGCGGGCGCTCCATGCCCTCCACGGCCTGCACCAGCAGGTCGCCCAGGGGCCGCCCGACGTCACGTGCCGGCTCAGGCGGGATCCCCGCGGAGGAAGCCGTCTCGTCGCCGCTCACGCTGCCCACTCTGCCTCATCGGTCCGCCCGCTCCGGCGGCCGATCGCGCCTGTGTCCCTCGGGAACGCACGCATCGCCGAACGCGCCCCGGCGTGTCATGGGCGACGGGGCCGGCGTGCTTGGCAAGGACCGACGGATTGGACACAATCGACCTGCCGTCCTCCACGGGCGACGGCTCGAGGCGACGGTCCAACATCGGGCCAGCGAAGTCCGACGGTGGAGCAGGGGGCCGCTGCCGTGCACGACAGTCGATCCCCCTTCCCGGCGCCGCGAGCAGCCACGGACCCCGGCGGCGCGCCGGTACCCGACGCCGTGCAGGGCCGGCTGGACCTGCTCGGCCTGCTGGAGACCATGCCGGCGGCGTTCTGCCTGATGGACGCCGACTGGTGTCTCCGCCATGTCAACACCGAGGCCGAGCACCTGATCGGCCGGGCACGTGCGGAACTGCTCGGGCGTTCCCTGTGGACGGCGGTCCCCCACCTGCTCGGGACCGACGTCGAGGCCCGGTACCGGGCGGCCGTCGCCTCCGGACAACCGGTCACCTTCGAGGCGCCGTGCTCGCGGGGGCCGGGCGAGCACGAGCAGCGGTGGTACGAGTTCCGCGTGTGGCCGGGACCGGACGGGCTCGCCGCCTACGTGTTCGACGTGACCCAGCGACGTCGTGCCGCGGATGCCGCGGAGCGCAGCGCTGCCAGGGCGGCGCTGCTCGCCGAGGTCGGTGCCGAGCTGTCGGGCGCCATGGACCCCGAGTCCGCGCTCGCCCGGCTGGCCCGGCTCGTCGTCCCCACGCTGACCGACGGATGCATCGTCACCGTCGTCGACCGGGAGGGCCGCGCTCGTGACGTCGGCTCGTGGCATTCCGATCCGGGGCGGCGCGCGCTGATGGACGACTACACGCGGGTCCGGCTCGAGTGGATGCCGGCCGCGTCCCCGGTCGCGCGGGCGCTGCACGCCGGTACCCCGGTCACCGAGTCGGTGGCCACGGTCCTGCGCATGATGCGGCGCGGCCCCGCCCGGGATCTGCTGCGGGCCATCGCCCCGACGGCGGCGACGGTGCTCCCCCTCACCGCGGACGGGCGCACGCTCGGCGTCCTCACGCTCTACCAGGACGCCGGACGGGTCGTCGGGAAGGAGGACCTGGAGACCGCCCGGCTGGTCGCCCAGCAGGCGGGGCACGCCATCGCCCGTGTGCACCGGCAGAGCCAGCAGGCGCAGCTGGTCGAGGGCCTGCAGCGCAGCCTGCTCACCGAGCCGCCGCACATCGACGGGATCCAGGTCGTCGTCCGGTACGTGCCCGCCGCCGAGGCCGCCCGCGTGGGCGGCGACTGGTACGACGCGTTCCTGCAGCGGGACGGCTCGCCGATGATCGTGATCGGGGACGTCGTCGGCCACGACACGGCCGCGGCGGCGGTCATGGGCCAGATGCGAGGCCTGCTGCGCGGCATCGCCCACCACAGTGGAGCGGGGCCGGCCGAGGTACTGCGCGGCCTGGACGAGGCGATCGCCTCGATGCACTCCGACACGCTGGCGACGGCGTTGGTGGCCCGGTTGGAGCGGACGCCGGGCTCCGGCACGCCCGGCTGCTGCTGCCGCAGCACGCTCCGCTGGGCGAATGCCGGTCACCCGCCGCCGATCGTGGCAACCCCTGACGGCACGGTGTCGGTCCTCGGTGGCCCCACCGGGGACCTCCTTCTCGGCGTCGACGCTGCCGCCCGGCGCGCCGAGCCACAGGTCGAGCTGGCTCCGGGCTCGACCGTCCTGCTCTACACCGACGGTCTGGTGGAGCGGCGCGACAGCACCCTCGACCAGGGAACCGAGCTGCTCGTCGAGCAGCTGAGGCTGCTCGCGGGGGCCCCGCTCGATGAGCTCTGCGACGGCCTGCTCGAGCGGCTGCTGCGCGGTACCCCACAGGACGACGTCGCCCTCGTGGCCGTGCGTCTGGCGCCGCCGGCCCGCTGACCGGAACCTTGCCGGCCGCTGTTCGGGAACCGACTCCACCCGGATGAGGCAGGAAGCGTGCCCCCGCACGGTTGAGCGCCCGGGTCGGTGGGCAACCCCGTGGGTGCCAAGAACCGGCTACGAAGGAGTGGGCATGGGTCGTCTGTCGTGGCCGCTGCGCCCGCTGCCTGACGGCCGCGGCGAGGTGTGGCGCTGGGACCTGGGCGACGTCGCGGAGCTGCCGGCAGCCCGGGCGGCACTGCGCAGCCGGCTCACAGGGGCCGGAGTACCCGAGGACCCCGACGCGTCGGGTGAGCGGCTCGTGCTGGCCTTCGACGAGCTGGCCTCCAACGCACTGCGCCACGGCGAGTCTCCGGTGGTCGCCACCGTCGTCGCCGGCAGCGGGGGCTGGCTCCTCGACGTCAGCGACCGTGCGCGGGAGACCATGCCCACGCCGGCGGTCGACCGCGATCCCGCGCACGGCGGCATGGGCCTGCACCTGGTGGCGCGGCTGGCCGTTGCCCACGGCTGGTACGTCGACGGACGCTGCAAGCACGTCTGGGCCTGCCTGCCCACCACCATCGAGGACCGCCAGCCCGCCCTCGCCTGACACCGCTGTTCCACGTGCAACACAGAAGCGCCGAACGCCCCGCCTGACCGCGTAGCGCGGAAGGACGGGGCGTTCTGCGTGACTGCGGGAGGAACTGTCGTCCCGAGTGGGCCCCGGAGGGGTCCGCGCAGGGACGACGCAACGGCTGACCGCAACGGGGGTACGGCTCCTGGCCGCGGTGTCGCCCGGTAGGGCGACACCGTCACGGCAGGACGAGGGAGAGTTCGCCCTTGCCGTAGCCCTGGATGTCGATGGCCAGGTCGATCCGGTTGAAGCCGGCCAGCATGCCGGCCAGGTCGCCGGGGACGTCCTCGCCGGGTGCGTAGAGCTTGTGCAGCCTGGAGTGCGGGGCGCCGGGGGTGTTGAACAGCGCCGAGACGATGTTCACCACCTCGTGCAGCGCCTCGACGAGCATCCCGCTGAGCTCGCCGTCCTCCTCGACCGCGTCCTGGCAGCCGCCGGGGGGCAGCAGGGCGAGGGCGCCGCTGGTGTAGGCGGCCGCGCCCAGGTCCATCAGGCAGAGGGCGTTCACCGACATCTCGGGGGAGACGTAGACCGCCACGGCGACCGGGCGATCGTTCGCCGGCGTGACGGGCGCACCGGGAGAGACGACGACGGTCCGGCCCACCAGTCCCTCGAGCATCTCGCGGACGTCCTTGGCGGCGGGCAGCAGCGCGGTGGTCATGCGATCACCCCGTCGAGAACTTCCTTGAACGTGTCCTCGTTGAAGGGCTTGGCGATGAGGAAGAGCGCACCGGCGTTGGCCGCCTTCTCCCGCATCTCCGGGGACCCCTCGGAGGTCACGAAGCCGAACGGCACGACCGACCCGGACGAGCGCAGCGCCTGGAGGCACTCGATGCCGGTCATGTTCGGCATGTTCCAGTCGGACAGGACCAGGTCGGGCTGCTCCGAGGACACCTTGGCCAGCGCGTCGGCGCCGTCCTCGGCCTCGACGATGTCGTGGTCGTCGTAACCGGCCTGTCGCAGGGTGCGGATCACGATCTGCCGCATCACGCGGCTGTCGTCGGCGACAAGGATCTTCACAGTGACACTCCGTTCTAGGTTGACGCGCTGTTCAGTGCTGGTGGGGAACCGGCAGGGCGGGCAGAGCCCCCTGCACGGAGATGGAGAGGGCCTCGCCGCGCCACAGGACCTCGAGACGGCACACGTCGGCGGGGTTGCGCACGGCCGGGGCGTGCCCGACGTCAGGGAGGCTGAGTGCCGAGGGCCCGGGGAGGGCCGCCTTGACGTTTCCGCCGACGACGTTGGCGATCTCGCCGAACGCGTCGGCGATGTCCTCGTCCTCGAGTTCGGCGGGAGCGTGGTCGCCGAGCAGCGCCCGGGTCAGGCCGGCAGCGGTCTCCCGTCCGGTGGTGAGGACGACGGTGCCGGTCCACGGGCCGACGACGTCGACCCAGCTGGACAGGACGTCGCCGGGGAACTCACCGGCGATGGGCACGAGGAACTCGTCCTCGCCGACGAGCGCCGTCCAGGCGTCATCGGCGATGGACTGGACCGTCGCCTCGTCGATCAGCTCGGTGATGACGGGGCGGGCCTCGCCGCTGCGGCGGCGCTCGCCGGTGTCGGTGCTGCTCACAGCGCAACCTCCTGGGGGAGCAGGCCGAGCAGGGCGAGCTTGTCGCGGAGCGCGTCGGCGGTGAAGGGCTTGATCACGTACTCATGGGCGCCGGCGGCCAGGGCGCGCACGATCTGGGTGTGCTCGCTCTCCGAGGTCACCATCATGATCGTCATCGCCCGCCAGGCGGGGTTGGCCCGGACGGCGGCGACGAACTGCAGCCCGTCCATGACCGGCATGTTCCAGTCGACGGTGACGAGCTCGGGCACCCAGCCGCCGGTCAGCACCTCGAGCCCCTGTTGACCGTCACCGGCCTGGTTCACCTCGAACCCGAGATCCTCGAGAGTTCCCGAGACGATCCGGCGCATTGCGCGCGAATCGTCGATCACCAGAGCACGCACGTCAGGCCCCCTTCAGTGGGCGGTAGGCGGAGCTGCGGCCGATGACGACCCGCTCCCACGTGTCGTCGACCCCGAGCGTCGTCTCTGCCGCACCGAGGAAGAGCCAGCCGTCGGGACGCATGAGGTCGCGCACCCGGCGGAGGATCGCCTGCTTCGTGGGCAGGTCGAAGTAGATGAGGACGTTGCGCAGGTAGACCACGTCGAACGGGCCCATCCGCGGCAACGGGGCGGCGAGGTTGCACTCGCTGGCGGTGACCATCCGGCGCAGGGTCGGCGCGACCTCCCACTCGGTGCCCACCCGGGTGAAGTGCCGGACGAGCATGGTGGCGGGCAGGCCGCGGTTGACCTCGAGCTGGCTGAACCGGCCGGCCCTGGTGCGGGCGACCATCTGCCGTGACAGGTCGGTCGCCGTGATGGACACCCGCGTCGAAGCGCCGGGGAGCGAATCCTCCAGCAGCATCGCGATCGTGTACGGCTCCTGTCCGCTGGAGCTTGCCGCCGACCAGATCTGCAGCCGCTCGTTGGGGCCGCGGGCGGCCAGCAGGGCGGGCATCACGGTCGAGGTGAGAGCGGTGAACGGGTCGCCGTCACGGAACCACGACGTCTCGTTCGTGGTCAGCGCCTCGACGATCTGCCGGTTGTGATCCGGGTTGGGCCGGGTCCGCACGGAGTCCACGAACGAGGAGACGTCGGCAATGCCCATCTGCCGGGCGATGGGCAGGAGCCGCGCCTCGACCAGATACTCCTTGCCCGGCTGGAGCACGATCGCGCTCTCCTTGTGGACCAGCGCGCGCACCCAGTCGAAGCTGGTGGCGGTGAGAGTCATCGAGCACCTCCCGGGAGGACGTCGCCGCGGCGGGCGGAGGTGATACCGGACAGGTGGCGCATGACCGCCTCGGCGACGCGGTCGAGCGGCAGCACCTCGTCGGCGTAGCCGGCCTGGCTGATCGCGCCCGGCATGCCCCAGACGACGGAGGTGGCCTGGTCCTGCACGAGCACGGTGCCGCCCGCTGCGCGGACCTCACCGGCTCCGTTGCGCCCGTCGGACCCCATGCCGGTGAGCACGAGAGCAAGAACGGCGCCGTCGTAGGCGGTGACCGCGGAGCGGAAGAGCGGATCGACGGCGGGCCGGCAGAAGTTCTCCGGCGGGCCCTGGTTCAGGCCGGTGTGCAGACCGCGTGCGGAGGCGCGGACGACCAGGTGGTGGTCGCCGGGCGCCAGGTGGACGGTGCCCGGCAGCAGCGGACTGCCGTCGGCGGCCTCCACGACGCGCACTGCGCAGAGCCGGTCCAGCCGCTGCGCGAACTGACGGGTGAACACCGGGGGCATGTGCTGCACGATCAGGACCGGGACCGGCAGGGACGCCGGCAGCTGCGGCAGCACCTTGGCCAGCGCCTCCGGACCTCCCGTGGAGGAGCCGATGACGAGCACGGCCGGCGTCTTGCCGGGGCCGGTCCGGAGTGCGGCGGGCTTCGGCGGGGCCACCCGCGGGGCGGGGACGGGGCCGGCGGTCACCGGCCGGCCGGTCAGCGCCTTGATCTTGGGGATGAGCTGCTCGCGCACGCTCTCCATCGACTGGCCGACACTGCCGACGTTCGCCGGTTTGGTCACGTACTCGTTGGCCCCGGCGGAGAGGGCGTCCAGCGTCGCGGAGGCGCCGCGCTCGGTCAGCGTGCTGAACATGATGATGGGGACGCGGCTGTGCCCCTGCCCCCCGGCACCCGCGCGGATCGCGCGGACGGCCTCGATGCCGTTCATCTCCGGCATCTCGATGTCCATCGTGACCAGGTCGGGCTTGAGCAGCTCCAGCTTGCCCACCGCGATCCTGCCGTTGACCGCGGTACCCACGACCTCGATGTCCGGGTCGGCGGACAGTACGTCCGTCACGATCTTGCGGACGACGACGGAATCGTCGACGACCATCACCCTGATCGGGTTCACGTGGGTCCTCTCCTCCCTGCCGGGTCAGCCCAGCAGGCCGTTCCTTGCTGTCATCGGCACCGGATCCCCCGCCTTGAGCGGGGATCGCGCCAGGTTCCACGGCGACTCCGGTCGCCGGTGGACACGAGGAGTCTCGGGGTGATCGGAGCCATTCTGAAGAGCGCTCGCGTATTCGTTACGAAACTCCTCGGCGACCGCCTTCCGGCCGGTCGGGAAAGCATTTTGGCCACGTGTCGACACAGCGGGAGAAAATGCCCCGGCGCGCATTCATGCGCAGCGGAACAGGCGGCCGGACCGACCCTCGGGCGGATCGGCCGTCCCGCGGTCGCCCGGAGAAAAGCGTGCCTCGACCGGGGGACGCGCACTCGTGCCCGACGGACGTGCGCCGGTCGACGTCGGACGTGCAGGTGGATCGAGAGGTAGGACCTCAGCGGGCGGAGACGCGCACCCAGGGGGCTCGGAGCACGGCCAGGGAGCGGTCGTCGAGCAGGTCGGACATCGCGACGCCCTGAACGCAGCCGGCTACGGCGTTCCACACGCCCGCCGCGCCGTCGTGGCGGTCGAAGCCGCCGTCCACGAACGCCTGGACCGTGTGCAGCTGAGCGGTGGCGAGGGTGCGTGTGCGGCCGGAGACGTGCGCGGCCCAGGACGCCTCGTGCATGGCGGTGGCCCAGGAACGGTGGTCGGCGCGCCCCTCGTCGACGGCGGTGCGCCAGCGGGCGCGGCCGGCGTCGTCCAGGGTCCGGATCCCGTCCAGCAGTGCGGTCAGCTCACCGGCCACCGGCCCCAGGTCGGCGCCCACCGCCGGGGGGGCGACCGAGCCGGCGTCCAGGACACGGTCGAAGGGGCCGGTCAGCTCCCGGCGCACCAGCGGAGGGAGCAGTCCCGCGGCCCAGTACCCCAGCGCCGCGTCGGCGAGGACGTCGGACGCCCCGGCCCATTCGTCCTCGGTGAGAAATCCGTTGGCCAGGTGCTCGGGTCCCAGGACGTCCTCGCGCAGCAGCCGTTCCAGGGTCGCGGCGTCCCCGATCGTGCCCAGTTCGAGCTGGGCGACCAGCACGGCCGCCCGTTCGGCGTCCCCGAGGCCGGAGGTCGCGCTCCGGACGTGCGGAACGTTCGCGGCCGTCTCGCGGGCGCGCCGCGAGCGGACGGCACGCTGACCGCGCTCGTCAGAGGAGAGGCCGCGTCCGGGATGGGCGGCGGCGAGACAGGTGAGCGCCGGCACGCCCGCACCCAGGCCGGCCAGGAGGACCCCGGCGACCGAACGCCCGGCGGGCAGCCGGACGAGGTCGAAGCCGAGGGTGGCGGCACTGACCAGCGAGTAGGGCACGGTGTCGCCTCCAGAGGTGGGTCGGTCAATGCTGACCGCCCGCCTCCGGAAGCGCTATCCGGTCGGCGCTCCCCTCACCCCTACGCGGGAGGGGACCTCAGGGAGAACCGCGTGTTCGGTGCTTCTGTGTTATCGCCCGCTTGCCGTGAGTGAGTAAGCCGGTGCTACGCCCAGTTCAGCTGCCAGGACACCCCGTGGCGGTCGTTCACCCAGCCGAAGCGGCGACTGAAGCCGTAGTCGCCCAACGGCATCAACTGCGATCCGCCGTCGGCCAGCGCGGCGAAGAGCCGCTCCAGCTCGTTCTCCGACTCGGTCTCGATCCAGACCGAGAACGACGGGGTGAACGAGAAGGCGTGCTGGACGAAGCTGTCGCTGCACAGGAACTCCTGGCCGGCCAGGGCGAACCGGGCGACCTGCACGGTTCCCTCCGGCCCCGGCCCGTCCGAGCCGTACCGGCTGATGTCCAGGATGCGCCCGTCGTCGAACAGCGACGTGTAGAAGGTCATCGCCTGTTCTGCGTCCTTCCCCTGGAACATCAGGAAGGGCGTGATCTGCTTCGCCATGCCGGGCAGGCTAGCGGGAACTGCCGACATGCCGCGGCCCCCGGTTCGGCTCCTCTGCGGAGCCGGACCGGGGGCCGGATGACGGGGGTCCCGCGTCAGGCGCTGACGGCCTTCTGGACGTCGAGGGCGAGGAGCAGCTGACCGTCGAGCTTGAAGGCACCGCGGATCAGGTCGCGGGCCTGGCCCTCGAGCGTGTCCGGCGGAGCCTCGAAGTCGGCCACGTCCACGTCGACGACGTCGGCGATCGAGTCGACCAGGAGGCTCACGGCCTCGCCGTGCAGGCGCACGACGATGACGACGGCGTCGGTGCCTGCGGGACGGGCCGGCCGGCCGAGGCGCTCCCGCAGCTCGATGGCGGTGACCACCTGCCCGCGCAGGTTGATCAGGCCGGCGACCGCCGTCGGGGCGAGCGGCACCCGGGTGAGCTGCTGACTGCGCAGCACCTCCTGGACGTGCTCGACCTCGATCCCGTACAGATCGCCGTCCAGGCGGAAGGTGGCCAGCTGCCCGCTGGTGATGACGGGCTCGATGTCGGTGGCGCTGGTCACGTCAGACCTCCAGCAGTGAGGTGGTGGCGCCCTGGGGCGTCGGGAGGACGGGGGTGGTGTAGAACGCCGGGTCCGCGGCGAGGATGGCGGCGCGGACGTCGAGCAGCTCGGTGACCTTGTCGCCGAGGACGGCGGAGCCCAGCAGGCCCAGGTCGTCGATGTCGCTGCGGATCGCGGCCTCGCCGTCGACGATGTCGAGGATCTCCTCGACCACGATGGCGACGCTGCGACCGTGGTCGGCGTAGACGATGACCTCGAGCACCTCGCGGTCGGTCTCGCCGTACGCGCCCAGGTGCCGGTCGAGGCGGACGATCGGCAGGATCGCGCCCCGGTACTGGACGACCTCCCGGTTGCCGACCTTCTCCACCGCGTCGGCGCGGACCTGCTCGAGCCGGGTGACGGTGTCGAGCGGGATGGCCACCCGACGCCCGCCGCCGATCGCCGCGAGGAGCATGCGCTGCCGCTCGGTGTCGGCCGCAGCGGCGTGCGCGAGGCCGGCGCGGGACTCCTGCCGTTCGGTCGTCTCGGTGCGCAGGGCCCGGCGGGCCAGGGCCTGCACGTCGAGGATCAGCGCAACCGTGCCGTCGCCGAGGACGGTCGCCCCGGAGTACAGGCCGATCGCCTT
Source organism: Blastococcus sp. (assembly GCA_025965795.1). Classification (GTDB taxonomy): domain Bacteria; phylum Actinomycetota; class Actinomycetes; order Mycobacteriales; family Geodermatophilaceae; genus Blastococcus_B. The sequence goes on from JAOPWH010000091.1 coordinate 14,714, forward strand.
GAGCTGCCCGCCGACCGCCTTGACCACGATCTCCTCGGTGTTGATGACCCGGTCCACGACCAGGCCGAACCGCCGGCCCTCCGAGCGGAGGACGGCGATGACGACGTGCCCGTCGTGGCGCTCGGAGAGGAGGCCGAGGACGTCGGTGAGCCGGACCAGGGGGAGCAGCTCGCCACGCAGCCGGTAGACCGGCGCCCCGCCGACCTCCTCGACCGCGTTGGCGGCCTTCTCGGCGTCCAGCGACACGAGCTCCTGCAGGCTGATCTGCGGGATCGCGTAGCGGTCACCGGCGCACTCGACGGTGAGCGCCGGCACGATCGCCAGCGTCAGCGGGATGCGCAGCCGGCACACGGTGCCCTCGCCGGGCATCGACTCGACCTCGATGGTCCCGCCGATGGCCTCGATGTTGGTCTTGACGACGTCCATCCCGACGCCACGGCCGGAGACGTTGGTGACGGCGGCCGCCGTGGAGAACCCGGGCAGGAAGATCAGCTGGAGGATGTCGGCCGGGCCCATCCGCTCGAGCTGGGCCACGGTGATCAGGCCGCGCTCGACGGCCTTCTTGCCGAGCTTGACCGGGTCGATGCCCGCGCCGTCGTCGGCGACCTCCACCACCACCTGACCGCTCTCGTGCCGGGCGCGCAGCGTGAGCACGCCCTCGGTGGCCTTGCCGGCCCTCCTGCGGTCCTCCGGCATCTCGATGCCGTGGTCCACGGAGTTGCGGACGAGGTGGGTCAACGGGTCCTTGACCGCCTCGAGCAGGGTCTTGTCGAGCTCGGTCTCCCGGCCCTCCATCTCCAGGCGGATGGACTTCTTCAGCTGCAGGCCGAGGTCGCGCACGACCCGCGGCAGCTTCGACCAGATGTGGTCGATCGGCTGCATGCGCGTCTTCATGACGCCCTCCTGCAGCTCGCTGGCGATCAGGTTCAGCCGCTGGGAGGCGCGGATGAGGTCCGTGTCGGTCTGGCGCGCGACGTTCTGCACGATCTGGTTGCGGGTGAGCACCAGTTCACCCACGAGCAGCATCAGCTCGTCGAGCAGGTCGACGTCCACGCGGATGGTGCTGTCGGCGACCGCCCGACGGGGAGCACCGGAGGCGTCGGTCTGCGGCTCGCCGTCCGCGTGCTCCACGGTGTCCGCAGCGGGCGACTCGTCCGCAGCCCGCTCGGGCAGGGGTTCGGCAACGACGGGGGGCGGCTCCCCGACGGTCTCCGGGGTGGTGTCCAGGGCGGCCGGGGCCGCGACGGAGGGGGTGGTCGGCTTCGCAGCGGCCGGCTTGGCCGCCGGCTTGGCCGCGGTCTTGGCCGGAGCACGCTTGGCGGCGGGCTTGGCCGGGGCCTTCTTCGCGAGCGCCTTCTCGGACGCGGCGGGGGAGCGGGGTGCGGGTACGACCACCACCGGCTCGGCGGGGGCGTCCTCCATGGCGGCGGTCACGGCCGCGACCACACCGGACACGTCCACCTTGCCCTCACCGCCGGTCGCCTCGATGGCGGTGAGCAGCGAACGGACGGTGTCGACCATCTGCAGCAGCACGCTCGTCCGCGTGGGCGTGAGATCCAGGGCACCGTCCCGCAGTCGGGACAGCATGTTCTCCCCGACGTGGGTGACCTCCTCCAGCCGGTTGAAGGCGAGGAAGCCGCTGGTGCCCTTGATGGTGTGGATCGTGCGGAAGATGCTGGACAGCCGCTCGCGGGAGTTGGGGTCCTGCTCGAGGGCGACCAGGTCGCTGTCGAGCTGGTCGAGGTTCTCGTGGCTCTCGACCAGGAACTCTTCGACGATGTCGTCGAGACCGTCCACGTGTGCTGCCTTCTCTCTCGTGCTACGACCGGTGGGGGCTCCCGGTGGAGCCCGCCCGGTGGGGTCATCGGCCGGCACCGACGCACCGGGGGGAAGTCCGCCGGCGCCGGCCGTCCTCCGGGTTATCGGCAGTCGCGCCGCGGGAGGGACCCCGGGCGCCCGGGGTTCAGTACGTGAAGCGGCCCACGGTGGTGCGCAGGCCGGCGGCCATGCGCGACAGCTCGTCGACGGCGATTCGGGTCTGGCTGAGTGCCTGGGTGGTGGAGTCGGCGGCGGTGGAGACGCCGGTGATGTTGGTGGCGATCTGGGTGGTCCCGCTGGCCGCTTCCTGCACCGACCGTGACATCTCGTTGGTCGTGGCCGTCTGCTCCTCCACCGCTGAGGCGATGGTGGTCTGCCGGTCGGAGATCTGCCCGACGATGGCGGAGATCTCCTCGATCGCCGCCACGGCGGCGGTGGTGTCGGACTGGATCGCCAGCACCCGGCGGGCGATGTCCTCGGTCGCCTTCGCCGTCTCCTGGGCCAGTTCCTTGACCTCGTTGGCGACCACGGCGAAGCCCTTGCCGGCCTCGCCGGCCCGGGCCGCCTCGATGGTGGCGTTCAGCGCCAGCAGGTTGGTCTGTCCCGCGATGCTCGTGATCACCTTCACCACGTCGCCGATCTCCGCCGATGACGCCCCCAGCTTGGCGACGGTGGCGGTGGTGGTCTCGGCAGCGGTGACTGCCTGCGCGGCGACCTCGCTGGCCTCCGCGGCGTTGCTCGCGATCTCGCGGATGGAGGCCCCCATCTCCTGGGCACCGGCGGCGACGGTCTGCACGTTGCGGGAGACCTCCTCCGCGGCCGAGGACACGACACCGGACTGTGCCGAGGTCTCCTCGGCGCTGGCGGAGATCTGCGCCGATGAGGCGCTCAGCTCCTCCGAGGAGGCCGCCACGGCGTCGGCCGAGCCCACCACCGACGACAGCACCTCGCGAAGCGCGGTCTGCATCGCCTCGAGCGAGGCGGCCATCTCCCCCACCTCGTCACGCTGGACCACGCCCGACGCCGCCGTCAGGTCGCCCTGCGCCGCGGCGTCGAGGGACGCCTTCACCCGACGCAGCGGGAGGACGACGGACCGGGCGGCCACCACCGACAGCAGTGCGGCCAGGAGCACCGCCAGGCCACCGACGACGCCGAGGAGGACCGAGGCCGCCCGCTGGGCGTCGCCCTGCTCGGTGCGCAGGTCCGCCGCCCGCTTCCGGGCGGACGCCTGGATCTCGTCGGCCAGTCCGAGGACGATGCCGTAGCCCGCGCCGGCGTCGCCCCCGTTGATGCTCCCGAGGGCCGTCGCGTCGGCTTCGCGAGTGCCCGCCGACAGCCACTCCACCACCTGGTCGTCCCAGGTGAAGTAGTTGTCCCAGGCGGGGCGGAGCTGGTCGAAGGCCTTCTTCTCCGCGGCGTTCATCGCGCCGGTGTCGACCTCGTCCAGCCAGGCGTAGATGCCGGCCTTGCTCTCCAGCAGGCCGGCGCGGTTGTACGAGTCCTCGGCCAGGGCCGTCTTCGGACCGAAGACGGCGGCGTCGGCCACGACGAGGCCCTGCCAGCCGGTGACGTCGGCGATCTGGAATCGCGCCGTCTCGGCATCGCGGAGCACACCGTCGACGGCGCTGATCTCCTCGGCGAGAGCTCGCTGCTCGGCCACGGCCGACAGTCCGGCACCGGCACTGACGACCACGAGCGTCCCCACCGCACCGAAGGCGAGTCCGAGGCGCCGTCCGACGCGCAGATTGGAGAGGCGGTGCGTTCTCAACGGAGCTCCTGGAGAAGAGAGGGCGGGTGCGACCCGGCCCTCACGGGCATCAGGAGTCACAGGCGTTACACAGGAGAAGTTAGGCGCTCGCTATCCGGTTCGCGACCGACATCCCGGCGTGTCGGAATGGTTGCCGAAAACGGGCTGATGACCATTCGCGCAATGTCGACAAGCCGCCATTCCCGGTCATTCCACCGCGCGAACGGCAACGGGGTGGCGACCGCAGGATGCGGTCACCACCCCGGAGCGGGCAGGGGATCGGGCGTCAGTAGGTGAACCTGCTGACGCTGGTACGCAGGTCCGCAGCCATCCGGGAGAGCTCGTCCACGGCCGTCCGTGTCTGGGTCAGCGCCTGGGTCGTGGAGTCGGCCGCGCTGGAGACACCGGTGATGTTCGAGGCGATCTCGGTCGACCCGCTGGCCGCCTCGGTGACCGACCGCGACATCTCGTTGGTGGTGGCGGTCTGCTCCTCGACGGCGCTGGCGATGGTGGTCTGCCGGTCGGAGATCTGGGCGACGATGGAGGAGATCTCCTCGATCGCGCTCACGGCCGCCCCCGTGTCCTTCTGGATGGCCAGCACGCGGCGGGCGATGTCCTCGGTGGCCTTCGCCGTCTCCTGGGCCAGTTCCTTCACCTCGTTGGCCACCACGGCGAAGCCCTTGCCGGCCTCACCCGCCCGGGCCGCCTCGATGGTGGCGTTGAGCGCCAGCAGGTTGGTCTGCTCCGCGATCGAGGTGATCACCTTGACCACGCTGGCGATCTCGAGCGAGGACTCACCCAGCTTGGCGACCGTGGCGGTGGTGGCGTCGGCCGCGGTGACCGCCTGGGCGGCGACGCGGGAGACCTCGGAGGCGTTCTGGGCGATCTCGCGGATCGAGGCACCCATCTGCTCCGAGCCGGCCGAGACCGTCTGCACGTTGGTGGACACCTGACCGGCCGCGGTGGCCACGATGCCGCTCTGCACGGAGGACTCGTCGGCCAGTCGTGCCATGTCCTGGGCGCTGGCCGACAGCTGCTCCGTGGCCGACGCCAGCGTGGTGGAGCTGTCCCCGATGGCGCCGAGCACCGTCCGCATGTTCGCCATGGAGGCATCCAGCGCGGCGGCCACCTGGCCCACCTCGTCCTTGCTCCGGATTCCGGTGGTGTTCCGCAGGTCTCCGTCCGCCATGTCGGTCACGACGGCGACCACCCGGCGGAGCGGACGCACGACGGAGCGGGTGATGACCCAGCCGAGCAGGGCGAGCACCAGGACGCCGGCGATCGCCACGATCACCGAGAGCTCGACGGCCGCGTTGCGCTGCTCGCCGCTGGCCGTGGCGGCGTCCTCCGCGTAGGCGGTCACGACGTCGCCGACCTCGGGGAGCGCGTCCTCCAGAGCCTTGAACGAGTCGCTGAAGGCCGGATAGGCGGCTCGCGCGCTGGCGGGGTCGGTGCCGGCCAGTTCGACGATGTGCGCTGCCGAGGCCAGGTACTGCTCGACGGCCGGCGTCACCTGATTCACCGCGGCGACGACCTCCGGGCTCAGGTCGTCGCCCAGCATCTCGTCGAGGATCGTCCGGAAGTTGTCGCTGTGCTCGGCCAGGTCGCTCGCCGCGGCCGAGTACTGCGGGGCCACGCCGACGCTGAGCAGTGCCTGCAGGACGTCCGCCCGCACCGCGTCGTGCATCATGTCGGCCTGCATGGCGTCGCCCGTGGCCTCCGCGCTGGCCATCACGTCCTGGGTCCGCTGACCGGTCCCGTCGAGCGCCTGCACGCTGACGACGGCGAACACCCCGAGCGACACCGCGCCGGCGGCCACGAGGGCGGACAGCTTCACGCCGAGGGGCCGGTCGGACCAGAGGTTGTTCGCCATGAGGCTCTCCTGAGCGGGGCGGTGGCGGAACATCCGCCTTCCGTTGCAGGAGAGTTCGGCCCGGAGTTGAGTGAGTACAGCCGAGAACGTGCAACTCTCAAACTTCTTCGTTCCGGTAAGCCGGTTTCCCGTTCCCTGCTCAGCTCGCCACCCTGCCGGCCGGGATCCCGCCGGGGGGCGGCTCACGGAGCAGCCAGGTGGGGTTCCCGGAGGCCACCAGGACGCCGTTCCGCCGGACCTGCGGTCGGACGAAGCAGGATGTTCCGGTGGACACCGGCACGGCGACCGTGCCCGTGCCGGAGCCCCCGAAGGCCGACGCAGGGAAGTCCGCCACGACGGCGGTGGCCGGGTCCTGCCCGGTGAAGTCGACCGGCCCCTGGACCAGTTCGAGCGTGCTCCCAGGAGGCAGCGCCGTTCCAGCGATCTCGATCGAGCGAGACGTCCGGCTGCTCACCGACGCCTTGCCCATCGGCACTCCGCCGTCGACGAGGGTGTCCAGCTGGAGGTCGGGGCAGAACTGCGGGTGGTACGTGTAGGCGCGGCCACCCGCCAGCGCAGCAGTGAGGGCGGCCTCCCCGGAGGACGACGCCCAGATCCCGGTGAGGAAGCCGTTGACCAGGGTCCGCCAGTCCTGACCCGAGTGGTCGTCGCTCGCCCCGTTCCCGGTCAGCCAGAGCGCCCGGCGCGAAAAGGTGTCCCAGAGATCCAGGTGCACGCTGAAGGGCACGAAGCCGCGCAGCGCATAGCCCACCTCGAGGACGTCGGCGCCGAGGAAGCGGTCGGCCAGCCGGGCGGCGAAGACCTCGCGGCGCGCCCGGACCTGCTCGGCCGCCGTCAGGACCGGGCCTGTGTTGGCGCCGAACGGGTGATTCCAGGAGACGACGCCGCCTCGCGAGTGGGTGCGCGCGATCATGTCGCGCCAGTACGTCGTCCAGTTGGTCGCGTTGATCCCGGTCTTGAGCGAGAACTCCGGCGCGGACCCGAACACGTTGCAGTGGGCCACGGTCGGGTCGCCGAGGCTGACCTCCTCCGAGGCGATCCCGGTGACGCCGTAGCGCGGCGAGTAGGCCGCGGCGAGCTGTCGCTGCGCGGCCAGCACCCCGGCGGCGTCGTGCCGGGCCCGGTTCACCGTCACCGCCCGCAGCCGGACGTCGGCGACCACCCCCCGGCGCGGGCTCGTGACGACGAAGGCGAGCAAGGTCGAGCAGTGGTCGACCGCCACCATGCCGGGCCAGAGGGCCCCGACGTCGGCCTGGGGGTTCAGGGTGACCGTCGCGCCGTTCGCCGGCATGGGGGCGAGGACGACGCCCACCAGGCCGCCGCCCTCCGTGAACCGCCGCGGGCTCGCGCCGCGGGCGAAGCGGTAGCGCAGCGAGTACTCGCCGGCCGGCCGGCCGTCCTGAGCCGGATGCACCGAGAGGGTCAGGACGACCTCGTAGAGCGCCCCGACATCCAGCCGGCTGGAGCCGAACCCGTGGGCGATCGTCTGTCCGTCGATGCCGGTACGGAAGTTGTTGACGGCGGTCGGCTTCTCCTCCATCGCCAGCCTCTGGGTCGCCGGCGTCGCGCCGGCGCTCTCGACCAGCAGCCGGATGACCCCGCCCGCGGCGAAGCTCGCCGCCTTCTGGGCGGTGGCGCCCGTCGTCGAGCCGATGAAGGTCCCGCGCAGCGACGTCATGTAATTGCGGGCGCGGGCCCGGAAGTCGTGGTCGGTCTGCCACAGCACGTCGACTCCGGCCGCCGACGCGACGGCGTACTGCTGGTCCCACGAGGCGGTCACGCCGGCGTCGCCCTCGCTGTACGAGGCGTGCACGTGCATGGCGGCGACCAGGGGAGCCAGCCCCGTGAGACCCGAGGCGCTCGACGGCACCGCCCGTGCAGCCAGGGGTCGCCCGAGGACGGCCACGCCCAAGGCGGCCGCCGCGCTCCCCTGCAGCAGCTCGCGGCGGCTGATACCGGCGGACGTGCGCACGGGCGTCCCGGAGTGGCTTCCAGCCATGGTGCGCCCCGCTCGACGACGTCGTCCTGCGTGCTCAGCCTGAACCGACCGTCGCCGGAACGCCAGAGTTCTGTGCGCGGCTCAGCGGCGGCGGGACACCGTCACCGTGAACTTCGGAGTGGAGTCGGCCACCGTCGTCGGCCCGACGAGCCGGGACAGGGCCGGCTTGTGCCGCAGGGCGCTGTTGTAGACCGTCCACAGCTCGCCGCCGGGCCGTAGCACCCGGGCGGCCGCGGCGAAGAGACGGTCCGCGGCCGTGGTCACCACGGCGGCACCGAGGTGGAACGGCGGGTTGCAGACGACGAGGTCGACGCTGCCGTCGGGCACCGACCCCGCGGCGTCGTCGCGCACGACGCGGATCCGGTCGCCCACGCGGTTGGCCGACGCCGTCGCCGCCGCCGAGGCGACCGCGGCAGCTGACTGGTCGACGGCCAGGACGGTGAGCTCCGGCCGGGCGCGGGCGAGTGCCGCGGCGAGGACGCCGGTGCCGCACCCCAGGTCCAGCGCCGTGCCGGCGGGCGGCATGCGGTCGAGCGTTCGCAGCAGCGCCCGCGTGCCGATGTCGATCTTCGTGCCGGCGAACGCGGCGCCGTGTGCGCAGACGGTCAGCCCGAGATCGGGGTGCTCCTGCGTCCGCGGGAAGGAGGACGGTCCCGGCCGCGGCCCCCGGGCGACGAGCACACGGGACTTCTGGCGCGCGAGCGTCGCCGAGACGTCGGTGAACGAGTCGCGGAGGACGTCGTTCATCGCGTGGGTCATGTGCTTCACGCGGCCCCCGACGAAGACGGTGACGTCGGGGGCGGCTCCCGCCGCCACGGCCTCCGCGATCTCCCGCAGCGCGTCCAGCCCCTTCGGTGCCTTGACCAGCAGCACCTTCGCCCCGCCGGCCAGTTCGGCGTCCAGCGGAAGGTTCCGGTAGCTCCCGGGCAGCCCGGTGCGCTCGGCGTTGCGGGCGAGGGCCAGCTCGCCGACGAGGAGGTCCTGGTGCACCCGCACATCGGTCGCCCCGTGCAGCGCGACGGCGCCGAGGGTCAGCGCGCCGTAGGAGTCGTCGACGATCACGACCTCCCCCGGCCCGCATCCGGACAGCGCGTCGGCCGCCTCGTCCAGCAGCAGCCGGTCGGTGGCGTCGACGGCGACCAGGTCGGGCGCCTCGACGTCGGGATCACGCCTCAGCTGCAGGAAATGCGTATTCACACGCCGGGAAGGCCCACCGGGCAGGAGACGCCGGTGGAGTGCACGGGGCAGTAGCCGTTCGGCACCTTGTACAGGTACTGCTGGTGGTAGTCCTCGGCGTAGAAGAACTGTCCCAGCGGGGCGATCTCGGTGGTGATCTCGCCGAAGCCGGCGGCCTTCAGCCGCTCCTGGTAGGCGTCCCGGGTGGCGACGGCGGCCGCCTCCTGCTCGGGCGACTGCACGTAGACGGCCGAGCGGTACTGGGTGCCGATGTCGTTGCCCTGGCGCATGCCCTGCGTCGGGTCGTGGTCCTCCCAGAAGACCTTCAGCAGCTGCTCGTAGGAGATGACGGCGGGGTCGTAGGCCACCAACACGACCTCGGTGTGCCCGGTCCGCGCCGAGCAGACCTCCTCGTACGTCGGGTTCGGGGTGTAGCCGCCGGCGTAGCCCGCGGCGGTGGAGTAGATGCCGGGGGTCTCCCAGAAGACCTTCTCCACGCCCC
>JAOPWH010000093.1 GCA_025965795.1 Blastococcus sp.
CACCGCCGACGCGGTGGTCAAGGAGGTGCTGGCCGTCGGCCGGACCTCCGTGCCCTTCGACGTCGTGCCCGGCGTCGCGACCGCGACCGCCGTACCGGCCTACGCGGGTGTCGCCCTCGGCAGCACCGCGGTGACCGTGGACCTGCGGAGCGGTGCCGACCTCCCCGCCCTGGCCGGCGCGGCCGCCAAGGCCGGCGGCACGCTGGTCCTGCAGGGCTCGGCCGAGGAACTTCCCGACGCCGCGATCCGGCTGATCGAGGGCGGCCTGTCCGGCAGCACCCCGGTCCTCGTCACCACCGGCGGCTCGGGGACGGCGCAGAAGAGCGTCCCCGCCAAGCTGGCCGCCGTGGCGGAGAAGACCGCCGGACTCGATGCGTTCACCGGCCCGGTCGTGGCCACCGTGGGCACCGCCGTCGACAAGCGCGCCCGCCTGTCCTGGTGGGAGAGCCGGCCGCTGTTCGGCTGGCGGGTGCTGGTGCCGCGCACCAAGGACCAGGCCGGCGAGATGAGTGACCGGCTGCGCGCCTACGGCGCCGTTCCCGTCGAGGTGCCGACCATCGCCGTCGAGCCCCCGCGCAGCCCCGCCCAGATGGACCGCGCCATCAAGGGCCTGGTCACCGGCCGGTACGGCTGGATCGTCTTCACCTCGGTGAACGCCGTGCGTGCGGTCCGCGAGAAGTTCACCGAGCTCGGCCTCGACGCGCGGGCCTTCGCCGGCGTGAAGGTCGCCTGTGTCGGCCAGCAGACCGCGGACGCCGTCCGGGCCTTCGGCATCGTGCCGGAACTGGTGCCCGCCGGGGAGCAGTCGAGCGAGGGCCTGCTCGCCGACTTCCCGCCCTACGACGACGTCTTCGACCCCATCGACCGGGTGCTCCTGCCGCGGGCCGACATCGCGACCGAGACGCTCGCCGCCGGGCTCCAGGAGCGCGGCTGGGAGATCGACGACGTCACCGCCTATCGCACGGTCCGGGCAGCCCCGCCGGCCGCCAGCGTGCGCGAGGCGATCAAGGGTGGCGGCTTCGACGCGGTGTGCTTCACCTCGTCGAGCACCGTGCGCAATCTGGTCGGCATCGCCGGGAAGCCGCACGCGAAGACCGTCGTCGCGGTGATCGGCCCGGCGACGGCCGCCAGCGCGCAGGAGTTCGGCCTCCGGGTCGACGTCCAGCCGGAGACCGCCGCCGTGGCACCGCTGGTCGACGCGCTCGCCGAGTACGCCCTGTCGCTGCGGGTCGCGGAGGACGGGGCCGAGAAATGACCTCGGGAGGCGCGAACCCCGGCTTCGCGCGCGGGCGCCGGCTCCGGTCGACGCCCGCGCTCCGGCGGCTGACCGCCCAGACGCGACTGGCAGCGGCGGACTTCGTGCTGCCGGTCTTCGTCAAGCAGGGCATCGATGCGCCGGCGCCGATCTCGGCCATGCCCGGCGTCGTCCAGCACACCCTGGACTCGCTGCGGAAAGCCGCGCACGAGGCGGCCGAGGCGGGCATCGGTGGGCTGATGCTGTTCGGCATCCCGGGGGAGAAGGACGCCCTCGGCTCGCAGGCCGATGCGGCCGACGGGATCGTCAACGTCGCGCTGCGGGAGCTGCGGGCCGATCTCGGCGACGAGCTGGTGCTCATGGCCGACCTCTGCCTGTGCGAGTACACCGACCACGGGCACTGCGGGGTGGTCACGCCGGCCGGCCTGGTGGACAACGACCCGACGCTGGACCGCTACGCGGCCGTGGCGGTCGCACAGGCATCCGCCGGCGCCCATGTCATCGCGCCCAGCGGGATGATGGACGGCCAGGTGGCGGCCATCCGGAAGGCCCTGGACGGCGCCGCGTACCCCGAGACGCCGATCCTCGCCTACGCCGCCAAGTACGCGTCGGGCTTCTACGGCCCGTTCCGCGAGGCCGCCGAGGGCGCGCCGCAGTTCGGCGACCGTTCGACGTACCAGATGGATCCGCCCAATGCCGACGAGGCGCTGCGTGAGGTCGCCCAGGATCTCGCCGAGGGCGCCGACGCCGTCATGGTGAAGCCCGCGCTGCCCTATCTGGACATCGTCGCCCGCGTCGCCGACGCGGTATCGGTGCCGGTGAGCGCCTACCAGGTGAGCGGCGAGTACGCGATGGTCGAGGCGGCCGCCGCCAACGGCTGGGTGGACCGGGAGCGGGCGATCCTCGAGACGCTCACCGCCATCCGGCGGGCGGGCGCCGGCACGGTCCTCACGTACTGGGCGGTCGAGGCCGCGCGCCTGCTCGCCCGCGCCTGACCGAGGTGGGCTACGTCGAGCACGGCGGCTCCTGGCGGCCGTTCTGGCTGGTCGCCGCTGCGCTCGCCGCCTTCCTCGTGCTCGACCTGGTGCTCCCCGGGTCCGACGTGCCGCCGCTGCTCTGGGTGGTCGCCGTCGTCGCCGTCCTGGGTATTCTCGGCGCCGGGACGTTGTCCGCCCGCCGGATCTGGACCGTGCGGGTCGACGACCGGGCCCTGTCCGTCGGGCGCGAGCGGGTGCCCCTCTCCGACGTCGACGCGGCCCACCTGGCCCAGGTGGACTCCGGTGTCGACGCCGGGGCGCCGGTGCTCGGCGGTGGCTGGTCGCTCCCACGGGGCCGGACCGGGCTGCCGCTGAAACTGACCGACGGTCGCACCGTGCTGGTGCCCACCCAGCACCCCGCCGCCCTCTACCAGGCGCTGATGGCGGGCGTCGGGCGGACCCCCGGCGCACCCTCAGGAACAGAAGGGACACTGGGCTCGTGACCTCGCTGGGCAGCACCTCCTACACCTACGAGGCCCCGGTCTCGGCCGACCTCTTCGCCCGCGCGCAGACGATCACCCCGGGCGGCGTGAACAGCCCGGTCCGTGCCTTCCGCGCCGTCGGCGGCACCCCCCGTTTCATGACCGAGGGGTCCGGTCCCTGGATCACCGACGCCGACGGACGGCGCTACGTCGACCTGGTCAGCTCGTGGGGGCCGATGATCCTCGGCCACGCCCACCCCGCTGTCGTCGACGCCGTCACGGCGGCCGCCCGCCGGGGCTTCTCCTTCGGTGCTCCGACCGAGGGCGAGCTCGACCTCGCCGAGGAGATCCGGGCGCGGGTCGCTCCGGTCGAGCGGGTGCGGCTGGTCAACTCGGGCACCGAGGCGGTGCTGTCGGCCGTCCGGCTGGCCCGCGGCGCCACCGGCCGCCCGCTGATCGTGAAGTTCGCCGGCTGCTACCACGGGCACGTCGACTCGTTGCTCGCCTCGGCCGGCTCCGGCGTCGCGACGCTCGGCCTCCCCGACACCCCCGGCGTCACCACCGGCGCGGCCGCGGACACCGTCGTCCTGCCCTACAACGACGTCGCGGCGGTCGAGGCGGTGTTCGCCGAGCGTGGTGCCGACGTCGCCTGCGTGATCACCGAAGCCGCCGCGGGCAACATGGGCGTCGTCCCCCCGCTGGACGGCTTCAACGCCGCGCTGCGGCGGATCACCGCGGCGCACGGGGCGCTGCTGATCATCGACGAGGTGATGACGGGGTTCCGGGTCTCGCGATCGGGCTGGTACGGCCTCGACCCCGTCGACGCCGACCTGTTCACCTTCGGCAAGGTCATGGGCGGGGGGCTCCCCGCCGCAGCCTTCGGAGGGCGCGCCGACCTCATGGACCAGCTCGCCCCGATCGGGCCGGTCTACCAGGCCGGCACGCTGTCCGGGAACCCGGTCGCGGTCGCCGCCGGGCTGGCCACCCTCCGGCACTGCACCGAGGAGGTCTACGCGCGCTGCGACGAGGTGGCCGCCCTGCTCCGGGGCGCGGCCAGCGCGGCGCTCTTCGGCGCCGGGGTGCCACACCGGGTGCAGCAGGCGGGCAGCATGTTCTCCGTCTTCTTCGTGCCCGACGAGCGTCAGGTGCGCGACTTCGACGACGCCCGCACGCAGGACACCGCCCGCTACACCGCCTTCTTCCACGCCCTGCTCGCCCGCGGCGTCTACCTGCCGCCGTCGGCCTTCGAGTCCTGGTTCGTGAACGCGGCGCTCACCGGCGAGGCGCTGGACCGGGTGCTGGAGGCACTGCCGGCTGCCGCGCGCGCGGCCGGTGAGGTGCGGGCGTGACCGAACGGACCGTGGTGCACCTGCTCCGCCACGGGGAGGTGCACAACCCGGGCAAGATCCTCTACGGGCGGCTGCCCGGATTCCGGCTCTCCACCACGGGGGAGGCCATGGCGCTCGCCGCGGCCGAGTGGTTCGTCGGCAGGAACGTCACCCACCTGGTCTCCAGCCCGCTGGAGCGCGCCCAGCAGACGGCCGCGCCCGTCGCCGAGGCGCTGTCGCTGCCGCTGGCGCTCGACGACCGGCTGATCGAGGCCGGAAACGCCTTCGAGGGCAAGGTCGTCTCCGGAGCCGCCGGTGTGTTCGGTGCCCCGGGCAACTGGTGGAAGCTGCGCAACCCCTTCCAGCCGTCGTGGGGCGAGCCCTACGTGGAGATCGCCGCGCGGATGCTCGCCGCCGCCGAGGCCGCGCGGGACGCCGCCCGCGGCTCCGCCGCCGTCCTCGTCAGCCACCAGCTGCCGATCTGGACGCTGCGGCTGCACGTCGAGGGACGCCGCTACGTGCACGACCCGCGCCGTCGCCAGTGCGGTCTGGCCAGCGTCACCTCCCTCGTCTACGACGGCGACCGGATCAGCCGGGTGGACTACGCCGAGCCGGCCGGTGCCACCGACGCCGACGCGGTGCCGGGCGCATGAGGTTCGGGCGCATGAGTGTCGGGCGCATGAGGTTCGGGCGCATGGGTGTGGTCGCATGAGACGCGCGGTCCTCGCGCTGGTGAGCGGGCTGCTGCTCGCCGGCTGCTCGACCGGAGCGGACGCCGTCGACGTGAACAACGGCGGCGAGTTCCGGTTCGTCGCGGGCACACCGTCCGGTGAGGTGATCCCCGAGAACGAGCGCGCCGCGGCACCCGGCTTCTCCGGCACGCTGCTCGACGGGAAGCGGTTCGACTCGTCGTCCCTGGCCGGGCAGGTAGCGGTGCTCAACTTCTGGGGGTCGTGGTGCGCCCCCTGCCGGGTGGAGACGCCCGAGTTCAGCGAGGTCTCGGTCGACCTGGCCGACGACGGCGTCCAGTTCCTCGGCATCGACGTGAAGGAGACCGACAAGCAGTTCGCCCTCGCCTTCGTCCATCGCTTCGACATCGCGTTCCCGTCGCTCTACGACCCGCGCGGGGAGGTGGCCCTGGCCTTCCGCAACTACCCGGCGAACGCGATCCCCTCCACGATCGTTCTCGATCGTCAGGGCCGGGTCGCGGCGGTGTACACCGGTGCCGTCGCCCAGGACGACCTGCGCCGGGTGCTCGACCGCGTGCGGAAGGAGGGGAGCTGAGGTGGGCGAGACCTTCAGCGGCCTGGTCACCGACGGTCCGCTGCTCGTGGCGGCGGCGGTGGCGGCCCTGGTCGGCCTGATCAGCTTCGCCTCGCCGTGCGTGCTGCCGCTCGTCCCCGGCTACCTCGCCTACGTCTCGGGACTCGTCGGCAGCGGTGCGCCCGCTGCGGCGCCGACGGCTCCGGCGGCTCCCGGTGGCGTCGCCACCGCTGTTCGGACCGACGACCGTCCTCCCCGGGGCCGCATGGTGCTGGGGGCGGTCCTGTTCGTCCTCGGGTTCACCGCCGTCTTCGTGGCGTTCGGATCGGCCTTCGGCGGGCTGGGCCGGCTGCTGCTCGAGCACGCCGTCCTGCTCGACCGGGTCTTCGGCGCAGTCACCGTGCTGGTCGGCCTGGGTTTCCTCGGCTGGCTCCCGCTGCTGCAACGCACCACGCGGCTGTCCGCCCGGCCTGCCACGGGGCTCGCCGGCGCCCCGCTCCTGGGCATCGTCTTCGGCCTGGGCTGGACGCCGTGCCTCGGCCCGACGCTTGCCGCGGTGTACTCGCTCGCGGTCTCCGAGGGCACCGCGGCACGGGGGGCGCTGCTCAGCGTCGCCTACTGCCTCGGCCTCGGCGTGCCGTTCGTGCTGGTCGCCGTGGGTGCGCGGTGGGCCGTCGGCGCCACCGCCTTCCTGCGCCGGCACGCCCGCGCGGTCACCCGTGTCGGCGGCGCCGTCCTGGTGCTCGTCGGTCTCCTGCTGCTCACCGGCGCCTGGACCGAGCTCATGGGCTGGCTGCGGTCGTGGCTGGCGGCCACCGGGTTCGGGGAGTCGGCACTGTGACGGTCGCCGCGCCGCCGAGACCTGAGGCTCCGCCGCCGGCCCGGTCGTCCGTGGGTCGCCTGGTCGCCGCCCGGCTGCTGCACTGGTGGCGGCGGCTCACCGCGATGCGCACCGCGATCGTGCTGCTGTTCCTGCTGGCGCTGGCCGCCGTCCCGGGGTCGTTGCTGCCCCAGCGCTCGCTGTCGCAGAACAAGGTCAACGCCTACCTCACCGACAACCCGGAGCTGGCCCCGGTCCTCGACCGGCTGTACCTCTTCGACGTCTTCAGCTCACCGTGGTTCGCCGCGATCTATCTGCTGCTGTTCGTCTCGCTGATCGGCTGCGTGCTGCCTCGCGGGCTCGAGCACGCCCGCGCACTGCGCGCCGCTCCGCCACCGGCGCCCCGCAACCTCCTCCGGTTGCCCGACTCGGGGCAGCTCCCGGCGCCCCTGCCCCCGGGCGACGCGCTCGACGTCGTCGAGGAGGAGTTGCGGGTCCGTCGCTTCCGCGTCGTCCGCCGGGAGGGGGAGCTGTCGGCGGAGAAGGGTTACCTCAAGGAGACCGGGAACGTGCTGTTCCACCTCTCCCTGGTGGCACTGCTGCTCGGACTGGCCGGCGGCAAGCTCTGGGGGTACGAGGGCAGCATCCTGGTCACCGAGGGCCAGGGCTTCTGCAACTCCTTCCAGCAGTACGACACGTACTCGTCCGGGGCGCTCGTCGACAGTGCCGACCTGTCGCCCCTGTGCGTCGACCTCCAGGACTTCCGTGCGGAGTACGAGCCGAACCTGACCGCCTCCTCCTTCACCGCGAGGATCCGGTACGGCCCTCCGGGAAAGGACGGCGTCCCGACGACGATCGGGGTCAACGAGCCGCTCCGGGTCGACGGCGACCGCGTCTACGTCACCGGTCACGGGTACAGCCCGATGTTCAGCGTGCAGACGCCCGACGGGACCAGGTACGACGACCTCTCGGTGCCCTTCCTGCCGACGAATCCCGGGACGATGGCCAGCGAGGGTGCGCTGAAGCTGCCCGACGTCGGCACCGCGAGCGACGACCAGCTGGCCCTCGAGGGGTTGTTCGCTCCCACCGGCGTGGTGCGGGACAAGATCCTCGACTCCATCGACCCGAGACCGCTGAGCCCGCAGGTCGCGATCTTCGTCTACCAGGGCTACCTCGGCCTGGACTCCGGCATCCCGCAGTCGGTCTACTCCCTCGACCAGAGCCAGATCGACCGTGGCCGGCTCACCAGGGTGGCCGCGGCGAACCTGGAGCTCGGGCAGTCGACGACGCTTCCCGACGGCACCACGATCGCCTTCACCGGCTACCGCGAGTTCGCCGCTCTCCAGCTCTCGCACGACCCCGGCCAGATCTGGGTGCTCGGCGCCGCGGTGGCCATGCTGCTCGGCCTGCTGGGGATGCTGCTGCTGCGCCGGGAGCGGGTGTTCGCCCGGGCGGAACCGGGCCCGACGGACGGCGGTAGCGTGCTGACCGTCGCTTCACTGCTTCGTGGCAGCGGTGAGAACGGGCCGCGTTTCGCTGCCCTGGCCGACGACCTGCGGAACGCGGTCGAGGACCGCGCCCGCACCCGCACCGAGACCGGAGGACCCCCCGCGTGACCCCGAACCAGTCGCTCGCCGAGCTGTCGGACCAACTGTTCACGATCGGGGTCGCGCTGTACTCCCTGGCCGTGATCGCGTTCTGCGCCCAGCTCGCTTTCGGCCGGCGCCCGGCGCTGGTCGGCGCGGGGGCGCCGGTCGGATTCGTGGCCGAGCCGGAGCGTGGTCGCCGGTGGGGCGTCGCCGCCATGGTCCTCACGGCGCTGGGGGCGGTCTCCCAGGCCGGCGTGCTGGTCACCCGCGGACTGGCGGCCGACCGCCTGCCCTGGGGCAACATGTACGAGTTCGCCACGGCGACGGTCCTGGTCGCCGTGGTCGCCTACCTCGTGCTCGCCGTCCGCTCCCCGGGCCTCCGGCACATCGGCGTGTTCGTCCTCGCGCCGGTGGTGCTGTCCCTGGTGCTGATCGGGCTGTTCCTCTACGCCGAGGCGGGCCCGCTGGTGGCGGCGCTGCGGTCCTACTGGCTGGCGATCCACGTGTCCACCGCGATCCTCGGCTTCGGGATCTTCTTCGTGAGCGGCATCGCCAGCGTGCTGTACCTCGTCACGACGCGGCACGAGGACCGGGTCGCCGCGGGGGAGGCCTCGGAGTCGGGGATCCTCGCCCGGCTGCCCGCGGCCGCGGTGCTGGACAGGGTGGCCCACCGCACCGCCGTCTTCGGGTTCCCCGTCTGGACGTTCGCGGTGATCGCGGGGGCCATCTGGGCGGAGAGCGCCTGGGGCCGCTTCTGGGGATGGGACCCGAAGGAGACCTGGGCCTTCATCGCCTGGGTCGTCTACGCCGCCTATCTGCACGCCCGCACGACCGCGGGCTGGCGCGGCCGGCCGGCGGCCTGGGTGAACGTCACCGGCCTGGTCGTCATGATCTTCAACCTGCTGTTCGTCAACATGGTGTCGACCGGTCTGCACAGCTACGCCGGGGTGGGCTGACCCCATTCACTGCGGTCCCCCGACCTGCGTGTTTCCATGTCCCTCGTGAGCGGTCTGTCATGAGCGAGGAGCAGGGCGGACTGGGCTGGCCGGGCCCGCCCCCGACGGAGAGCGGGGGGCTGGGCTGGCCGGCGCGCAGCTCGGCCGAGACGGTCGCGCGCGCCGCCTGACCCGGCGTGAGGTCAGGCGGGTGAGCCGTCGTCCCGTCGGGTGCGGCGGTCGAGCTCGCGCAGGAAGTCCGGGTCGTCGTCCGGGGCCAGCGGCCGGATCGGCTGCTGCGGCCTGGGACCGCGTGCCGGCCGGATGCCTCCGCGTCCGCCGGGACCCTTCGGAGGCGCACCCGCCGCCCGCATCACCAGCACGACGACCACGACCGCGACCACCAGCAGCACCAGATACGGCACCGGCCCACCCCCTCGTCGGCACCCAGCGTACGTCCGCGGCGATACTCGGTGCCCGACGAGTGACATCCCGGCTGCTCCGCGGCCGGCCGGCAGGACGGAGCCCCCACCATCGACGCCGTGGACCGGCAGCTGATCGGCCTGCTGCGCGCGAACGGCCGCGCCAGCTACGCCGAGCTGGCCCGCCAGGTCGGACTCTCGTCGCCGGCCGTGCACGAGCGGGTCGGCAAGCTCGAGAGCGCCGGGGTCATCACCGGCTACCAGGCGGTGATCGACCCGCCGTCCGTCGGCCTCGACGTGACTGCACTGATCGGGGTGATCGAGAGCGACTCGGTGGACGACACCGGGCTCGAGGAGGCCATGCGGGCCATGCCGGAGATCGAGGACTGCTGGCGCGTCGCCGGCAGCGAGGGATACGTGTTGAAGGTGCGGGTGACCGACATCCCGGCACTCGAGGCGGCGATCAGCGCGTTGAATCGGATCCGGGGTGTCGCACGCACCCAGACGACGGTCGTGCTGTCGACCAAGTGGGAGGGCCGTCATGGCTGAGAACGCGGTGCCTGAGAACGCGGTGCCTGAGAACGCGGTGCCTGAGAACGCGGTGCCGGAGAACGCGGTGCCGGAAAACGCGGTGCCGGCCGGACCCGCCGGGGGGAGGCCGCCCAAGGTCCTGCCCTGGCTGGTGATGTACACCGTCGGCCGGATCGGCATCCTCGCCGCACTGGTGCTGGTGCTCTGGATCGCGGGGCTCGACTTCTACGGAGGCATGCTCTTCGGGCTGCTGCTGTCGGTGCCGGTCTCGTACCTGCTGCTGCGGCCGTCGCGGGAACGCCTCACCGAGGCCCTCGCCGCCCGCAGCGTCGCGCGGCGGGCGGCCAAGGAGGACCTGCGCGCGCGGCTCGGCGGGCCGAAGGCCGAGTAGCCGTCGGGGGTCCCGCGTCGAGCAGGTCATCGAATGTGGCCATGTGTCCCCGCTCGGTGCTTCTGCCGGTTGGCTAGCTGAGCGCGAGTCCTACGGCCAGGAGCACCCCGGTGGCCATCGTGAGCAGGCCGGTTCCCTGGAGCGCGCCGATCAGCGCAGGCCCGCGGCCGCCGGTGAGCACCGTCCGGGCGGGCGGAACGGCGAGCGGAGCGGCGAGCAGGCCGAGCAACGCCCAGGGCCGGGCAATTCCGACGGCGGCGACGACCACGAACGGCACGCCGAGCAGGCCGGCATAGGCCAGCCGCGTGGCCCGCTCGCCGATCAGCACGGCGAGCGTCCGCTTGCCGACGGCGGCGTCCCCGTCGATGTCGCGCAGGTTGTTGACCACGAGGATCGCCACGATGAGCAGGCCTACCGGCACCGCGACGGCGAACGCGAGGCCGGGCAGCGTGCCGGTCTGCACGTAGGTCGTGCCGACGACGGCGACCAGGCCGAAGAAGACGAAGACGAACACCTCGCCCAGTGCCCGGTAGCCGTAGGGCAGCGGCCCACCGGTGTACGTCCACGCGGCCGCGATGCACACCGCCCCGACCGCGACCAGCCACCAACTGGACAGCGCGGCCAGCGCCAGCCCGGCCACACCGGCGACGCCGAACGCCAGCGCCGCCGCGACGAGCACCTGGCCCGCGGTGGCCGCGCCGGACCCGACCAGACGCATCGGCCCGACCCGGTCGGCGTCGGTACCGCGGCGGCCGTCGGAGTAGTCGTTGGCGTAGTTCACCGCGACCTGCAGGGCGAGGGCGACGAGCAGGGCCAGCAACGCCGCCCCGGGCCGGAAGCCGTCGAGTGCCGCAGCCACGCCGGTGCCCACGAGCACCGGCGCGAGGGCGGCCGGCAGCGTGCGGGGGCGGGCGCCGGCCAGCCACTGGGCGGGGCTGGCCACGGTCAGCGCACCCCGTCCACGACGGCGGCGGCGACCGCCCGGCG
>JAOPWH010000140.1 GCA_025965795.1 Blastococcus sp.
GTTCTGCTTGATCCAGCGGGTGGCCTCGATGAAGTCCAGCCCGTAGTTGGCGTGCTCCTCGATGCCCGTGGCGACCGCGAAGACGTTGGGGTCGAAGATGATGTCCTCGGCCGGGAAGCCGACGTCCTTCGTCAGCACGTCGTAGGCGCGTCGGCAGATCTGCGTCCGGCGCTCGAGGTTGTCGGCCTGCCCGTCCTCGTCGAAGGCCATGACCACGACGGCGGCACCGTACTTGCGGCACAGCCGCGCCTCGCGGACGAACTTCTCCTCGCCCTCCTTGAGGGAGATCGAGTTGACGATGGGCTTGCCCTGCACGCACTTGAGGCCGGCCTCGATGACCTCCCACTTCGAGGAGTCGATCATGGTCGGGACGCGGCAGATGTCGGGCTCGGTGGCGATCAGCTTGGTGAAGCGGTCCATCGCCTCGACGCCGTCGATCATCCCCTCGTCCATGTTGATGTCGATGACCTGCGCTCCGGCCTCGACCTGCTGGCGGGCGACGGCGAGCGCGGCCGGATAGTCGCCGGCCTTGATCAGGTTGCGGAAGCGGGCCGACCCGGTGATGTTCGTCCGCTCGCCGACGTTCACGAACAGCGACTCATCGGTGACCGTGACCGGCTCGAGCCCGGACAGTCGCAACGCCGGGCGTGCCTCGACCGGGGCGCGCGGGGTCCGGCCCTCGACTCCCCCGGCGATCGCGGCGATGTGCGCCGGCGTCGTGCCGCAGCACCCGCCGACGAGGTTGACGAACCCGCTCTCGGCGAACTCCCGGAGGACGGCGGCGGTCTCCTCCGGCGATTCGTCGTACTCGCCGAACGCGTTGGGCAGGCCGGCGTTCGGGTAGCAGGAGACGAAGGTGTCGGCGATGCGGGACAGCTCGGCGATGTAGGGCCGCATCTCCTTGGCCCCGAGCGCGCAGTTGAGCCCGACGAGCAGCGGATCGACGTGCCGCACGGAGTGCCAGAAGGCCTCGGTGACCTGGCCGGAGAGGGTCCGCCCGGAGGCGTCGGTGATGGTTCCGGAGATCATCACCGGCCAGCGCCGGCCGCGTTCCTCGAACAGCGTCTCCAGGGCGAAGATCGCGGCCTTGGCGTTGAGCGTGTCGAAGATCGTCTCGACGCAGAGGACGTCGGAGCCGCCGTCCACCAGGCCGTTGGCCGCGGTGAGGTAGGCCTCGACCAGCTCGTCGAAGGTCACGTTGCGGGCGCCCGGGTCGTTCACGTCGGGCGAGATCGACGCCGTCCGGCTGGTCGGACCCAGCGCACCCACGACGTATCGCGGCCGGTCCGGCGTCCGCCCGGTCATGGCGTCGCACTCGAGGCGGGCGAGCCGGGCCGAGGTCACGTTGAGCTCGTAGGCGAGATCGGCCATGCCGTAGTCGGACAGCGAGATCGCCGTGGCGTTGAAGGTGTTGGTCTCGATCAGGTCGGCGCCGGCCTCGAGGTACTCGCGGTGGATGGTGGCGATGATGTCCGGCGCGGTGATGCTGAGCAGGTCGTTGTTGCCCTGGACGTCGGTCGGCCAGTCGGCGAACCGCTGCCCGCGGTAGCCCGACTCGTCCGGGCGGTCGCGCTGGATCGCCGTCCCCATGGCGCCGTCGAGCACCAGGATCCGCTCCTCGAGCAGCGCCGTGAGCGCCGCCGTGGCGTCCGGGCGCGGAGCGGGGGCGTGGGCAGACACCGGTCAAGAGTAGCCGCGCGCACCCTCCGGCCTGGTCCCCGCGCCCGTTTCCGGGCGGTAGGAGCGCCCCACACGGAAGGGTCAGGACGGCGCGGTCCTGTCGGCGAACAGACGTAGGGTGGCAGAGGTGAACGACCCGAAGTCCGCAGCCGACGACCTGCCCGAGCTGAACGACCCGGTGGTGGTCGTCGCCTTCGAGGGCTGGAACGACGCCGGGGACGCCGCTACCGGAGCGGTCGAGCACCTCGAGTTGATCTGGGACGCCACCCCGCTGGCCGCCCTCGACCCCGAGGACTACTACGACTTCCAGGTCAACCGGCCCACCGTCTCCCTGATCGGGGGCGTCAGCCGGCGGATCGAGTGGCCGACCACCCGGATCTCCGTCGCCAGGCCGCCGAACAGCGAGCGTGACGTCGTGCTGATCCGCGGGATCGAGCCGAACATGCGCTGGCGCGGGTTCTGCGCCGAGCTCATCGCGATCCTCACCGAGCTCGACGTCCAGATCGTCGTCGCCCTCGGCGCCATGCTGGCCGACACGCCGCACACCCGGCCCACCCCGGTCACCGGGTCCGCGTACGACCAGGACTCCGCCCGCGCCTACGGCCTGGAGGCCAGCCGTTACGAGGGTCCGACGGGCATCCTCGGCGTCTTCCAGGACGCGTGCGTGCAGGCCGGCCTGCCGGCGATCAGCTTCTGGGCGGCGGTTCCGCACTACGTGTCCCAGCCGCCCTCGCCGCGGGCCACCGTGGCACTGCTGCAGCGGGTGGAGGAGGTCCTCGAGCTGCCCGTCCCGCTGGGGGCGCTGCCGCAGCAGGCGGAGGACTGGGTCAAGACCGTCGACGAGATGGCCAACGAGGACGACGAGATCGTCGAGTACGTGCGTTCTCTGGAGGAGCGGGCCACCGAGTCCGACCTGTCCCAGGCCAACGGCGACACGATCGCCCGCGAATTCGAGCGCTACCTCCGCCGCCGGGGGGCCTCCGGGGGCTGACGCCGGTCGATCTCCACGGCCGGCTCAGGTGAGCCGCAGCAACGGCGTCATCTGCGCGGTCGCGTCGGCGTCGAAGAGCCGGTCGTGCATGGCCAGGGCGAACCGGTCGGTCATGCCGGACACGTAGTCGACGACCTGGGTGACCGGATCGGCCGCGGTGTCGCGGTAGGTCGCCGGGATGAGCTCGGGATGCTCCAGGTGGTGGTCGACCAGCCGGCGGATGACGTCGATGGCCACGTGCTTCTGCCCGGCGGCGGTCTCGGAGTTGTAGACCCGCTCGAACATGAAGGCGCGCAGCTCGTGCATGGCCTCCAGGGCGTCGGGCGCCATCACCACGGCATCCTTCCCCGGCGCCAGGCTGCCCTCGACGACGGCGTCGATCATCGTGCCGACCATCTCGCTGCCCGGTTCGCCGAAGACGGCGCGGGCACGGCCGGGCAGCTCCTCGGGGCGGAGCACCCCGGCGCGGATCGCGTCGAGCGCGTCGTGGGAGAGGTAGCCGATGCGATCGGCGTACCGCACGCACTCGCCCTCATGGGTGGCCGGAGGCGGATCGATCTTCCAGCTGTGCGCCCGGACACCGTCCCGCACCTCCCAGGTCAGGTTGAGGTGCTCGAGCACCTCCACGATCCGCACTCCCTGGGCGGCGTGGTGCCAGCCGCCTGCCACGTAGGGCTCGAGCGCGTCCTCGCCCAGATGGCCGAAGGGTGAGTGCCCGACGTCGTGGGCGAGGGCGATCGCCTCCGCCAGGCTCTCGTTGAGCCCGAGTGCGCGGGCCAGCGACCGCGCCACCTGGGTGACCTGGAGCGTGTGGGTCAGCCGCGTCACGTAGTGGTCGCCATCGGGGTTCAGGAAGACCTGGGTCTTGTGCTTGAGCCGGCGGAACGCCTTGGCGTGCAGGATCCGGTCGCGGTCCCGCTCGAACGACGTCCGCAGCGGGTCCTCCGGCTCAGGATGGACCCGGCCCCGGGAGTCGGCGGACCGGGTGGCGGCGGGGGCGAGATCCGCCTCGGCGCGTTGGCGTGCCGCCCGGTCCGTGAGCCGGAACGGCCCCACGGTCATCCGCAGTCCCCCAGCGAGATCCCCAGCAGCGCGTCGACGGCGTCGCAGACGATGCGCGGAGCCTCCTCGTCCAGGGCGTCGTCCTCGGCGTCGGGCCCGCCCGCGAGCGTCTGTTCGGCCCATCGGTCGATCAGCGCGATCGCACCGGGACTGTCCAGGTCGTCGGCGAGGCGCTGGCGCAGCCCGATGAGGACGGGCGCCGCGGGCGCTCCCGCGTCCAGTTCGACGGCCCGGCGCCAGGTGTCCAGCCGCTCCTGCGCCGTCTGCAGCAGGTCCGGTGTCCAGGCGCGGTCGGTGCGGTAGTGGCCGGACAGGAGGGCCAGCCGGATCGCCATCGGGTCGACGCCGTCGCCGCGCAGCCGGGAGACGAAGACCAGGTTGCCGCGGCTCTTGCTCATCTTCTCGCCGTCCAGCCCGATCATCGCCGCGTGCACGTAGGCGCGGGCGAACGGCTTGGTCGCGGTCAGCGCCTCGGCGTGGACAGCGGAGTACTCGTGGTGCGGAAAGACGAGGTCGCTGCCGCCGCCCTGCACGTCGAAGCCCATGCCGATGGTGTTCAGTGCGATCGTGGCGCACTCGATGTGCCAGCCCGGCCGGCCCTCGGTGCCGCGGGGTCCCGGCCACGAGGGCTCCCCGGGCCGCGGACCGCGCCACAGCATCGGGTCCAGCGGCTGGCGCTTGCCCAGCCTGTCGGGATCTCCCCCACGCTCGGCGAAGAAGCCCAGCATGGTGGCCTCGTCGTAGCCGGACTCGCCGCCGAAGCCGGGTGCCTGGGCGACGTCGTGGTAGATGTCGCCGGTGCCGTCGTCGAGGACGTACGCCAGCCCGTCGTCGAGCAGGGTCTCGATGTGCGCCACGATCCGCGGGATCGACTCGACGGCGCCCACGAAGTCCTCCGGCGGGAGCACCCGCAGGGCCGTCATGTCCTCGCGGAACAGGGCGGTCTCGCGCATGGCAAGGACGATCCAGTCCTCGTTGTCGCGGTCGGCTCGCTCGAGCAGCGGATCGTCGATGTCGGTCACGTTCTGCACGTAGTGGACCGCGTGACCGGCGTCGCGCCACAGGCGGTTGACCAGGTCGAAGGCCAGGTAGGTAGCCGCATGGCCGAGGTGCGTGGCGTCGTAGGGCGTGATGCCGCAGACGTACATGCGCGCCGTGGTGCCGGGGCTCGTGTCCACCACCTCGCCGCGGGAGGTGTCGTAGATCTTGAGGACGGGCCCGGTCCCGGGCAGGGTCGGCAGGAGCGGAGCGGGCCAGGAGAGCACGACACGAGCCTAGAGCGGGCGGCGGACCGGACCGTCGGGCCGTCGAGCGCGACGACCCGCAGCTCGCCGGTAACGTTCCTCGGGTCTCATCCCTGCACGCGGAGCGGAGGCCGGACCGGTGTACGTCCCCGAGCACTTCGCCATGGACGACGACGCCGTCCATGGGCTCCTCGCCCGGCACGGTGCCGGAGACCTGGTCACCGCCACCGCGCAGGGGCTGCTGGTGACCATGCTGCCGTTCGTCCACGATCCGGCCCTCGGGGACCACGGATCGCTCCTCGGCCACGTGGCCCGCAACAACGAGCACTGGCGGCACCCTGCCCTCGGTGACGCGCTCGTCATCCTGCGCGGACCCGACGCCTACGTGTCGCCCTCCTGGTACGCCTCGAAGACCGAGCACGGTCGCGTCGTCCCCACCTGGAACTACGTGACGGCACACGTCTACGGCGAGCTCGTGGTGCACGACGACGTCGACTGGGTGGCCGGTCTGGTCCGACGGCTCACCGAGAAGCACGAGGCCGGGCTGCCGCATCCCTGGGACGTCGACGACGCCCCGGCTCCGTACATCGCGGGGCAGCTGCGTGCCATCGTCGGCGTCGAACTGCGGATCAGCCGGATCGAGGCGAAGGCCAAGCTGAGCCAGAACCGCCCGGCGGCCGACATCGCCGGAGTGGTCGCGGGTGCGCGCAGCCTGGGAGACGACGCCATGGCCGAGGCCGTCGAGCAGGCCGGGCCGGCCGAGAACTAGCGGCGCTCAGGGCCAGGTGGTGGCGTGCCGGTCGAACTCGTCGCCGGTCTGGACGCCGACGACGCAGAAGACCAGCCCCGCCGGGTCCAGCATCTGCCAGAACCGGCCGTCCTCCACGTAGCGGTGCCGGCGCGCGCCGAGGGCCTCCAACCGGGCCACCTCGGCCTCCTTGTCGTCGCTCTCGATGTCGACGTGCCAGCGCGGCGGCGTCCCGGACCCGGTGCGCTGCACCTCGAGATGCCAGCCGTCCGCGAACGAGCCCAGCGAGGACCACGTGTCGTCCGTGGCATCGGGCTCGGCCGGATGACCGGTCGCCGCCGACCAGAAGTCGCGGCCGGCGGCGTGGTGCTCCGGCGGCAGATCGAGCAGGAGGATCGACAGGCGGCTGCGGTGGGGCATGTGCCATCTTGTCGCCCTCCGGGCTCCGACCGCGACCGCGTGCCGTCCCGGTCTGCGTGGAGCCGTTGCTCGCCTCGCCTCGGGGAGCCTCCGGCCCCCACTCGGCAGAACGCTAGAACGGC
This sequence comes from Blastococcus sp., assembly GCA_025965795.1. Lineage (GTDB taxonomy): Bacteria > Actinomycetota > Actinomycetes > Mycobacteriales > Geodermatophilaceae > Blastococcus_B. Next base: position 6,268 of record JAOPWH010000140.1, read on the forward strand.
GGCCAGGGCAGCGCGGGCCACTCGCCGCTGGGCTGGGGATGGCGCTTCGTGCGCAGCAGCGTGGCCACCCGCTGCTCGGTGCAGCGCACCTCGCGGCGGGTCAGGTGCTCGTGCAACTGCTCGCCCAGGTCGCCGCGCAGCTCGTCCGCGATGCGCTCCAGCACCTCGAGCGCCTCGGCCGGCAGGGGCTGGCCCGCCCAGCGCCACAGGAGCGTGCGCAGCTTGGGGTCGACGGAGAAGCAGATGCCGTGGTCGACGCCGTACACGTGGCCGTCGGGCATCGGGATGATGTGCCCGCCCTTGCGGTCGGCGTTGTTCACGACGGCGTCGAACACCGCCATGCGACGGAGCGCCGGGTCGTCCTTCCGCACGAACGCGGCGAGGTCGACGTCCGCGTCGCCGTCCTGCCACAGCTGCACCATCCCGGGCCCGAACGGACCGTCCCGGAGCAGGGTGGGCGGCACGACCCGCCAGCCGGTCGCTTCGGACACCAGAAAGGCGGAGATCTCGCGGCCGGCGAGGGTGCCGTCGGGAAAGTCCCACAGCGGCCGTTCCCCCGCGACCGGCTTGTAGACGCACTCGGCGGCCATCGTGTCGGTGCGGATCGTGCCGACCAGGGTCACGTTCGAGGCGTCGAGCAGCCGGCCCTCGAGGTCGATCACCCCGTCGCGGAGCAGCAGCTGCGCCTCGGCGTCGTCGGCCGGGGCGTGCAGATCCGCGCTGTCCACGGGTTCGGCCGGCTGTTCAGTCATGGGCGGGGCGGCCGCCGGTCAGCGGCGGTAGCCGTTCTGCCGCGGGCAGACGTGCCCGACCGGGTCCAGCGGCAGCGAGCACAGCGGGCAGGCGGGGCGCCCGGCGGCCACCACGCGGCGGGCGCGGGCGATGAAGGCCCGGGCCGCCATGGGCGTGATCGTCACCCGCAGCGCGTCGGGACCCTCTTCGCTGTCGGAGAGGATGGCCTCCTCGTCGATCGGCTCGTCGGTGGCGGCCACCGCCTCGACGACCACCGCCTCCTCGTTGCCGTCCCAGGCCAGGCCCATGGCCGCCACCCGGAACTCCTCGTCGATCGGCGCCGTCAGCGGCTCGAGATCGTCGACGTCGGACTCCGGGGGGATCACCGTGTTGGCCCGCCCGGCGACCTCGTCGAGGAGCTCGGTCATCCGGTCGGCGAGGACCTGCACCTGCGTCTTCTCCAGGGCGACGCTGACCGTTCGGCCGGACTCGTCGGACGCCTGCAGGTAGAAGGTGCGGTCCCCTGGCTGGCCCACGGTGCCGGCGACGAACCGGGCCGGGCGTTCGAAGAGATGGACCTGACGGGGCACGCGCCCAGGTTACGCGGGCGATCGCTCAGGTCGCCGGGACGACACCGAGGTCACGGTGCCGTCAGACCTCCGAACCGGCTCCGCCGCCGACGACGGCGTCCGAGGATGCCTTGCGGCGACGCCGCTTCCGGGGCGGCGGGATCAGCGCGGAGACGTCGCCGCCGGTGTCGTTCACCCGGACCACGAAGGGCCGGGTGTCGGTGTAGGTGACCACGGAGATGGAGGCCGGGTCGACGACGATCCGCTGGAACTGGTCCAGATGCAGGCCCAGGGCGTCGGCGAGGATCGCCTTGATCACGTCGCCGTGGCTGCAGGCCAGCCAGACGGCGTCGGCTCCGAGGGTGGCGTTCCAGGCGCGGACGGCGGCCACCGCGCGGGCCTGCGTCTGGGCCAGCCCCTCCCCCTCCGGACCAGGGAAGACCGCGGCGGAGGGGTGCTGCTGGACGACCTTCCAGAGCGGCTCCTTGGCCAGGTCCTTGATCGCCCGGCCCGTCCAGTCTCCGTAGCGGGCCTCACCGAGCCGGTCGTCGGTCTGCACGGGCACGTCGCGCCCCTCGACGAGCGCGGCCGCGGTCTGCCGGCAGCGCTCCAGGGGGCTGCTGACGACGGCGGCCAGCGGAACCTTGGCCAGCCGCTCCCCCACCGCCCGCACCTGCGCCTGGCCGGTCTCGTCCAGCTGCACGCCGGGGGTCCAGCCGGCCAGCACCCCGCCCGTGTTCGCCGTCGTCCGGCCGTGCCGCAGGAGGATGACGGTGGTCACGGACCGGAGCCTAAGCCGCGGACCTGCATGGACGGGCTCACTTCGCGGCCAGCACACCCGTCTGGACCAGGGTGAGCACCAGCGCACCCAGTGCGATCCGGTACACGACGAACGGCGTGAAGCTGCCTCGTGCCAGGTAGCGCAGCAGCCACGCGATGACGACCAGACCGACCCCGAAGGCCAGCACGGTGGCCAGGATCGTCGGTCCCCACGCCACCTGCTGCCCGGCGACGTCGCCGCGCAGAGCTCCGTAGGCCTCGTACAGCCCCGATCCCAGGACGGCCGGGATGGCGAGCAGGAACGAGTAGCGCGCCGCGGCTGACCGGGAATACCCGAGGAACAGACCGGCCGTGATCGTGCCACCCGACCGGGAGACCCCCGGGATCAGCGCCATGGCCTGCGCGAGGCCGTAGACGATGCCGTGCCGCACGGTGAGGTCAGGCAGTTCGCGCCACTTCGCCCCCACGCGGTCGGCCCAGTACAGGATCAACGAGAACACGATCAGCGCGGTGGCCACGATCCGCAGGTCACGCAGCGTCGTCTCGATCTGGTCCTTGAAGAGGAGCCCCAGGATGACGATCGGGATGCTGCCGATGATGATCAGCCAGCCCATGCGGGCGTCGGGATCGTCCTTCCGCCGGCCGGCCAGCGAGCCGAACCAGGCCGTGATGATGCGGGCGATGTCGCGCCGGAAGTAGAGCAGCACCGCGGCCTCGGTACCGATCTGGGTGATGGCGGTGAACGCCGCCCCCGGGTCGCTCCAGCCGAACGCCTCACCCACGATCCGCAGGTGGGCGCTCGACGAGATCGGCAGGAACTCCGTCAGGCCCTGGACCATCCCCAGGACGACGGCCTCGAACCAGCCCACGTCAACACCTCCCGGTCGGAGCGGCAGCGGTCACGGGCGACAGAGGTCGGCACGGCACGAGGCGACAGAGTAGGGCCCGAACCTGTGCGACCCGCCGCGCCGCCCCGGGGTTCCGAGGCTGTCCGGTGACGGTCACTCTGCGCCGGTAGGTTGGCCGGTCGTGGAGCAACGCGTGCTGGGGCGAAGCGGTCTGGTCGTGTCCCGGCTGGCCCTGGGCACCATGACGTGGGGCCGCGACACCGACGAGGACGAAGCGGCGATGCAGCTCACCGCCTTCGTCGACGCCGGCGGCACGCTGGTCGACACCGCCGACGTCTACTGCGACGGCGAGAGCGAGCGCACCCTCGGCCACCTGCTCGCCGACGTCGTCCCCCGGTCCGACGTCCTGGTCGCCACCAAGGCCGTCGGCCGGACGAGGTCGGGCCCGATGGGGCGCGGCGCCTCCCGCGGGCACCTCCTGGCCGCCCTCGACGCCTCCCTGGAGCGGCTCGGCCTGGACCACGTCGACCTGTGGCAGCTGCACGCCTGGGACGACGTCGCGCCGATCGAGGAGACGCTCGCCGCCTGCGATCTCGCCGTCTCCAGCGGCCGGACGCGCTACATCGGGATCAGCAACTTCTCCGGCTGGCAGACCGCGCAGGCGGCCACCTGGCAGCGCGCGTGGCCAGGGCGCACCCCGCTGGTCAGCACCCAGGTCGAGTACTCGCTCCTGCAGCGCGGGGTCGAGCGCGAGGTCGTGCCCGCCGCCGAGGCGCTGGGGTTGGGCGTGCTGGCCTGGTCGCCACTGGCCCGCGGCCTGCTCACCGGCAAGTACCGGCACAGCACGCCGTCGGAGTCACGGGGGGCCTCGCCGCAGTGGCAGGGCTTCATCGACGGCCTCCGCTCGTCGACCACCGACCGGATCGTGGAAGCGGTCATCACGGCCGCGGAGGGACTGGGCACCAGCCCCCTGGCCGTGGCCCTCGCCTGGGTCCGCGACCGGCCGGGCGTCGTCGCGCCGGTCGTCGGTGCGCGCACCGCCCAGCAGCTGCAGGCCTCCCTGGACTCCGAGCAGGTCCGCCTGCCGGCGGCGATCCGTACCGCACTCGAGGACGTCTCGGCCCCGCCCTTCAGCTATCCCGAACGTCGGCAGGAACGGTGACGACCGCGGCGGCAGGCGCCTCCCCCACAGGCGACCCGGTCTTCGCCGCCTTCTGCGCCGCCGGGCTGTGGCCAGGGCTGGGCCGGCGGACGGCGGCCGAGCTGCCCCCGGCCGGGATCACGAGCCCGGACGACGTCTCGGCCGACCGGCTGATGAAGTTGCCGAGGGTCGGCCGGCAGCGCGCCGAGCGGCTCTTCTCCAGCTTCCTGGCGGCGCAGCCCACCTACGACGTGGTCGCGATCCTCGTCGGGGCGGGACTCGAGGCGAAGCTGGCGGCCGGTGTCGCCGATGCCCTGGGGCCGGACGCCGCCCGCCGGCTGCGCGACGACCCGTGGGCGCTGCTGGCGCTGAATGGTGTGACCCTGCGCGACGCAGACCGGCTGGCCATCGCCGTCCTGCCCGGGGCCGATCGGCAGGACGCCCGCCGCGGCCGCGCCATCGTCGGGCTGACGCTGCGGACGGCGACCCGCGACGGGCACACCGTGCTGCCGGCGGACCTGGTGATGGCCGCCCTGCAGGCAGAGGGCGTCGCCGATCCGGCCGCAGCGGTGGTCGCCGCGGTCGAGTCCGGCGACGTCCTGGAGCACGAGCCCCCCGAGCCGGACGATCCGGAAGCCGAGCCCGACCCGGCGCTACGGATGCTCTCGCTGGCCCGCTACGGCATGGCCGAGGAGGCCGTCGCCGAGGGCATCGCCCGGCTCGCCGCCTCGGCGGAGCGGATCGCCGACCCCGCGTCGGTGCGCACGGTGGCCAAGGGCCTCGACACCGCCCAGCAGGCGGCGGTCGCGCAGGTGCTCGGCGCCGGGGTCAGCCTCCTGACCGGCGGCCCGGGTACCGGGAAGAGCCGCACGGTCGCCGCCGTGGTCAAGCTGCTGCGGGCCAAGGGCACCGACATCGCGCTCGCCGCGCCGACCGGCCGGGCCGCCAAGCGGCTCGAGGAGCTCACCGACCACCCGGCGACGACGGTGCACCGGCTGCTCGGCGCGCAGGGCATGACCGGTGGGTTCGCCCGCAACGAGGAGTGGCCGCTCGACGCCGACGTCGTCGTGGTGGACGAGGCGTCGATGCTCGACGTGGAGCTCACCGCGGCGCTGCTGGAAGCGTGCCCCGACGGCACGCACCTCCTGCTGGTCGGTGATCCGGCGCAGCTGCCGTCCATCGGGCCGGGTCACGTGCTCGGCGACCTGATCGACTCCGGCGCCGTCCCGGTGACCGAGCTGACCACGCTGTACCGCCAGGCCGAGGGCGGGGCGATCGCACGCCTCGCCACCGCCGTGCGCGGCGGCGAGCTGCCCTCGGTCGACTCCCCCGACCGCGAGGTCGTGGTCGTGCCGGCGACCGGCAGCGCCGAGGCCGCGCGCCGGGTCGTCCAGCTGGTCACCGACTCGATCCCGCGGGCGCTGGGCATCGACCCGGGATCGGTGCAGGTCGTGACGCCGGTCCACCGCGGGCCGGCCGGCACCATCGAGCTGAACAAGGCCCTGAAGGCGGTGCTCAACCCCGGTGAGGGCACGGTCTGGGGCTTCGACGCCGGCGACCGCGTCGTCGCCACGGCCAACCACCTCGAGCTGGAGCCCACCGGCTTCGCCAACGGCGAGGTGGGCGTGGTGACGAAGACCGGCGACGGCTCTCTCGACGTCGCCTTCGCCTCCGGTCCGGTCACCGTGACCGGGAAGGCGATGTCCGACCTCCGGCACGGCTGGGCCATCACCGTGCACCGCGCGCAGGGTTCGGAGTGGCCGGGGGTGGTGGTCGTCGTGCCGCCCGAGGCGGGCGGGATGCTGTCGCGGCCGCTGATCTACACCGCGCTCACGCGGGCGCAGAGCCACCTGTCGATCGTGCACGCGAGCGGGTCGGCGCTCGCCCGCGCGGTGCGGGAGGTCGACGTCCGGCCGCGCCGCACCCGGCTGGCCCAGCTGCTGCGCGAGACGCTGGGCTGAGCCGACCGCTCGATCGCCCGTACAGGCGCTCCTGCCGCGCAGCCGGTGGTTGACGCGACAGGTTCACGCGGTGAGCATTCGGCCTGGTCGCGGGTCGGGCCGCTTCACGTCGAATGACGAGCGTCCGACGGAGCGACCCGCACGGCCGTGAGGCTCTGATGAAGCGCCACGTCCGGCTCGCCGCCGTTGCCCTGATCGCCATCGTGATGGCACTGGTCCCGAGTGCACCGGCCACCGCGACGGTGCCCGGGGACAACGGCCGATTGACCTTCATGCGTCAGGACTCAGGCGGCTTCTGGCAGGTCTGGGTGGCCCATGCCGACCTCACGCATCAGCGGCAGCTGACGCACGGGACAGCGAACAGCGGCTGGCCGGTCTGGTCGCCGAACGGGCGGAAGATCGCGTTCGACAGCGACCGCGGCGACCGCGACCCCAGCGATCCGGTGGCGATCAACGACGTCTTCACCATGGATGCGGACGGGACTGCGGTCCGGAACCTGACCGGATCGAGAGGTTTCAGTGGGGACGCCGCCTGGTCGCCGGACGGGTCGTCGATCGCGTTCGACTCCGACGGCGGCGGGTACCCGGGCCGCCAAGGGATCTACGTCATGAAGGCCGACGGCACGAGCGTCCGCCGCGTCACCCGGCCGCCGGCGAGCGCGACGAACGACCTGGCGCCCCGGTTCGCTCCCGACGGCCACCGACTGGTGTTCACCCGCTTCAACGGCGACACCGACTTCGGCAACTCCGCCCTGCTCACGGTGGAACCGGATGGCACCGGACTGAGGCAGATCACCCCGTTCGGCGTCGGCGCCGGCGACGCCGACTGGTCTCCGGACGGCAGCCGGATCGTGTTCGAGGCGTATCCGACCCCCGGCAGCACAGGCCAGATCCGGGTGGTACGGGCGGACGGGACACATTCCCGGACGCTGACCGACGGATTCAGCGCCGACCCTGTCTGGTCGCCGGACGGGGCCACCCTGCTCTTCCTCGCGGGTGAGCCGCGGAACGGAGGGTTCGTCCTCGGGCTGGCCACCATGAAGCCGGACGGCTCCGGGAGACACTTCCTGTCCCGGACCCCGATGGTCGAGCATCAGCCCGATTGGCAGTCGACCCGGCGGTACTGATCGCGCAGCCGGGGGGCGAGCCCACTCGCGCGAGGGCCCGAGACGGCCGTTACGTCAGGACGTCGTCGTCGTCCATGGGCACGTCGGCCTCCTGGTCCAGGACGTCGGCCTCGTTGGCCTCGCGGTCACCGACCGGCCGCGGGCTGCCCGCCTCGCCGGGTCGAGCCGCCAGCTGCTGCTCCAGCGCATCGGCCTCCGGGACGCCGTCTCCGGGTGCGGTCGCCTCGCCGGCGACGGACACGGCCGGCGGGTCGAGCAGGGCCTCCTGCTCCGCGCGGTCGGCATCGGTGGCGGTACCGGGATCGGTCACGTCGTGCTCCCTCGTCCTGCGCTGACGGTCGCCGTCCATCCTGCCGTTGGAGGCGACGGAGTGCAGGCGGACGGGTGAGACGGACGACGTTCGCGTGACCGATCGGCCTCCGGCATGCACAATCGCTGCGATGGAGGCGGCCGCGGACTACCAGTACGCGCCGCTGCGGATCCCGCCGGGCACGTCCCGGTCCGCAGCGGCGACCATGCTGAGCCTGCAGGCGGACACCGGCGGCTGGGAGCTGCTCCGGCTCCAACTCCACGCCGACGGCACCCGCAAGGTCATCCTCCGCCGGCGCGCACGGCTGTCGTACCTGCCGGGCCCGGTCATCTAGACGTCGCCGTCTCCCCGCGCGATGGTGTCGATGACACCGCGAGGGGGCGGACATGGGCGAACGTCCGACGCTCATCCAGTCGGTGCAGCGGGCCCTGCGCATCATCGAGGTCGTCGCCGAGCACGACGGGCGGGCCCGCGCCAAGGAGGTCGCCCGCGCGACCGGGCTCCCGCTCCCCACGACCTACCACCTGCTGCGCACCTGCGCCCACGAGGGCTGGCTGCAGCGGCTGGACGACGGCTCCTACGTCCTGGGTCACCGCATCGATCTCGTCCGCGCACACGGGACGGCCGCCCGCGGGATCGCCCATGCCCGGCCGGCCCTCGAGTGGTTGCGCGACGCGCTCGGCGGGGCGGTGTACCTGGCCCGGTACGTCGAGGGGGAGATCGTCGTGGCCGAGATCGTCGACAGCGTGCGGGCGCCGCGGATCGACCTGTGGGTCGGCATGCACGACGCCGCGCACGCGACCGCGCTCGGCAAGTGCATCCTCGGCCAGCTGCCCTCCCTCGAGCGGGAGGACTACCTGGCCCGCCATCCCCTGCACGACCTCACTCCGCGGACCGTGGTCGACCGCCGCCACCTGCGGCTGCCGCCGGCCGGCGAGATCGCCGTGGACGACGGGGAGTACGCACTCGGCGTGTGCTGCGTCGCCGCCTCCGTGACGACGGGTCGCAACGCCGGCGCGGTCGGCGTGGTCACCCCGCGTCGGGAGCTCGGCCGCCCCGCGACCCGGCAGACCCTGCGCCTCGGCGCCGACCGGGTGTCCCGCGCGCTGGTCCTGGGCCAGGCCACTGCCGTCATCTGAAATAGGGCCCCTGGCGGCCTCTGGACGACGGTTCCAGGCTGCGGCCATGGCGACTGGACCTGCGGCTGTGCCGGAGTGGGCAGTCCGCGCGTTGTCGGAGGTCTTCGATCCGTGCTGCCGTGAGAAGGGCATCTCGGTCGTCGACATGGGCCTGCTGCGCTCGGTGGACGTGCACGACCGCCACGCCCGGGTCGAGCTGCTCCTGACGTCGGGGTGGTGCCCGTTCGCCTCGCGGGTGCTCACCGACGTCGAGGAGGCGGTCGCTGCGCAGCCGGACGTCGACTCCTGCGACGTCGAGATCGTCTGGGGCGAGGCCTGGACGACCGACCGGCTGACGGACTCCGCGCGCCGCAAGCTCCGGTTCCTGCCCGATCCGGCCGCCGTCGGCGACCGGGACGCCTACCTCGCCGCCCACACCAACGGAGGACAGCCATGATCGGCGACGCATTCGTGTTCGACGGGGTGGCCCACCCCTTCAACTTCACGCCGAAGAACGCCTACGGCCAGCCGGGGCAGATGTTCTCCAATCACCTCTACGCGTTCCACAACGTCCTCACCCCGGAGAACGAGCCGAAGCAGACGGCCGAGGAGTTCCTCAAGGAGTGGACGCCGGCCGACATCCGCCAGATGGTCTACGACGAGTCCGACACCGACATGCTCGTGGCGATGCCCCTGCCGCTGACCGACCTGTTCCGGGACGGCCTCTCGCCGTGGGAGACGTGTGCCGAACTCGCCTCCCGCGACCCGGACCGGACGATGTTCTGGGGCTCGGTCAACCCGCTCGAAGGCCGGCGGGCACTCGATCTCATGGAGCGCCAGGTCGGGGAGTTCGGGGCCAGGGCGTTCAAGTTCTACAACGTCCGCTACGACTACGGCTCGCCGTTCCCGTGGCGGATGGACGACCCGAAGATCGCCTTCCCGGTATTCGAGAAGGCCCAGGAACTCGGCATCAACCTCATCG
>JAOPWH010000144.1 GCA_025965795.1 Blastococcus sp.
CGGCAACATCCTCGCGGTCGAGGATCTGGGGCGGATGGCCGAGCGCGCCGTCGTCTTCCCGATGGCGAATCCGACGCCGGAGGTCGACCCCGTTCGGGCCCGCTCCTACGCCGCGATCGTGGCCAGCGGCCGCTCCGACCTGCCGAACCAGATCAACAACGTGCTCGCGTTCCCGGGCGTCTTCCGCGGTCTGCTCGACGCGCGGGCCACCGAGATCAGCGACGGGATGCTGCTCGCGGCCGCCGAGGCGCTCGCCGCCGTCGTCCGCGACGACCAGCTCAACGCCAACTTCATCATTCCCAGCGTGTTCGACCCCGCCGTCACCGCGGCGGTGGCGGCGGCGGTCGCGGAGCAGGCACGCCAGGAGCCCGGCGCGACCGTCGAGGTCCGCTCCGACGCCTCCGACATCTGAGCGGGACGGGACGGGGATGACCGACGCCGTCCCGGCCGACCTGCCGCTCACCTTCGATGCGCTCACCTTCGATGCGCTCACCGAGGAGTCCCTGCGGTCGGCGGGCAGCCTGAAGTGGACGCGGTTCGGGAACGCGACCGGCGCCTGGGTGGCCGAGATGGACTTCGGGACGGCGCCGGTGGTCACGCGGGCGCTGCACGCCGCCGTGGACGCCGGCCGGTTCGGCTATCTCCCCACCGACGCGGCGCTGGAGATGGCGCGCGCCTGCGCGGGCTGGCAGTCCCGGCGCTACGGCTGGGAGGTCCCGGCCGAGTGGATCACCCCGCTGCCCGACGTCCTCGCGGGGCTGCAGGCGGCCATCGAGCACTTCACCCCAGCCGGGTCGCCGGTGGTCCTGCCCACGCCGGCGTACATGCCGTTCCTGGTCGTTCCCGGGATGCTCGGGCGCGAGATCATCGAAGTGCCGATGGTTCCCGACGACGACGGTCGCCCGACCTACGACCTCGACGGCCTGGACCGCGCCTTCCGTGCCGGCGCGCGGCTGCTGATCCACTGCAATCCGCACAACCCGGTCGGCCGCGTCTTCACCGACGCCGAGCAGCTCGCGCTGGCCGAGGTGGTGCAGCGGTACGGCGTCCGGGTGTTCTCCGACGAGATCCACGCTCCGCTGGTCCATCCGGGCGCGGTGCACCGCCCCTACGCCTCGTTGTCGGAGGTCACGGCCGGCCACACCGTGACGGCGACCTCGGCGTCCAAGGCGTGGAACCTGCCGGGGCTCAAGGCCGCACAGTTCCTGCTCTCCAACGAGGCCGACGCCGGGCACTGGGCCGAGGTCGGGTTCTTCGCCGCCCACGGGGCGGCCAACCTGGGGGTCGCCGCGAACACCGCCGCCTTCGACGAGGGTGAGGCGTGGCTGGACGGCGTCCTCGGCTACCTGGACGGCAACCGGTGGCTGCTCGGGGAGCTGCTCGCCGAGCACCTGCCCGAGGTGGGCTACACGGCACCGGAGGGCACGTACCTGGCCTGGCTGGACTGCCGGGAGCTGACCGTCGAGGGCTCCCTCGGCGACCACTTCCTGCAGCGGGCGGACGTGGCGCTCATCGACGGTCCGGACTGCGGTGCGGCCGGGGCGGGCCACGTGCGGCTGAACTTCGCCACCCCGCGGCCGGTGCTGACGACGATCGTGGAACGGATGGCCGCCGCCGTCGGCCGCTGACCTCAGCGGTCGCGCAGTCGCTGGAGACGCTCCAGCGCCACCAGCCGCTCGTGCGCATGGTCGACGATCGGCGCCGGATAGCCGGCGGGAAGGCCGCCCGGCGCCGTCCAGGGCTCGTGCACGTAGGCGTCGCCGACGTCGCGGAGCTCGGGCACCCAGCGCCGCACGTAGCGGCCGTCGGGATCGAACTTCTTCCCTTGGGTGATCGGGTTGAACACGCGGTAGTACGGCGAGGCGTCGGTTCCGGTGCCGGCCACCCACTGCCAGCCGTGGTTGTTGCTCGCCAGGTCGCCGTCGACCAGGTGCTGCAGGAAGTAGCGGGCGCCGCGGGTCCACTCCTGGTGCAGGTCCTTGACCAGGAACGACGCCACGATCATGCGCACCCGGTTGTGCACGTACGCCTCCCCGAGCAGCTGCCGCATGCCGGCGTCCACGATCGGGAAACCGGTGCGGCCCTGCTCCCAGGCGCGGACCAGCTCCTCGGCGCCCGGTCCTTCGTCGTAGCCCAGTGACTGCAGCTCCGGCTTGAGGTACTCGCGGGCGCTGTCGGGGCGATGCCAGAGGACGTCGGCGTAGAAGTCGCGCCAGGCGAGCTCGTCGATGTACCGCCGGGCCGACTCGCCGGTCTCCTCGGCGACGTCGGCCAGGAGTGTGCGCGGATGGATGCAGCCGTACTTGAGATAGGCCGACATCCGGCTCGTCCCGTCTGTGCCCGGCACGTTCCGGCCCTCGGCGTAGCCGCCCAGCCGTTCCTCGCGGAAGCGACCCCAGGCCTCGGTGGCCGCCGCCTCACCGGCCGGCGGGAGGACGACGCCGTCCAGGTCCGGCGTGGGTGGGGGATCGTCGGAGCGCACGCCGTCCTGCCAGGCGACGCTCCGCGGGCGTTCGGCGGGCGCCCGCCAGCCGTGCTCGCGCCAGGCGCGCACGAACGGCGTGAACACCTGGAACGGGCTGCCGTCGCGCTTGGTCACCCGCCCCGGCGTGACGGCGTACGGGGATCCGGTGCGCACCAGTGGAACGGAACCGAGCTCGCGCCCGACGGCGTCGTCCCGGCGGCGGCCGTACGGGCCGGCATCGGCCGAGACGTGCACGCTGACCGCCCCGGTCTCCTCGACGAGTTGCTTGACCACGGTGACGGGGTCGCCGGACCGGAACACCAGAGCCCCACCGGTCTGCTCGCCGACGTCGGCGAGGCAGTCGAGCAGGAAGCGCCGGCGCGGATGGCCCGACGGACGCCAGAGGCGGTCGTCGAAGACGAACACCGGCAGCACCGTGCCGTCGGGTCCCGCGGCCTCGACGGCGGCGAGCAGGGCAGGGTGATCGGCGAGCCGTAGGTCGCGGCGGAACCACAGCAGCGCGACGGGCACCGCCCGAGAGTAGGAACGATCGGGCGATGCCGCTCGACGGGGACTCTCGGTGGCAAAGTCCCCTGATCGGGGACGGCGCAGCTCGCGAATACCGTGGATCATGGCCGGGTGCCCGAGTTGCCCGAGGTCGAGGCGCTGGTGGCGTTCCTGCGGGAGAACGCCGTCGGCCGTGTGCTCACGCGCGCCGACCTCGCCTCGGTCCAGGCCATCAAGACCTTCGACCCACCGCTGAGCTCGCTGGGGGGCCTCGAGATCACCGGGGCGAGCCGGCATGGCAAGTTCCTCGATCTCGACGTCTCCGGCGTCCACCTGGTCGTGCATCTGGCGCGGGCCGGCTGGCTGCACTGGCGTACGGGTCTGCCGCCGGCCCCGCCGAAGCCGGGCAAGGGACCGCTGGCGCTCCGCGTGCACCTCGCGCCCTTGGACCCGGACCCGCCCGCCCCGGGCTTCGACCTGACCGAGCAGGGCACCCGAAAGGGGCTCGCCGTCTATGTCGTCCGCTCGCCGTCGGAGGTGCCCGGCATCGCCCGGCTCGGGCCGGACGCCCTCGAGGTCGATCGCGAGGGGCTGGCGGCGCTCATGGGGTCGCGCAGCGGGCAGCTGAAGGGCGCGCTGACCGACCAGACCCTGATCGCCGGCATCGGCAACGCCTACTCCGACGAGATCCTGCACGCCGCCCGGCTCTCGCCGTTCAAGATGGCCGACAAGCTCACCGAGGACGAACTGGTCCGTCTCTTCGACGCCATGCGGGCCACCCTGGCCGACGCGCTGGAGCGTCAGCGAGGGCAGAAGGCCGCCACGATGAAGGGCGAGAAGCGGTCGGGGCTGCAGGTGCACGCCCGCACCGGGCTGCCGTGCCCGGTGTGCGGGGACACCGTCCGCGAGGTCAGCTTCGCCGACACCTCGCTGCAGTACTGCCCCACCTGCCAGACCGGCGGCAAGGCGTTGGCCGACCGGCGGATGTCGAAGCTGCTGCGCTGAGGACG
>JAOPWH010000150.1 GCA_025965795.1 Blastococcus sp.
CTCCGCGCCGACCTCCACCGCCGCCGCCCACGCCGTCGCCGGCAGCTCGTCCGGCGCCACGACGACCACCCCCGGCCGGCGCGGGAGCACCCGCAGCGCCCCGGCCGACAGCGCATCGGCACCGACGAGCACCAGCGACGCCTCGCGGTAGGCCCGGCGCAGCGCCGGACCACCGGTGGCCACTTCGGGCTCGGTCCCCGCCGCGGCGAGCAGCCTGAGGAGGTCGTCGAGGAGTTCCTCGTTCCTGCTGACCACGAGCGGACGGGCAGCGGCCGGAGAGTTCGAGCGGGACGGAGCGCGGGAGGAGAGCACCTGCTGAGCCCAGCGGAGTCTGGGCAGACAGTGCCAGAACGGGGACGGAACTGTGGATGACCCGAACGGGTGTGGACGGCGAGCGGCCCGCCCCGCACCGCCGGGCTCGCCCTACAGTTCGTTCTTGTGACCCGCGCAGCGGCGTTCTTCGACCTGGACAAGACGGTCATCGCGAAGTCCAGCACCCTGGCCTTCGGACGACCGTTCTTCCACGGCGGGCTGATCAACCGCCGCGCCGTCCTCAAGACCGCCTACGCCCAGCTGGTCTTCTCCCTCGCCGGCGCCGACGCCCAGCAGATGGAGCGGCTGCGGGCCCAGCTGACCGCGATGGTCACCGGCTGGGACGCCGCCACGGTGCACGAGATCGTCCACGAGACGCTGCACGAGATCGTCGATCCGCTGATCTACGCCGAGGCCGCCGACCTCATCGAGGAGCACCGCGCCGCCGGCCGCGAGATCGTGATCGTCTCCAGCAGCGGCGCGGAGATGGTCGGGCCGATCGGGGAGATGCTGGGCGTCGACCGAGTCGTCGCCACGCACATGATCACCGTCGACGGCCGCTACACCGGCGAGATCGACTTCTACGCCTACGGCGAGAACAAGGCCGAGGCGATGCGCCAGGTCGCGGCCGAGGGCGGGTACGACCTCGCCGACTGCTACGCCTACAGCGACTCGATCACCGACCTGCCGATGCTGTCGGCCGTCGGGCACCCCACCGCGGTCAATCCCGACCGGGGCCTGCGGAGAGCCGCGCTCGAACGCGGCTGGCCGGTGCTGCAGTTCACCCGGCCGGTGAGCATGCGGTCGCGCTTCTCGGCGCCGGCGGCACCGGTCATGACCGGAGCTGCGGTCGGCGTCGGCGCGGCCGTGGTCGGTCTCGCCTGGTACGCCCGCCGCCGCGCACTGCGGGCGGCGCTGCCGGCCGTCATCGATCTGCCCGGACCGGTGCCGGGCCGCCGGCGCCGCAGAGGCGCCTGACGCCCCCACGGCGGGGCAGTCTGCACGTCGCACCCGGGTGGTTCATCCTGCCGTCATGTTCGCCGAAGTCGCCGCGTGGCTGGCCGTCCTGGCCGTCTGCGTGGCGGCGGTGCTGTTCGGTCAGACCGCCCGCACCCGGGCCGGGCGCCGACGACGGTCCAGGCGAGCCCGCGTGGGGCTGTTCCTCTCGCTGTCGGGGCCCTGGCTGGCGTTCCTCGCCGGTGCCGCCGTCGGCTTCGTCACCGGCGCCTGGCTCACCGCCGCGGCCGTGGGCGCCGGCGGTGTGGTGCTCGTCGCGCTGATGGGCCTCACCCTCGATCCCCGCTGACGCCGGTCAGCCGCGCAGCAGGCTCTCGCAGACGGCCAGGCCCTCGACGGCGCCGTGCTCGGTGGCCCAGCAGCAGTGCACCAGCCAGGCGGCGACGCCCTCGCGCTCTCCCGAGGCATAACCGGCGAGGGCCGTCGCGTAGGCCTCCCGGCCGAGCTCCGCGAAGCCGACCTCCGGCACCGACACGGCCTTGGGATCCAGGCCCCGGGTGATGCCGGTGAGCCGCCCGGCGGCCCGGGCCACGACGCCGTCGGCCGTGCCGAACGGAGCCATGGCGGCGAGCTCGCCGTGCACGAGAGCAGCGACGACGACGGCCGGCGCGCTGGTCGGCCCGGTCACCAGGGAGAACAGTCCGGCCAGCCGCGGGCCGGCGTGCACGGCGGGCCGGCCCAGGCCGCTCCCATCGGCCAGGTCGGCCGCGGCGAGCACGTGCAGCCGCGCGAGCACCTGTCCCGGCGCGCGCGACCAGGTCTGCACCATGGCGCCGAGACCGGCCGACACCCGGAGGGCGCCCTGGACGACCGGGTCCTCGACACCCCCCGAGCGCAGGTCGGCCAGCGTCACGTCGCGGCCCTCGAGCGCGGCCGAGGCGCGGGCACCGCGCAACGCGGACTCCGAGCTGACCCCGGCCGACTCCCGACGCAGCACCTTGTGCCCCAACAGCCGGTCGATCCCCCCGCGCGCCGCCTCCGCGGCGTCCCGGACCCCGGGCAGGTCGAGCAACGGCGCCAGCGGATCGGGCGCGGTCGCTCGCGAGACAGGACGGGTCGCGCCGGGACGCAGCGGAATGCTCACGGCGACGACGGTACGAGGCCGCCCCCGCCTGTCCGCGCGGACCGGTCAGGCGGCGCCGAGGGCGTCGGCCACCCGGTGGTGCGGAGACGCCTCGTCCGGGCGGCTCTGCCGCTCCAGCGTGCGTGCCAGCGCCCGGCGCGCCCAGCCGTTGGACGGCGCCAGCTCGACCAGCCGGAGCAATGCCTCCTCGGCGCGGGCGAGCTGGGCCGATCCGAAGTAGGCGCGCGCGAGCAGCTCCAGGGCCGCCTCGTTGGCCGGCTCCGCGGCGACGAGGGGTACCAGGATCCGGGCGGCCTCGACCGGCTGACCCATCGCGACGAAGAGGTCCGCCCGCAGGTACTCCGAGTGGAGGTCGAGCTCGAACTGCTGCGTCATGCCGGGGTCAACCGCGGCGGCCGCTCCGGCCTTCCCGCCCCCTCCCGATCATGGCACCGAGTGCCACCGCCGGGCAGAATGCGCCAATGGCGAGCACCAGGGACTGGTTCGAGACCGTCGCGGAGGCCCAGCACCGGGCGAAGAAGCGGCTGCCCCGCTCCGTCTACCTGGCGCTGGTCGCCGGCACCGAGAAGGGCCTGACCTCCGCCGACAACGAGGCCGCCTTCGACGAGCTCGGCTTCCGCCCGCACGTCGCCGACCTTCCGGACAAGCGCGAACTGGCGACGACGGTCATGGGGCAGGACATCTCCTTCCCCGTGCTGGTCTCCCCCACCGGCGTCCAGGCGGTGCACCCCGATGGCGAGGTCGCCGTCGCCCGCGCGGCCGCCGCCGAGGACACCGCCATGGGCCTGTCCTCCTTCGCCAGCAAGCCGGTGGAGGAGGTCGCCGCGGCCAACTCCAAGCTCTTCTTCCAGATGTACTGGACCGGCGACCGCGAGCGGATCCTGGCCCGTGCCGAGCGCGCCCGGGCGGCCGGCGCCAAGGGGCTCATCGTGACCCTCGACTGGTCCTTCGCCTCCCGCCGCGACTGGGGCAGCCCGCCGATCCCGCAGAAGATCGACGTGCGGACCGCGCTGGCCTTCGCGCCGGAGGTGCTGCGCCGTCCCCGCTGGCTGGCCACCTATCTGCGCAGCGGCGGCATCCCCGAGCTCAGCGTGCCGAACATGGCCCTTCCCGGTGAGCCGTCCCCAGGCTTCTTCGACGCCTACGGCGAGTGGATGGGCACCGCCCTTCCCCGCTGGGAGGACGTGGCCTGGCTGCGCGAGCAGTGGGGCGGCCCGTTCATGGTCAAGGGCATCTCCCGGCCCGACGACGCCCGGCGCGCGGTCGACGCCGGCGCCTCGGCGATCTCGGTGTCCACGCACGGGGGCAACAACCTCGACGGGACGCCGGGGGCGATCCGCTCCCTGCCGGCGGTGGTGGATGCGGTCGGGCACGAGGTGGAGGTGCTCCTCGACGGCGGGATCCGGCGCGGCAGCGACGTCGTCAAGGCGATGGCTCTCGGCGCCAAGGCCGTGATGATCGGCCGGGCCTACCTCTGGGGCATGGCCGCGAACGGCGAGCGGGGCGTCCAGAACGTGCTGTCGATCCTGAAGTCGGGCATGAACGAGGCGCTGCTCGGCCTCGGGAAGTCATCGGTGCACGACCTGACGCGCGACGACGTCCTCGTGCCACCGGGATTCACCCGCGACTGGAGCTGACCGCGACCCGCCGGTCCGGGGGAATCAACCCCTGCACCGGCCGCTTGCACCGGTTCGTGCCTTCCCGCGGACCGTCCCGGTCGACCGCCTTCTGGTCGATCGCCGTCCTGCTGGTGCTGGTGCTGGCCGCGTCCGGCGTCCCGTCCCCGCTGTACCGGGTCTACCAGGAGCGGTTCGGCTTCAGCTCCGGTGTGCTGACGACGATCTTCGGGGTCTACGCGTTCGCCCTGCTCGCCGCGCTGCTCGTCGTGGGAGCGCTCTCCGACCACGTCGGGCGCCGGCCGGTGCTCGCGGGCGCACTGGTGGTCCAGGCCGGCGCCATGGTGCTGTTCCTCGTCGCCGACGGGGTGGGCTGGCTGATGGCGGCCCGGGTGGTGCAGGGACTGGCCACGGGTGCGATGACCGGCGCCCTCGGCGCCGCGCTGCTGGACTTCCAGCACGCCCACCGCCCGCTCGGGCCGCTGGTCAACAGCGCCTCGCCCGGTCTGGGACTCTCCCTCGGGGCCGTCGGCGCCGGCGTGCTCGTCGAGTTCGTGACGGCCCCGACCGACTGGGTCTTCGGCACTCTGACCGTGCTCTTCCTGGTGGCCGCCGGGGCGGTCCTGCTGCTGCCGGAATCCTCGCCCCGCCTGCCGGGCGCGCTGGCCTCCCTGCGTCCGCAGGTGCACGTCCCGGCCGCCCAGCGGGGGGCGTTCCTCGCGGTGCTGCCGTGCCTGGCCGCCACCTGGGCCCTCGGCGGGCTCTACGCCTCGCTCGGCCCGTCGCTGGTGTCCGGGGTCTTCGGCGTGGACGACCACCTGGTCGGCAGCCTGCTGATCCTGGCGCTCAACGGAACCGGCCTGATCGGGTCGCTGACCATGCGGGGCACCCCACCTGCGCGCGCCATGGTCCGGGGCGCGCTGATCTTCTCCGCGGGTGTGGCCGGCACGGTCGGCGCACTCCTCGCCGGCTCGCTGGCCGGGTTCTTCGTCGCCGCGGTGGTCTCCGGTTTCGGCTTCGGCTCGGCCTTCCTCGGCGCCATGGCGACGGTGACCCGTGGGGTGGCGCCGGGCGAGCGGGCCGGACTGCTGTCCAGCGTCTTCGTCGTCAGCTACGTCATGTTCAGCGTGCCGGCGATCGCCGCCGGGATCGCCGCCGGTTCCCTCGGTCTGGCCCGGACGGCGGAGATCTACGGCGGCGCCGTGATCGTGCTCGCCCTGGCCGCGTCCGCTGCCCTGCTGCTTCGCAGGCGGACCGAGGGTGCGGCCGCCCGGCCGGAGACCCGGCCCGGGACGACGGACGCGCTGGCCGCCTGAGCTCGGGGCGTTCCTGTCCCGGGTAGTGCGTCACCGGCCCGGATAGGGCGTCGCCTTCAGGGCACGGGCCAGGTGCGCGGCGTTCTCGGCGAGCGTGGCGTTCGTCGATGCCACGGCCTCCGGCGTCTCGTCGAGGTCGAGGTAGTCCCGGCCGCCCATCGCCACGTCGTTCCAGTACGTGCCGCCCTGCGCCGGAAGGGTGAAGCCCATGTCGTTGAGGCCCTGCATCAGGTCCGCGGTGATCTTGTGCGCGCCGTCCTCGTTGCCGACCACGGCGGTCACCGCCACCTTGCCGGTCACCTGGGGCCGGCCTGAGTCGTCGGTCTCCGAGAGCTCGGCGTCCAGGCGCTCCAGCACCCGCTGGGCCACGCTGCTCATGTGCCCGACCCAGGTGGGGGTGGAGACGATCAGGATGTCCGCGGCCATCATCCGCTCGCGGATCGCCGGCCACTCGTCGCCGTCGCCCATGTCGAGCTCGACGCCGGGCTTCACGTCGTGGTCGATCACGCGCACGACGTCGCCGGTCACCCCGTGCTTCGCCAGCTCGGCCAGCAGCTGACGCGCGATCAGGTCACTGCTGGACGGCGCCGGTGAGGGCTTGAGGCTGCAGACGAGGGCGAGGGCGCGGAGCGCAGTGGGCTCGGTCATGCACGGTCATGTGCCCCGCGACCCACCTGGCCGACACATGGCGGGCCCACCTCTGCCCCGGACGCCGTTCACGAAGGCCTGCACGCAACGAGCGGCGGATCTGCCGCTCGGTCAGGACGCGCACCGGTCCGCGCGGCTCATGCGGGCAGTTCCCCGCCGGGGCCGGCCGCCTCGGCCAGCAGTCGCTCGCGCACGTCCTCCGGCAGCAGGTCGACGTACACCGTTCCCTCGAGGTGGTCCATCTCGTGCTGCAGGCAGCGGGCCGCCATCCCGGTCGCCTCGATCGAGAGCGGCTTCCCCGCGGCGTCGACGCCGTCCACCCGTGCCCGGAAGGCACGGGGCAGGTCCGCGTACGGCCCGGGCACCGACAGGCAGCCCTCCTCGGTGACCTCCTCGGCCGGCTCGTCGCCCACCGGGTCGAGGACGGTCAGCGTCGGGTTGACCACGAAGCCGACCACGTCGTTGCCGTCGGCGTCCGGGCAGTCGATCACGAAGATCCGTGCGTCCACGCCGATCTGGTTGGCGGCCAGGCCCACGCCGTCGGCCGCTGTCATGCTGGCGAACATGTCGAGGAGCAGACGGCGGAGCCCCTCGTCGAACTCGGTCACCGGCGCACAGGCCCGATGCAGGACCGGGTTGCTGCCGTAGGTGACGATCGGCCGGGCGACGCCGTCGTAACGGCCGGGCAGGCGCATGAGCGCTGATCCTAGAACTGCGTCCCCGCCTCGTACCGGAGCGGTCCGTCGGCCCGTGACCACGAGGCGTCACGGCGCGACGGGGCATCGGCATGTCGCGGAATCCGTCGCGTACATCCGGTCGCCTTCGCACCGTGCGACCCGGCAGGGGGGGCCGTAGCGTCCCGGTCATCCGAGCACCCGGCCCCTCCGCCGGTGGACAGTGCGTCGAAGCCACGGCGCGGTCCCGCCGGTCCGCCGGTGCGCGCCTCTGGCAGGAGCACGGCATGTCCTTCCCGACACTGTCCCGAGAACGCGGCCCGAGCCTTCCCGTGCGAGGTGGCTCACCCACCGAGCAGTCAGCCGCCCCTCCTCCCCGCGAGGAGCGGGCCGTTCCCGTGACCCGACGGCTGGCCGGCCGTTACCGCTACGCCGTCGCCGACAGCACCTGGTGGTGGTCGCCGGAGATGTTCACCCTGAACGGGCTGCCCGCCGACGGCCCGGAGGCGACGACCGAACTGCTGCTCGGGCACCTGCACCCGGAGGACCGCGCCCGAACCCTGGCCGGACTCACCGGTGCATGCACCGAGGCCCGCCCCTTCACTCTCCGGATCCGCATCGTCAGAGCGGACGGCGCGCACCGCGGGGCGGTTCTGCTCGGCGAGCCGGAGACCGACGCGGACGGCACCGTCACCGCGGTCGCGGGCATCCTGCTCGACCTGACCGACTGCCCTCCCCCGGACGGGCTCGACGGGCGTTCGGATGCCCTGGAGACCGAGATCTGCCAGATGCGGGCCGCCATGGCCAGCCGGGCGGCCATCGAGCAGGCCAAGGGCATCCTCATGCTGCTGACCAGTTGCAGCGACTCCGTCGCCTTCGACCTCCTGGCGCACATCTCGAGCCACACCCACCGGAAGGTGCGCGACGTCGCCGAGTCGATCACCGAGGCCGCCGCCGGGCACGCTCAGCTGCCCGAGGACGTTCGGGCGATCGTCCGTGACGCCTGCCCCCCGACGCGACGGGGGCACTGATCCGCAGCCACCGGCGCGCCCTCGTCCTGGGCGGCCGGTGACCTGCCTGCGCCTTTCCGCGCGTCGTTCGGGATGATGCGCGTGCCGCCGCGTGGGCGGCCCGTGCTGCCTCCTCGGCACCGCGGACGCCGAGGAGGGGGAGCGGCGTGATCTACCTCGTCAGCCGGTTCGTACTGAGACCGCTGTTCTTCCTGCTGTTCCGCCCGCGCGTGGTCGGCCGCGAGAACGTGCCGGCCGAGGGCCCGTTCATCCTGGCGAGCAACCACCTGTCGTTCATCGACTCGATGGCGATCCCACTCATGTCGCCACGCCGGGTGGGGTACCTGGCCAAGGCCGAGTACTTCACCGGCTCGGGCATCGGCGGCTGGTTCATCAAGACGTGGTTCACCGCGCTGGGCGCCCTGCCGGTCGAGCGCCAGACGCACCGGGCCGCCCAGGAAGCGCTGGACACCGCGATGTCCGTGCTGAAGGCCGGTGGCGGCTTCGGCATCTACCCGGAGGGCACCCGCTCCAAGGACGGCCGGCTGGCCCGGGGCAAGACCGGAGTGGCCTGGTTGGCGCTGACCGCCGACTGTCCCGTCGTTCCGGTCGGCATCACCGGCACCGACCGGATCCAGCCCATCGGCGCCAGCTGGCCGCGACCGCACCGCTTCTCGGTCACGTTCGGACAGCCGCTGACCTTCCCCGAGCACAAGGGCAAGGCGGGCAACAACCGAGCCCGCCGCGATGTCACCGACCGGATCATGGAGGCGATCGCCGAGCTCTCCTGGCAGGAGAAGGCCGGATGGGGCGGCCCGTCGGACCGGGCGATCAGCCCCCGCTGATCAGCGCCCGGACGTCGTCCGGCCACGGCACCGGCACGCCGTCCGCGGTGCACACGTACGTGGTGCGGACCTGACAGCAGAGTCGCTCCCCGACCCGGACGGTGAACCGGACGGCGAGGCTGGTGCGCCCGACCGAGTCGAGGTCGGCATCGACGTCGACCGTGTCTCCCCAGCGGGCCGACGACCGCCACTCCAGGGAGCTGGCGACCACGACGTACTCGAGCCCACGCGCGTTGAGCGCCTCCCAGGGCACGCGGCGCTCGATCCACCAGGCGTTCACGGCCTCGTCGGCCCACACCAGGTAGTGGGCGTTGAAGACGATGCCCTGCTGATCGCACTCGATGAAGCGGACGGGGGAACTCCAGACCGGCGGCACGGGACGGCACGGTATCGGGGCGCCCGGATACCGTCGGCGCATGGATGCAGACGTCGCCCCCGCGCCGGTCACCGGCGACCCGGTCCTGCCCCGCTACCGGGCGGCCTCGCAGCGGGTCCTCGACAAGGTGATCGACCGGCTCGACGGGCACTGCACCGCCTTCATCGGCCTCGCCCCCTTCGCCACGCTGGCCACTGCCTCGGCCGACGGCTGGCCGGACGTCTCCCCCCGCGGCGGTGACCCCGGTTTCGTCCACGTCCTCGACGAGCACCGGCTCGCGCTGCCCGACCGGCAGGGCAACAACCGGGTCGACAGCCTCACCAACCTCGCCGCCAACCCGCGGGCCGCGCTGATGTTCTTCGTGCCCGGCATCGACGAGACCCTGCGCGTGTTCGGCACCACGACCCTCGTCGGTCCCGACGCACTCGGGATCGACTTCACCGAGTTCGGCCGGCCTCCGCTCTCGGTGCTGGTGCTGCAGGTGCGGCGGGCCTATTTCCAGTGCTCGAAGTCGGTCATGCGATCGGGCCTCTGGGACCCGGAGCGGAGGGTGGACCGGTCGGTGTTCCCGCCGTTCTCCCAGGTGCTGCGCGACCACTGCCGCGACGCCACCGTGCCCGACGAGGCGCAGCTGCGGGCGGGACTGGCCGAAGAGCTCTGAGCACGCGGGCGGCTGTCGTCGGTCCCCTGTCCTACGGTGCGGCCATGGCCTACGACTTCCAGGTCGCTGTCGACTGTTCCGATCCGCACGTGCTGGCCGACTGGTGGGCCGAGGTGCTCGGCTGGCGGGTCGAGCCGCAGGACGAGGCGTTCATCCAGCGCATGGTCGACGCCGGCCACGCGCCGGCCCACGAGACGCGGCGCTACCGGGGCGCGCTGGTGTGGGCGACCGGGGCGGCCCTGAACTCGCCCGAGCCGGGCCGGCCGCGGCTGCTCTTCCAGCTGGTGCCCGAGGCCAAGACGGTCAAGAACCGGATGCACCTCGACGTCCGCGTCGGGCCCGAGCACCAGGAGGCGGAGGTGGCCCGGCTCCTGGCTCTCGGGGCGACGGAACTCTGGCGCGGCGCACAGGGACCGCACACCTGGGTCACGCTCGCCGATCCGGAGGGCAACGAGTTCTGCGTGGCCTGAAGAAGTCCCCGTCTCCGGACCCCTGGCGAGCTCAGCGGGGAGCCGGCTAACTGGCGCGCAGGGCCCGGGCCAGCTTGCGGTCGGCGACGGCCCGTTCGGCCATCGTCCGGGCCCGGTGCCGCCGGGGTCTGCGGTCACTGCCCAGGTAGTGCGCGTCCTCGACCAACTGGAAGGCGGCGAGCACGCTCGCCGTCGCTTCGAACGTCCGCGGGACGGCGGGTCGCATTGGCTCGGCCGATGTCATGGAGTCCCCCTCTCCTGGAGGGCCCGGCTGGACGCCCCGTGGGCACCAAGTGCCCGCTCATCGGCAGTCCGAACCCCCTCCGTGACCAGATGGTACCGATGTGTCACATGTGACAGGTGAGCGGCCCGCCGGATGTCACAAAATCCGTACGGTGCGGTCATGACACGCGAGGGAGAGGTCCGCCGCTGGATGTCCCGGGTGGCCGGCCTGCTGCGGCGGGCGGAGCCACCCGCGCCGTCGGCCGGGGGCCGGACCGGCCCGGACGTCGCCTACCGGCCCCGGGCCGACGGCCGCCCGGACCCCGGCGAGATCGTCTGGACCTGGGTGCCCTTCGACGAGAACGACGGGCGCGGCAAGGACCGCCCCGTCCTCGTCATCGGACGACGCGGCGGCGACCTGCTGGGCCTGCTGCTGTCGAGCCAGGACCACGACGCCGACGCCGACGACGAGGCGCGCCACGGGCGGATCTGGACCGATCTCGGCTCGGGCGCGTGGGATTCCCGCGGGCGGGCCAGCGAGGTGCGACTGGACCGGCTGCTCGAGCTCGATCCAGCCGCCGTCCGCCGGGAGGGTGCGGCGCTGGACCGGGAGCGCTTCGACCGGGTGGTTGCCGAGGCCCGGCGCGTCCAGGGCTGGTGAGCCTCAGTCGGCGACGGAGGTGTCCCTGGTGTTCCTCCGCGCCCGTGGACGGACGGTGTAGACGACGGCCTCGTCGGTGAGCGGCTCGAGGTCGTAGCGGTGGACCACCTTGGGGCCGTCGTGCAGATGCACGTGGGTGATCGTCGGCAACGGCGCACCCAGTTCCGCCGACCGGATCTCGACCCGGCCGTCGAGGGGGCCGCCGACGAACAGCAGCACGGCGTCGCCGCTCCCGGGCTGCCTGTCGGCAGCTCCCGGATCGGCGTCCGTGCCGGCGCCAGTGTTCTCGGACAGGTCGGTCCTCCTCGATCGTTCCGCGGCCCCGACAAGGGTAAGCGCGTTGACTCACCCGTTCAGACCCGTTTCAGCCAGCGGGCGACCAGCGGCGCGCTGAGCAGCATCACGAACAGCCGCAGCACCTGGACGGCGAGCACGAAGGTCGCGTCCGCGCCACTGCCCGTCGCCGTGGCGAGGACGGCGTTCATCCCACCCGGCGTCGTGGCGAGATAGGCGTCCAGCGGACGGATACCGGCGGTCGCGCTCAGCACCATGCCGAGCCCGCCCGAGGCCACGACGAGGACGGCGATCAGCGTCATGGCCAGCGGCAGTGCCCGCCCGACCGTGCGCAGGCTCTGCACCGTGAACGTGATGCCGACCTGCAGCCCGATGACGAGGAAGGCGGCGCTCTGCAGCGCGCCGGGCACCTCGACTCCCGGGATCAGACCGCCGAGGTCGACCGCCGCGGCGACGATCAACGGACCGAGCAGCGAGGCCAGCGGAACCCGGCTGAGCCGGCCGGCGGCCAGGCCCACGGCGACGCAACCCGCCGTGAACAGCGCGTCAACCGGCCAGGCGGCGTCAGGTCCGGCGACCGAGGGCTGCGCGTCGGCCGACGAGGCTCCGTAGACCGTCGTCGCCACCACGGGCATCAGCACGACGATCAGCAGGACCCGCAGGTACTGCAGGACGGCGACCATCCGCTCGTCCGCGCCGAGCTCGTTGGCGACGACGGTGATCCCGGAGGCTCCGCCCGCGATCATCGAGAAGGCGCCGGTCACCGGGCTGATGCCGGGTTGCAGGCGCAGCAGCTGACCGGCGGCCAGGCTGAGCACCAGGGTGCCGAGGACGACGAGCAGCACCGGCAGCCAGTGCTCGGCCACCGCCGCCAGCGTCCGCACCTGGAGCAGTGCGCCGATGGCCACCCCGATCACCGCCTGGGACAGCGTCGAGGCGGCTCGTGGCAGGACGAGGCGCGTCGGGAGGGCCAGCGCCCGGGCCAGGCCGGCCACGAGCCCGCCGAAGAGCGCCGGCGACGGAACTCCGATCGCCTCCAGCACGAGCCCCACGACGACGGCGCCGGCGGAGACGACCACCCAGTCGAGAAGTTCCGCCCGACGTCCCCTGCCGCCCATCCGACCCCTGCCCCCGTCGCCGTCCGGCCCCTACTCTGCCCTGGGCCGGCACGCCCCTCCCGTGCGCACGCGGCACGGTCGCTGCGATCCTGACCGTGCACCCGTCCCGAGGAGATCCGCTGCGAACCGATCCCGCCCCGATCGCCGGCGTCCGCCGATGAACGCGACGCCCGTCGACCCCGCGTCCGGCACGGTCTATCCGGTCGGGCTGCGCCTGCTCGACCGGCACGTGGTCGTCGTCGGCGGCGGCCAGGTCGCCCACCGCCGGGTGGCCGGGCTGCTCGACGCCCGTGCCCGGGTGACCGTGGTGAGCCCGGACGTGACCCCGGCCCTCGAGGCCCTGGTCGCACCCGGCTCCCTGACCTGGATCCGGCGCCGCTATCAGGCCGGCGACCTCGACGGCGCCTGGTACGCCGTGGCGGCCACCGACGATCCGTCGGTGAACGCCGCCGTCGCCGAGGAGGCCGAGCGCCGCCGGATCTTCTGCGCGCGGGCCGACGACCGGGCGGCGTCGAGCGTCTGGACCCCGGCGGTGGGCCGGCAGGGCGACCTGGTCGTCGGCGTGCACGGGGGCGGCGACCCCCAGCGGGCGATCGGGGTCCGGGACGCCGTCGTCGCCGGGCTGACCGACGGCAGCATCGCCGACCGGGCCTCCCGGATCCCTCCCGGCGGCCGCACCGGAACCGTCGTGCTGGTCGGCGGCGGGCCCGGCGATCCGGGTCTGATCACCGTGCGCGGGCAGCGGGCCGTCGCGCAGGCCGACGTCGTCGTGGCCGACCACCTGGCGCCGTTGTCGCTGCTGGCCTCCCTGCCGACCGACGTGGAGGTCATCGACGCCTCGAAGCTGCCCCGCGGCCGGTCGATGGCGCAGGAGCAGATCAACGCGCTGCTCGTCGAGCACGCCCTGGCCGGGCGGCGCGTGGTCCGGCTCAAGGGCGGCGATCCCTTCGTCTTCGGCCGGGGCATGGAGGAGCTCGAGGCCTGCGTCGCCGCCGGCATCCCGGTCGAGGTCGTCCCGGGGGTCACCAGCGCCATCGGCGTCCCCTCGCTGGCGGGCATCCCGGTGACCCACCGCGGACTGACCCACGAGTTCGTCGTCGTCTCCGGGCACCTGCCGCCGGGCCATCCGCAGTCGCTGGTCGACTGGACGGCGCTGGGTCGGCTCCGCGGCACCATCGTGGTCCTCATGGGCGTGGACACCGCACCCGCGATCGCCGCGGCGCTGGTCGAGCACGGCCGGCCGGCGGAGACCCCCGTGGCGGTGATCTCCGACGGGTCGCTGCCCGGTCAGCGGACGGTGCGCACGACCCTCGCGGGGTTGGCACGGACCATGACCGCCGAGGCGGTCCGCCCGCCGGCGGTGTGGGTGGTGGGGGACGTCGTCGGCCTGGCCGCGCCCGGAGGGGCGACCGGGGTCAGCGCTCCGGGCTGAGCTGCCGACGTCTCAGCAGAGCGACGGGGCCGACCCCCTTGCCCGCGGTTCCAGGACCTGATCGGAACGGGAAAGGAGGACGCCGCTCCGGACGAGTCCTCCGAGAAGCGTTCCCGCGGGAACGTCGTGACC
The DNA here is from genome assembly GCA_025965795.1 of Blastococcus sp. Taxonomy (GTDB): domain Bacteria; phylum Actinomycetota; class Actinomycetes; order Mycobacteriales; family Geodermatophilaceae; genus Blastococcus_B. Next base: position 13,889 of record JAOPWH010000150.1, read on the forward strand.
CCGCGTCGAGCCGGTGGGCGTCAGATGTTGGCGCCGTCCGGAGGTGGGCCGTCGGGCAGCGGCGCGGCGAAACCGGCACCCGACACCTGCGGCGGGTTCATGCCGACCGTGTAGGCGGTCATCGACAGCGATCCGTAGGAGTACCCGTCCACCAGGACCTCCGCGGGCGTGCCGGTCGCCCCCGCGACGCCGGCGACGTACAGCAGCGGCAGGAAGTGGTCCGGCGTGGGAACGGCGAGGTCGTAGTCGCGGTGCCCGTCCAGGCGGCCCACCTCGGTCGGATCGGTGAGCATCATCTCCTTGGCCTGCTCGTCGAAGCGCTGCGCCCAGTCGAACCCGGCGTCCGGCAGTGCCCGGCTCACTCCGCCGAGGTTGTGCACCACGTTGCCGCTGCCGATCACCAGCACGCCGTCCTCCCGCAGCGGAGCCAGGGCCGCGCCGAGCTGGAGGTGGTAGTCGAAGGGCTTGAGCGCGTTGATCGACAGCTGCACGACCGGGATGTCGGCGTCCGGAAAGGCGTGCATCAGCACCGACCAGGTGCCGTGGTCGATGCCCCAGCTGTCGAGGTCGGCGCCGACCCACGTCGGGTGCACGATGTCGGCGACCTCGTCGTAGAGCTCCGGAAGTCCCGGCGCGTCGTAGCGGACGTCGAAGAGCTCCTGCGGAAAGCCGAAGAAGTCGTGCAGCGTCCGCGGCCGGGGCATCGCCGTGATCGCGGTGGCGTGCACGTACCAGTGCGCGGAGACGACGAGGATGGCCCGGGGACGCGGCACCGCCCGGCCGAAGGCGCGCCAGGCGTCGGTGTACCGGTTCCGCTCGAGTGCGTTCATCGGATTGCCGTGTCCGAAGAACGCCACAGGCATGACGGTCATGAACCCTCCCGGAAGCGTGCCGACGTCGAGGATCATCTCCCGGTGCGGCCCCGGCGGCGAGCGGCTCAGCCGCCCTGCGGCGTCCGGCGCAAGGCGGACGGGAGCAGGCGGGCCCCCGGGCCCTCCGCGGCCACGGCGTCCCCGGGATTGAACAGCCCACAGCGGGCCAGCGAGAGGCATCCGCAGCCGATGCACGAGCTCAGCCCGTCGCGCAGCTCGGTCAGCGCGGCGATCTGCTCGTCGAGCCGGTCGCGCCACCCCATCGACAGCACCGCCCACTCCGCGGCGGTGGCGGGTCGGTCCTCGGGCAGCGTGGCGAGGGCCGCGCGGATCTCCGGCAGGGACAGCCCGACGTTGCGTCCGGCCCGGATGACCGCGAGCCGTCGGAGGACGCTCCGGGGATAGCGCCGGGCACCGCCGGGTGTTCGGGACGAGGCGGGCAGCAGCCCCTGGTCCTCGTAGTACCGCAGGGCGGACGGCGCCATGCCGGAGCGGGCAGCGACGGTCCCGATCGGCAGAAGTTCCATTCCCGGCCCCTTGACCTCAAGTCCACTTCAAGTCCGAGGGTAGGCGCATGCACACGCCTTCCGACACCCCCGTCGCCCTCCTCACCGGCGCTTCCCGCGGTCTGGGCCGGGCGCTGGCCCTCGCGCTCAACGACCGCGGTTGGCGGCTCGTCGTCGACGGTCGCGACGCCGACCGGCTGACCACCGCGGTGCGTGCCATGCCGCGCCCCGAGCTGGTCACGGCACTCCCCGGGGACGTCGCCGATCCCGGTCACCGCAGCGCCCTGACCGCGGCGGTGGGACCCCGTCTCGACCTCCTGGTCAACAACGCCGGCGCACTCGGCCCCAGCCCCCTGCCGCACCTGGCCGACCTGCTCCCCGAGGAGTTCGCGCACGTGCTGGACGTGAACGTCGTGGCCCCGCTGGCGCTCGTCCGGTCGGCCCTACCGGCGCTGCGACGGGCGGGCGGGCGGATCCTGAACATCTCCTCGGACGCCGCGGTCGAGGCCTACGCCGGATGGGGCGGCTACGGGGCCAGCAAGGCGGCGCTCGACCAGCTCACCGCCGTCCTCGCGGTCGAGGAGCCGGAGCTGCGCATCCACGCCGTGGACCCCGGCGACATGGCCACCGACATGCACCAGGCGGCGTTCCCCGGCGAGGACGTCAGCGACCGGCCCGCCCCCGAGACCGTCATCCCGGCGCTGCTCGCGCTGATCGAGGGCGATCACCCGAGCGGCCGGTACCGGGCCGCGGACCTCGTCCCCGCGGAGGTCGGACGATGACGTTCGCCCTGCCTCCGGACGCCGAGGCGTCGGCGCCGCCGGAACGGCGGGGCCTCGCGCGGGACGAGGTGCGGCTGATGGCCGTCGGGCGGGCCGGGATCACCTCCGCCCGCTTCCGGGATCTCCCCGACCTGCTCGACCCCGGCGACCTCGTCGTCGTCAACACGTCCCGGACGCTGCCGGCCCGCCTCGAGGCCCGGCGGGCCGACGGAACGCTGGCGCCGCTGCACGTCTCGACCGCCCTCGACGACGGCGACTGGGTGGTCGAGCTGCGCCGTCCCGACAACTCCGGGCCCGACCTGGGGGTGGAGCCCGGCACGGTCCTGGCGCTCCCCGGGGGTGTCAGGGTGACGCTGCTCGCCGGATTCCCCGATCCGGCCCGGCCCTCCCGGCTGTGGCGGGCCCACACCGACCCCATGGTTCCGCCGACCGGCTACCTGCGGCGGCACGGCCGGCCGATCACGTACGGCTACCTCGACGGCGCCTGTCCGCTGGCCGACTACCAGAACGTCTACGCCGACGACGTCGGCACCGGCGGCAGCGCGGAGATGGCCAGCGCCGGACGCCCCTTCACCGCGGCGCTGCTGGTCCGCCTGATGGCGCGCGGCATCCCGGTCGTTCCGCTCACCCTGCACACCGGCGTCTCCAGTCCCGAGGCGCACGAGCCCCCTGCGCCGGAGCCGTTCCGGGTACCGGAGGTCACCGCCCGCCTGGTGAACAGCACGCGCCAGGGGGGACGGCGGGTCGTGGCCGTCGGCACCACCGTCACCCGCGCGCTGGAGTCGGCCACCGGGGACGACGGCGTCACCCGGGCGGCAGGCGGCTGGACGGATCTGGTGCTGGGGCCTGATCGGCCGGCCCGTGCCGTGACCGGCCTCATCACCGGCCTGCACCTTCCGGAGGCCAGCCACCTCCTGCTGCTGCAGGCGGTCGCCGGAGCAGACCTCGTCGCGACGGCGTACTCCGCCGCGGTCGCCGAGCACTACCTCTGGCACGAGTTCGGCGACTCGATGATCTTTCTGCCCTGATCCCGGGGAGTCACCCGGTCGGTCGTGCGTGCCCTTCTGCCCGTCGCATCGCCGCCGCCGGGTCACCGCTGTCCGAGCCGCATCCACCCCTCTTCTAGAACCAGCGGGCGGCGGCCTCCCACAGAGCCACCCGCTCGGCAGGCGTGCGGCGGGGGCACGACGTGCACAGCGACCCGTGCGGGGTCAGGTAGACCAGGCAGCACGAGGCGCGACGGACGAAGCGGGCGCGGCCGACGTCCACGTAGCGCGGCATCGCCAGGGGCGCACCGATGGCGTCGGCCAGCGGAGCAGCCAGCGCGGTGGCCGCGGGCACGTCGCCGGTCGCCCGCCCGAGGTCGAGCAGCCGGTTGGCGATCGAGTCGGTGGCGATCGCCCAGAGCGGCCGTTCCCGCATGCGACCCGCCTCGGCAAGGGCGCCGACCACGGCGGCCAGCGAGGTGCGCAGGTCGGCCGCCGGCTCGCCACCGGCGGCCGTCGCGACCGCGGCGACCGGCAGGCCGTCGGGGAGAAGCGACAGGGAGAGGTCGCCCAGCCGGGCCGACAGCGGGATGCCGGTCACCAGGCCCGCCAGCACCGGGGTCACCAGCACCGACGACGCCGAGTACCACCACACCGTCGCCGACACCCGCCGGTCGGTCGCCCGCCGCGACCCGGCATGGCGGGCCAGCAGCTCCGCCGTCCGGTCGGCGTCCGCGAGCCGGGCAGCAGGGATGTCGCGGGCGGACGGCGGCGGGAACAGGCCGAGGCCGGCGGCGCCGGGGATCCGCGCGGCCACCGCCGCCTGCCGCCCGCCGTCCACGCTCGTCAGTCTCGCCGAAGCCCCTGACGGTGCACCGTGTGACGCGGACGGCGCCGGAGCCATACGGTGTGGTCGGGGCCACGTCCGATGGCCGCACCGTGGCGCCGATCCACAGCGACGACGCCCTGTACGGGAGGAACGCATGAGCGAGACGACCGACACCGAGGCCCGGACCTTTCCGCCCCCCTCAGAGCTCGCAGAGCACGCGAACGTGGGACCGGAGGTCTACGACGAGGCCGCGGCCGACCGACTGGCGTTCTGGGAGAAGGCGGCCCGTCGGCTCACCTGGACCACGGACTGGGACGAGGTCCTCGACTGGAGCAACCCCCCGTTCGCCAAGTGGTTCGTCGGCGGCAAGCTCAACGTCGCCTACAACTGCGTCGACCGGCACGTCGAGGACGGCCACGGGGATCAGGTCGCCTACTTCTGGGAGGGCGAGCCCGGAGACACCCGGCGGATCACCTACGCCGAGCTCCAGGACGAGGTCTGCAAGGCGGCGAACGCGCTCACCGAGCTAGGCGTGCAGGCCGGCGACCGGGTGGCCATCTACATGCCCATGATCCCCGAGACGGTGATCTCCATGCTGGCCTGCGCCCGCATCGGCGCCGTCCACATGGTCGTCTTCGGCGGTTTCTCCGCCGACGCCCTGGCCAGCCGGCTCGACGACGCCGGCGCCGTCCTGGTGATCACCTCCGACGGCGGCTACCGCCGCGGCGCCCCCAGCGCCCTGAAGCCCGCCGTCGACGACGCGGTCGGCCGCAGCCCCGGCGTCCGCAACGTGATCGTGGTGAAGCGCACCGAGCAGGACATCGAGTGGACCGAGGGCCGTGACCTCTGGTGGGACGACGTCGTGGAGCGGCAGTCCACCGAGCACACCTGCGAGTCCTTCGACGCCGAGCACCCGCTCTACATCATGTACACGTCGGGGACGACGGCGAAGCCGAAGGGCATCCTGCACACCACCGGCGGCTATCTGACGCAGGTCGCCTACACGCACTGGGCGACCTTCGACCTCAAGCCCGACGACGACGTCTACTGGACGGCGGCCGACGTCGGCTGGGTCACCGGCCACAGCTACATCGTCTACGGCCCGCTGGCCAACCGGGCCACCTCGGTCATGTACGAGGGAACGCCGGAGACCCCGCACCGGGGCCGCTGGTGGGAGATCATCCAGAAGTACGGCGTGACCATCCTGTACACCGCGCCCACGGTGATCCGGACCTTCATGAAGTGGGGCCCCGACGTGCCGGCCGGCTTCGACCTGTCGTCGCTGCGGGTGCTGGGCTCGGTCGGGGAGCCGATCAACCCCGAGGCGTGGCTCTGGTACCACAAGCACATCGGCGGCGGCCGGTGCCCGATCGTGGACACCTGGTGGCAGACCGAGACCGGCGGCCACATGATCAATCCGCTTCCCGGCGTCACCTCGCTGGTGCCCGGTTCCGCGCAGGTGCCCTTCCCGGGCATCTCCGCCAAGGTGGTCGACGACGAGGGCAACGAGCTGTCCGACGACTCGACCGGCCTGTTGGTGCTCACCGAGCCGTGGCCGTCGATGCTGCGCACGATCTGGGGCGACCCCGACCGGTACGCCGACACCTACTGGTCGCGGTTCGCCGACAAGGGCTACTACTTCGCCGGGGACGGCGCCAAGAAGGACGCCGACGGCAACATCTGGCTGCTCGGCCGGGTGGACGACGTCATGAACGTGTCCGGCCACCGCATCTCCACCACCGAGGTGGAGTCCTCCCTGGTCGGACACCCGTCGGTGGCCGAGGCCGCGGTCGTCGGCGCCAGCGACCCGACCACGGGCCAGGGCATCGTCGCGTTCGTGATCCTGCGCGAGAACGTCGAGGACTCCGGCGACGAGGTCGTGCAGACGCTGCGCAACCACGTGGCCCGCGACATCGGCCCGATCGCCAAGCCGCGCCAGATCATGGTCGTGCAGGAGCTGCCGAAGACGCGGTCCGGGAAGATCATGCGGCGGCTGCTGCGGGACATCGCCGAGAACCGCGAGCTGGGCGACGTCACCACGCTCACCGACTCCTCGGTCATGAGCCTGATCAAGGAGAAGCTCCCCGCCGCCCCGTCGGAGGACTAGCGGAGTGGGAGGGGCGCGGAAAACGCGCCCCTCCCACTCCGCTCGGGGGACGCGTCGTCGCGCGTGGACCGATCGTGCGGCACCATTCCTTGACCAGCACGGTTCAGCCCTGCCCAGCAGCACGACCGAAGGAGAGCCACCCGTGGCCCACAGCGTGACGTCGTCGGCCCCCCTGGTCGCTTCCGCCGAGACGGAGGAGCCCTCCATCGGCAGCCTGGTGCAGAGCGCGATGGCCGACGTCTCGACCCTCGTCCGGGGCGAGATCGAGCTGGCCAAGGCAGAGATCGGGACGTCGGCGAAGCGGGCGGGTGTCAGCGTCGGCCTCTTCGGCGTCGCCGGCGTGATGGCCGCGTTCGCCGGGATCTTCTTCTTCATCGCCCTTGCCGAGTTCCTCACCTGGCTCGGGCTCGCGCGCTGGATCTCCTACCTGATCGTGTTCGGCTTCCTCCTCCTGATCGCCGGGCTGGCCGCGCTCGTCGGTATCCGCATGCTCAAGCGCATCGAGAAGCCGGAGCGGACGCTGGAGACCCTGCGCGACCTGCCCGAGGTGGCGCACCGCGAGGCGCCCGGGCAGCGGCACCGTGACGTGCCGACCGTGGCCAACGGCCGGGTCGAACTCCGCGGCAACGAGTCGTACAAGGTCTGACCGAGGGGAACCCCCATCCCAGTGACGGGTCCGGCGGACGGCCGCCCCGACGCGACCAGCGTCCTGCTGCCCGGGCCGTGGACCCACCGCACCATCTCCGCCAACGGCATCGGACTGCACGTGGCCGAGGCCGGGGAGGGCCCCCTGGTCCTGCTCCTGCACGGCTTTCCGCAGTTCTGGTGGACCTGGCGGTCGCAGCTGACGGCCCTGGCCGACGCCGGCTTCCGCGCGGTCGCCCCCGATCTGCGGGGGTACGGGGCCAGCGACAAGCCGCCGCGCGGCTACGACCTGCCGACCCTGTCGTCGGACGTCGCCGCCCTGGTGCGGGCGCTCGGGGAGCGGGACGCCGTCGTCGTGGGCCACGACTGGGGCGCGCTGCTCGGCTGGACGACCGCCGCCCTGCATCCGCGCAGCGTGCGCCGGCTCGTCGTCCTCTCGATGGCACACCCTCGGCGGCTGCGGGCAGCCATGGCCGACCCGGTGCAGCGGCGGGCCTCCCGCTACGCCCTGCGCTTCCAGCTGCCTCGGCTGCCGGAGCGGATGCTGACCCGCGCCGACGACGACCCCGTCGCCGATCTCATGCAGCGGTGGGCCGGGCCCGAGTGGGCGACCACCGCCGACTTCGCCGAGGCGGTGGAGCGGTACCGGGCGGCCTCACGCATTCCCCAGGCCGCCTACGGGGCGATGGAGTACCACCGCTGGGCGGCCCGCTCCCAGCTGCGGCCGGACGGGCTCCGGTACGCCCGCCGCATGGCCGCGCCGGTCACCGCCCCCACCCTGCAACTGCACGGTGAGCTCGACTCGTGCGTCCTGGTGGGCTCGGCGCGCGGCTCGGGGCGGTACGTCGCCGGCGCGTACGAGTGGCAGGAACTCCCAGGCATCGGCCACTTCCCCCAGGAGGAGGCCCCGGAGACGGTCAGCCGCGCGATCGCGGACTGGGCAGCCTCCTGATCGGCCCCGTCCAGGGCACCGCCCCGAGCTTGCGAGGGAGCAAGGACCCCGTCCCCCTCACCACTCGCAAGGTCGCGGTGAGCCTCCGGACGGGGCCTACTCGCAGGGGCCGGTGCTGACCTCGGCGGTCGCTCTGCTTCCGGTGGTGGCTGCCTCTGCCACCTGGGGGCCGGTCAGGGCGTAGCCGGTCTTCGGGTCGTCGATCGCCGAGGCGAAGACGACGCCCAGGACCGTGCCGTCGGGAGCGAACAGCGGGCCGCCGGAGTTGCCGGCTCGTACCGTGCCGAACAAGGCGTAGACGTCGCGGAGGACGGTGCGGGTGTCGCGGAAGTCGGGACCGCTGATCTCGCCCCGGTCGCGGACGCGGGCCGGGCCGACCCAGAAGTCCCCGCCACCCGGGTAGCCCATGATGATCGCGTCGTCGCCCGTGCCGGCAGCCTTCGTCGCGAAGGACAACGCCTGCTCCGGCAGGCCGGGGACGTCCAGCACGGCGATGTCGACGACGTCGTCGACGTAGACCGGTGTCGCGTCGTACCGGTCGCCGTCGGCGATGACGACGGGGTCCGCGACCCCCGCGAGCACGTGCGCGTTGGTCATGACCCGTTCCGGGGCGTAGACGAAACCGGATCCGTCGATCTGCCGGGAGCAGGACGGCGCGATCCCGCTGACCTTGACCACCGAGCCCTGGACCGATGCGACCACCGGACTGTTCAGCAGGGAGCCGTCGGGGGCCGGGACGTCGCGGACCTGGGTCGGGGTCAGCGGGTCCAGGACGTCGGGGAGTCCGCGCCGGTCGATGGCCTGCCGCAGCGAGTCGTAGACCGACCGCACGCCGTCGGGCACGGCCTGGTCGACGGCCTGGACGAGGGCGGACTTGCGGACCTGGCTGGAGACGCCGGGGAACGGCGAGCTGGCCAGGGGCGAGGCGACCATCCAGGCGACCAGGAGCACCGCGGCGGCGGACACGACAGCACCGGCGACGGAGTCCAGCATCTTGGCCGGCTCCCAGGTGACCTTGCGGCGGACCGCCCGCCCGATGGCCCCCGCGAGGATCTGGCCCAGGAGGGCGCCCGCGAGCACCACCACCAGTGCGGCGAAGACGCGGGTGACGCTCGAGCCGTCGATCCGGTCGGCCACGGGTCCGGAGAGCTGCGCCCCGAGCACGGCGCCGACGAGGAAGCCGAGGATGGAGGTGGCCGAGACCACGAGCCCCTGCCGGAAGCCCGACAGCGCGAAGAGCAGCGCCAGCGCGATCAGCGCGAGGTCGACGAAGGACATCGCGCTACCCGCTGACCGTCATCGTGCCGACCTGACCCAACTGCGTGTGGAAGCTGCACTCGAACCGATAGTTGCCGGCGGCCGTGACCTCGAAGTCGATGGTCGCGTCCTGGCCCGGGGCCAGCAGGGAGATCTCCGGATCGATCGTCGCCGGGCCGCCGCCCGGGGTGAACAGGAAGTTGTGCGTGGTCTGCTTCGCGACGTTCTTCACGGTGAGCCGTACCCGCCCTGGTGCGACCGTGAACCGAGCGGGGGTGAACACGTAGTCGTCCTGGGTCTGCAGGGTGATCTCCTGGACGCCGTCGGCCGCGGTGGTGACGGTGCCGACGCCGGCCGCCGTCGACGGTGCCGCCGCCGGCTCGGCCGATCCGCCGCAGCCGGCGAGCACACCCGCGACCAGGACCATCCCGCCCACCAGACTCCCGCCTCGGCGGGACACCTGCCAACGCCCCACTGCTTGACTCCACTGCGTCATCGGGGCGAAACGGTACGCGTCGGCGGGCCGTCCGGCGGTGGGTCGGCGACCGTCGGCGCGGCGGCGTCGTCCTCGTCCTCGTCGTCCCCGGAGCCGGGCAGGGTGACCGCCCGGGCCCCGACCGGCGGGAGCGGACGCACGTCGGTGGCGTCCCAGGGGCGCGCGAGGCCCGCCGAGTCGAGGATCGCGTCGAGCAGCCCGGCGGTGAAGCCCCAGACCACCATGTCGGCGACGCTGAAGGCCGGTCCCACGTAGCCGGAGGGGTGCCTGATCCGGAACCGGTTCGCCGGATCGGTCAGGTCGGCCAGCGGCACCCGCGCCACCCGGGCCACCTCGTGCGGGTCGCCGACCGTGACCTCGCGGGGGTCGTCCCACCAGGCCACCACGGGAACGACCAGTCGGTCCGACGGCGGCAGGTACAGCTCGGGCAGTTCGGCCAGCACGCGGACGCCGTCCGGATCGATCCCGGCCTCCTCCTCCGCCTCGCGCAGCGCCGTGCCGACGGGGAAGTCGTCTCCCGGGTCGACGCCGCCGCCGGGGAACGCCGGCTGCCCGGCGTGACTGCGCAGGTGCGCGGACTTCTCGATCAGCAGGACGTCGGGACCGTTCGGGCCCTCGCCGAAGAGGATCAGGACCGCGGAGCGGCGCGCGGTGGCGCTCGGCCGCGGCAGGCTGTGCCGCAGGGGCAGGTCGACGGCCGATCTCACCAGCCGGCGGAGGTAGTCGGGCAGCCCGTCGTCCTTCTCGCCGATCATGCTCACAGCGCCACCCCGAGGTGCTCGGCGACCAGCCCGCGCAGCTCCTCCACCGACGCCACCGGCCCGACCTGCGTATAGGTCAGCGCGCCGTCGGCGTCGAGGAAGTAGCTGTAGGGCAGCACGTTCAGGCCCAGGCCGGCCATGAGCTCCCCCTCACCGTCGAAGGCGCTCGGAAAGGTGACGCCGGCGTCGCCGGCGAACGAGTCGGCCTGCGGAAGACCGTCCTTGCTGATCACACCGACCACCCGCACCCGGTCGCCCGCGGCGTCGGCGAGCTCCTGCAGCACCGGCAGCTCCTCGCGACATGGCCCGCACCAGCTGCCCCAGAGGTTCACCACGGTCGGGACGCCCGGTGCCCGCCCCAGGTCCAGCGAACCGCCGCCGGGGCAGTCGAAGGCGAGCGCGGGCAGGACAGCGGGGCCGTCGGCCGTCCGGTCGGGCTGCGGGGGGCACGGGGTCAGGTGGCTGACCGACGTCGTCGCCGCACTCGGCCGTGGATCGTCGTCCCCCCCTGCGGCCGAGGTGCAGCCACCGGCCAGGAGCGCCAGGACCAGCAGCGCCGCCGCGCGCGGTGCCCTCACTCCGTGTCCGAGGCGGCCGGCGTCCTGACCAGCTTCAGGGCCAGCTCCGGGTCGGTCGGGCCGATGCCGAACGAGGGACACCAGCGCGCGAGACCACAGGCGCCGCAGGCCGCCTTCTTGGCGTGGCACACCCGCCGGCCGTGGAAGATCACCCGGTGGCTGAAGTCGGTCCACTCCTTCTTCGGCACCAGCTCGGCGACGCCGGCCTCGACCTTGACCGGGTCCTCCTCCGCGGTCCAGCCGAACCGGCGCACCAGCCGGCCGAAGTGCGTGTCCACGGTGAGCCCCGGGACGCCGAACGCGTTGCCGAGGACGACGTTCGCGGTCTTGCGGCCCACGCCGGGCAGCGTGACCAGGTCGGCCATGCGGCCGGGGACCTCGCCGTCGAAGCGCTCGACGAGGGCCTGGCTGAGGCCCAGCACCGAGTTCGTCTTCGCCCGGAAGAACCCGGTCGGCTTGAGGATCTCCTCGACGGTGACACGGTCGGCGCCGGCGAGGGACACGGCGTCGGGGTACCGGGCGAACAGCGTCGGCGTCACCTTGTTGACCATCTTGTCCGTCGTCTGCGCGGACAGGACCGTGGCGACCAGCAGCTCGAAGGCGTTCGTGAAGTCCAGCTCGCAGTGTGCGTCGGGATGCAGGGCGGCGAGCTCGCGGGCCATGCGCCGTGCCCGGCGGGTGCGTGCCAGCGTCGTCTCGTCCGGATCGAAGGGCGACGCGCCCGTCCTGGCCGCGAGCGTCGGCCGCCGGACGGGAGCCGGGCGCGCGTACTCGGGCTCGGGCGGGGACGCCGGGGACGCCGGGGAGGCCTGCGGGGACACGCGGTCGAGAGTATGCGGCCCGGCTGACCGGAACCGGCCGTGTCATGCTCGGCAACCGACAGCGGGCCCGGCCCGGAGAGCGCGAGAGGACGGACATCGGCGTGGTCGCCTTCAGCGTGATCCTCTTCCCGCCGCTCCTCATCGCCTTCCTCCTGGTGATGGAGCGCGTCGAGGAACCCCTCCGTCGGCCGGCGAGCTCGCGCGAGGTCACCGAGTTCCTCAACAGCGCGACCGTCGCCGAGGTGGACACCCTGACCTCCTCCGGGATCCGGCGCGCGCTCTTCCGCTGGCGGCGCCGGCGGAACAAGTCGGCCACGTCCACCAATCCCCCGATGGTCTGACGGCGCCGTCTGCGGCGCCCGAGCAGTGCTGTGAGCCGGGACACTCGCTCGGACGGGGCACCCCACCGGTTCCCGAACGGGTGACAGGCAGCACAGCCGCCTAGACTCCCTCGGGACGCGCGCGCTACTGCATGCGTGTAATCGGTGGTGAGAGGAACGTGAAGTGGACGAGGTGCTGGCCCAGTCCGGGCTCTTCCAAGGGCTTTCGGACGAGGCGGTCGAACCGGTCGCCAGCCGGCTCGAGATGCTTCCACTACCCCGCGGCCGGGTCGTCTTCAACGAGGGCGAGCCCGGCGACAGCCTCTACATCGTGGTGAGCGGCAAGATCAAGCTCTCCCGGCGCGCTCCCGACGGCCGCGAGAACGTGCTCGCCGTCATGGGTCCCTCCGACCAGTTCGGCGAGCTGTCGGTCTTCGACCCCGGCCCGCGCACCGCCACGGCCACCGCCGTCACCGACGTGAAGCTGGCGCGGATGCCGCAGTCGGTCCTGCGTCCGTGGATCGAGGCGCACCCGGAGATCGGCGAACAGCTGCTGCGGGTGCTCGCCCGCCGACTGCGTCGCACGAACGACTCCGTCGCCGACCTGATCTTCACCGACGTGCCCGGCCGCGTGGCCAAGGCTCTGCTGCAGATGGCCGACCGCTTCGGCAGCCGCGAGAACGACGGCCTCCGCGTGAAGCACGACCTCACGCAGGAGGAGCTGGCCCAGCTGGTCGGCGCCTCCCGCGAGACGGTGAACAAGGCGCTGGCCGACTTCGTGCACCGCGGCTGGATCCAGCTTCAGGGCAAGTCCGTCGTCGTCCTGGACGAGGACCGGCTGCGCCGCCGCGCGAGGTAAGCCCTCAATGCCCAGCGAGGCCCCGATCCGAACCGGAGCGGGGCCTCGCTGCGTTGGCAGTGTTGCGGATTCCGAGCGCAGCGAGGGTGGCCCGGTCGCGGGGCCCGCAGGGTCCCCGACCGGGACCGGAGAAGCGGCTCAGCGCAACCGACACCGGCACCTGGCTGCGGTGTGATCCGTCAGGATCACGATGGAAGTGGCACGACCATCCGGATCCGGCAGCCGTCGGGCAGCACCGCGTAGTTGCCGTCCTCCGTCTGCTCGAAGGTGGGGATGATCGGCTCCAGCGGCGCTGGTGGCGACCCCGCGAGCGCGGCCGCGACGTCGGGGAACGGCTCGAGCTGGCC
>JAOPWH010000161.1 GCA_025965795.1 Blastococcus sp.
CCGTGGTCGACGTAGACGCAGGTGAGCTTGTCGCCGATGGCCCGCTGGACGAGCGCGGCGGCCACGGCGGAGTCGACCCCGCCGGACAGCGCGCACAGCGCCCGCCGGTTCCCGATCTGCTCGCGGATCGCGGCGACCTGCTCCTCGACGACGTTGGCCATCGTCCAGCTGGGCTCGAGCCCGGCGATGTCGAAGAGGAAGTGCTCCAGGAGGGTCTGCCCGTGCGCGGTGTGCCGCACCTCGGGGTGGAACTGCACCCCGGCCAGCCGGCGGTCGAGGTCCTCGAAGGCCGCGACCGGCGCCCCGGTGCTGGTGGCGGTGACGGTGAAGCCGGGCGGGGCGGCGCTCACCGCGTCACCGTGGCTCATCCACACCGACTGCTCCGACGGCAGCGCCCCGAACAGCGACCCGGGGGTGGTCACCGTCAGGGGCGTGCCGCCGTACTCGCGGTCGCCGGTGCGGGCCACGGTGCCGCCGAGGCTGGCGGCCATCGCCTGGAACCCGTAGCAGATCCCGAAGGCCGGCACGCCGGACTCGAACAGGGTCGGGTCGACCTGCGGGGCGCCCTCGGCGTAGACGCTGGACGGCCCGCCGGACAGGATGATCGCCGCCGGCTTGCGGGCCAGCACCTCGGCGACCGGCAGGTCACCGGGGACGATCTCGGAGTAGACGCCGGCCTCACGGACCCGGCGGGCGATGAGCTGGGCGTACTGGGCGCCGAAGTCGACGACCAGCACGGTCTGCCCGTGCGCGGTGTGCCGCACCTCGGGGTGGAACTGCACGCCGGCGAGCTTGCGGTCGACGTCTTCGAAGGCGGCCACCGGCGCCCCGGTCGAGGTGGCGGTGACGGTGAACCCGGGCGGTGCCTTCGAGACGGCGTCCCCGTGGCTCATCCAGACGTTCTGCTCGACCGGCAGCGTGCCGAACAGCCGGCCCTGCGTGGTCACCGTGAGCGGCGTGCCGCCGTACTCGCGGTCGCCGGTGTGGGCCACCGAGCCGCCGAGACTCTGCGCCATGGCCTGGAAGCCGTAGCAGATCCCGAAGGCCGGAACCCCGGCCTCGAACAGCGCCGCGTCGATCTGCGGGGCGCCCGGCGCGTAGACGCTCGACGGCCCACCCGAGAGCACGATCGCGGCCGGCTTGCGCGCCAGCACCTCCTCGGCGGGCACGCTCGACGGCACGATCTCCGAGTAGACCCCGGCCTCGCGGATGCGCCGGGCGATCAGCTGGGCGTACTGGGCGCCGAAGTCGACGACGAGAACGGTCGGGAAGTCCATCAGCCCGCCCGACCACCGATCACGAGATCGACCCGCTGGAACTCCTTGAGGTCGCGGTACCCGGTCTTGGCCATGGTGCGACGCAGCGCCCCGAAGAGGTTGGTCCGCCCGTCGGAGGTCTCGGCCGGACCCAGCAGGACCTGCTCGAGGGAACCGGCCGGCTCGACCGCGGGCGAGATCCCGCCGCGCGGCAGCCGCGGGTGGGCCGCGACCGAGTCCCACCAGACGCCGCCGCCCGGTGCCTCGGCGGCGATCCGCAGGGGCTCACCGAGCTGGACGGCGTCGGCTCCACAGGCCAGCGCCCTCGCGATGGCACCGCTGGTCTCGATCCGGCCGTTGGCGATGACGTGCACGTAGCGGCCGCCGGTCTCGTCGAGGTACTCCCGGCGCGCCGCTGCGGCGTCGGCGATCGCACTGGCCAGCGGCACCCGGATGCCCATGACCGCGTCTCCGGTGGAGAAGCTGTCGGCCCCCACGCCGACGATGACCCCGGCCGCGCCGGTCCGCATCAGGTGCAGCGCGGTCTGGTAGTTGGCCGCGCCGCCGACGATGACGGGGACGTCGAGGTCGGCGATGAACTCCTTGAGGTTGAGTGCCCCGCCCTGGCTCGTCACGTGCTCGGCGGAGACGATCGTGCCCTGGATGACCAGCAGGTCGACGCCGGCGGCCAGGACGGTCGGGGCGTACTGCAGCGTGTGCTGCGGCGAGACGCGCACCGCCGTCGTCACCCCGGCGTCCCGGATCTCCTTGACGCGCGCGGTGATCAGGTCGGGCTTGACCGGCTCGCCGTAGATCTCCTGCAGGAGCGACACCGGCGGGGCGCCGTCGCCGGCCGCCTCGCGCAGCCGCCGGAACTGGGCGGCGGGCTCGTCGTACCGGGTCCACAGCCCCTCGGCGTTGAGCACGCCGAGCCCACCCGCCGAACCGATCGCGATCGCCGTCGCCGGGCTGACGACGGCGTCCGACGGGCTGGTCACCAGGGGGATGCCGAACCGGAAGGCGTCGATCTGCCAGGCGGTCGAGACGTCGTCGACGTCGCGCGTGCGCCGGGACGGGACGATCGACACCTCGTCGAGGTCGTAGCCCTGCCGGGCGAACCGGTTGAGGCCGATCTCCACCGTGTCGCGGGTGTTCATCTCAACGACCCCGGTAGTTCGGTGCCTCGACGGTCATCTGGATGTCATGGGGGTGGCTCTCGACCAGCCCCGCCGACGTGATCCGGGTCAACTGCCCGCGCTCCTTCAGCTCGGCGATCGTCGCGGCGCCCGCGTAGCCCATCGAGGCCCGGAGGCCGCCCACGAGCTGGTGGGCCACCGTGGACAGCGCGCCCCGGTAGGGCACCTGCCCCTCGATCCCCTCGGGAACGAGCTTGTCGTCGGAGAGGACGTCGTCTGCGAAGTAGCGGTCGCGGCTGAACGACTGGTTCCCGCGCTTCTGCATCGCGCCGAGCGAGCCCATGCCGCGGTAGGTCTTGTACTGCTTGCCGTTCATGAAGACCAGCTCGCCCGGCGACTCCTCGACGCCGGCGAACAGCCCCCCGATCATGACGGTGTCGGCACCGGCGACCAGGGCCTTGGCGATGTCGCCGGAGTACTGCAGCCCGCCGTCGGCGATGACGGGCACATCGGCGGGGCCGGCGGCGAGCCATGCCTCGTGGATCGCGCTGACCTGGGGAACGCCCACTCCGGCGACGACCCGGGTGGTGCAGATGGAGCCCGGCCCCACGCCGACCTTGACGGCGTCGGCGCCGGCGTCGATCAGCGCCTGCGCGCCCGCGCGGGTGGCGATGTTCCCGCCGACCACCTCGACGCCGCTGTCGCCGCCGAAGTCGGCCTTGACGCGGCTCACCATGTCGAGCACCGCGCGCTGGTGACCGTGGGCGGTGTCGACGACGAGCACGTCGACGCCGGCCTCGACGAGCAGGCCGGCCCGCTTGTAGGCGTCCTCACCGACACCGAGGGCAGCGCCCACGACCAGCCGGCCGTCGGCGTCCTTGGTGGAGAGCGGGTACTGGTCGCGCTTGACGAAGTCCTTGACCGTGATCAGTCCGCGCAGCCGGCCGGCGTCGTCGACCAACGGGAGCTTCTCGATCTTGTGCTCGCGCAGCAGCGCGAGGGCGGTGTCGGGATCGACGCCCACGGGTGCGGTGACCAGCGGCATCGGCGTCATCACGTCGCGCACGAGCCGGTTCTGGTCGGTCTCGAAGCGCATGTCGCGGTTGGTCACGATGCCGACGAGGACGCCGTCGTCGTCGACCACCGGCGCACCGGAGATGCGGTAGCGGCCCGACAGCGCGTCCACCTCGGCCAGGGTGTTGCCGGGCGAGCAGGTGACCGGATTGGTGACCATGCCCGCCTCGGACCGCTTCACCAGGTCGACGTGGCTCGCCTGCTCCTCCGCGGCCAGGTTGCGGTGCAGCACGCCGACGCCGCCGGCGCGGGCCATGGCGATCGCCATGCGCGCCTCGGTCACCGTGTCCATGGCGCTGGAGAGCAGCGGAACGGCGATGCGGATCCGGCGGGTCAGCCGGCTGCTGGTGTCCACCTCCGCCGGCACGACGTCCGACGCACCGGGGATGAGCAGGACGTCGTCGTAGGTGAGTCCGAGCGGGGCGAACTTCGCCGGCAGCTCGTGGACACGGTCGTCGGGCTGCATGTGTGCCGCCACCCCTCAGAGAATCCGGTCGGCACCCCTGGCCGGGCGCTCGAGGACCGGACCTGATCCTAGGCGGCGGGCTCCGGCGGCGGTCTTCTGCCTGCTGGGCCGTTACCGTGGAGCACGTGACTCCGTTCGACGACGCGTCCGGTCCTGACTTCGGTCCCGCCGACCACGCGGGCACCCCGCCCCTCACGATGGAGGAACGAGCCGGCGTCCTCGACGACCTGGCCGAGCTCGAGGTCTTCCGCACCCTGCTGGAGCCGACCGGCATCAAGGGCATCGTGGTCGACTGCCCCGACTGCGACGAGGAGCACCACGTCGACTGGGCGCTGATGCAGGCCAACCTGCGCCAGCTGCTCGACGAGGGGCAGACCGGCCGGCACGAGCCGCCGTTCGACCCCGATCCCGACGACTACGTCAGCTGGGACTACGCCAGCGGTTACGCCGACGGCGTGGCCGCCATGGCCGAGCGCGACGAGCCGACCGGCCAGCACGGCGCCGGCAAGCACGCCCGCGAGGACTGAGCCGGCGCCGGTCGCGGCTACCGCCGGCGCGGCGGGACGACGACGAGTGCCACGCCGAGGGCGGTGACGCCGATGCCGACCAGGGACGATCCGCCTACCTTCTCGCCGAACAGGAAGTAGGCCTCGACGGCGGTGGCCGGCGGCACGAGGTAGTAGAGGCTCGACACCCCGGCGGCACTCCCCCGGCGCAGGAGCAGCAGCAGGAGCAGGACGGCGCCGATGGACAGGCACAGCACCAGCCACACGAACGCGGCGACGAACTCACCCGTCCAGTGGATCGAGACGTCCTCTGTCGTGACCGCGACCAGGGCCAGCAACGCGGCGGCTGCGGCGTACTGGACCGCTGTCCCCCACACCAGCGGTATGCCGTCACCGTGCCGCTTCTGGTGGACGGTGCCGAGGGTGCCCGAGACCAGGGCGACCAGGCAGGCGAGGAGACCGGCGAGCGGGAGCGGCTCGGCGGATCCGCTCTCGACGATCCCGGGACCGACGACGAGGGCGACGCCGGCCAGCCCGAGCACCAGGCCCAGCCACTGCCGGGCCGTGGGCCGCTCGCCGAGCATGCGCGTGGCGAGGACGGCGGTGAGCACCGGCTGCAGGCTGACGATCACCGCCGAGACGCCGGCCGGTACGCCCAGCGAGATGCCGTAGAACACCCCACCCAGATAGCCAGCGTGCAGGAGGAGGCCGACGACGGACGCCCGCCCGTACTGGCCGCGGGCGGCCATCCGTGCTGATCCGAGGGCAGCGGCGAGGAGCGCGAGGAGCGCGGCCGCCACGGCCAGCCGGAGGGCGAGGAACGTGAACGGTGGCGCGTAGGGCAGGCCGTACTTTGCGCCGACGAACCCGGTGCTCCAGAGCAGGACGAACAGTGCCGGGCCGCCGAGCGTCTGGACCCGCGATGCCGTCGTTCCCGTCACCCGCGCCAGTCTGCCGGGGAGCCCGGAACGCGCCGAGGGCCCTCTCCGGACGTCGGAGAGGGCCCTCGGTGTGCGGTGGTTCGGATCAGGTCATGATGCCGCGACGGAAGCCCGTCGCGACGGCCTCGGCGCGGTCCTTGGCGCCGAGCTTGCGGAACAGCCGGCGGGCGTGGGTCTTGATGGTGTCCTCGGAGAGATACAGCTCCCGCCCGATCTGGGCGTTGCTCTTGCCCTGGCTCATGCCGGGGAGCACCTGCATCTCGCGCAAGGACAGGCTCGCCACCGGAGCGGCCTCGCGCACCGTCGAGCGCACGGTGGTCGGCATGGCGCCGGCCAGCGGAGCGGCGCCGCTCCAGGCGGGCACGCCGCCCATCGGGGCCGGCGCGTTCTGCTGCGGGATGCGGGCACCTTCGGGGCGCAGCCCGACGCGGGAGAGGCCCAGGCCCATCTCGAGGGCACTGGCGTCCCAGCGGAGGTAGCCGCGGGCGCCGAACGCGACGGCCGCACGGACGGACTCCGCGTCGTCGGGCGCACCGAGCACCAGGACGGGCAGGCCGGGGTAGGCACGCAGCGCCTGGGTGGCGGCGGTCAGACCCGTGTCGACGGCCCGCTGGGTGCCGACGAGCAGCACGTCGGGACGGCGGGTGGCCAGCCGGGACATCAGCGAGGCGCCGTCGGCCACGACCTCGACCCGGCCGACGAAGGGCAGCGCCACCAGACGGGAGGCGACGTCGTCGCGGACACGCCGACGCTCGTCGTACACCCAGACGGTGGTGGCACCGTTGCCTGGTCCGCGCATCCTGTCGTCGATCACGCCTGCTCCTCGCTCTCCCCGGAGTACTTCTGCCGGGACCGAAACGGCCGGGCTACGCCCGGCCGGTCTCGCTGAGGCGGGGGTTCCCCGCGTGGGGATCTCCCGCCTCAGCGCAGGTCGTGCCGCCGCTCCGGGACGTGTCCCCCTACCGGGCGTCGGTCCGACCTGGATCAACCATGAGCGCCACGAGCGGGTGACAACAGCACCTCTCACCCCGGGGGGTGAGCGGCACTTTTTCCGAAAAGTTGCGAAGAGGGCGGGTTTGGGGTGCGGGTGCCTCGGGCACCGGGGCCATGCAGCAGCCGGACGCCCCCTCCGGCTCGCGTGAGCCCTGGAGGACACATGGCCGACATTCGCAGGCTCCCGACACCGGTCGCCGAGGTCTGGGACTGGCAGCTCCATGGAGCCTGCCGCGGCGAGAACACGTCCCTCTTCTTCCACCCCGACGGTGAGCGGGGCCCGGCCCGGGCCCGGCGGCAGACCGCGGCCAAAGCCGTGTGCGGCAAGTGCCCGGTGATCGACGCCTGCCTCAAGCACGCGCTGTCGGTCCGCGAGCCCTACGGGGTCTGGGGCGGCATGAGCGAGGAAGAGCGCGCCCGGCTGATCGCCGCCGAGCCCGCCGCGGTCGCCGCCGGGGTCTGACACCACCCGAACATCGAGAGGGCGGGTCCGGAGAAATCCGGACCCGCCCTCTCTGCTTGTCAGGCCCCGTCCAGGGGCTCACCCCGAGCCTGAGGGGTGAGGAGGAGGACGGGGTCCTTCGTCAGTGGCTGTGGCCGTGCCCGCCGCCGTGCCCGTGCGTGTGCTGCCCGCCCCCGGCGTGGGCGTGCTCCCTCTCCGCGGGCTTGTCCACGATCGCGGAATCGGTCGTCAGCACCATCGCGGCGATGGAGGCGGCATTGCCCAGCGCGGCCTTGGTGACCTTGACCGGGTCGATGACACCCTGCGCGGCCAGATCCCCGAACTCGCCGGTCGCGGCGTTGAAGCCGTGACCGATGCCCAGCTCGCGCACCTTGCTGACGACGACACGGCCCTCGAAGCCGGCGTTCTCCGCGATCCGGGCCAGGGGCGCGTCCAGGGCCGCGCGGACCGCGCGGGCACCGGTCAGCTCGTCGCCGGAGAGGTCCAGCCCGTCGATGGCCGAGACGGCGTGCACCAGCGCGGAACCGCCGCCGGGGATGACACCCTCCTCGACCGCGGCGCGGGTCGCGGCGATGGCGTCCTCGATGCGGTGCTTGCGCTCCTTGAGCTCGACCTCGGTCGCCGCGCCGACGCGGATGACGCCGATGCCGCCGGCCAGCTTGGCGAGCCGCTCCTGGAGCTTCTCGCGGTCCCAGTCGGAGTCGGTGTTCTCGATCTCGCGCTTGATCTGCGCGATCCGGTCGCCGATCCCCTCCTTCGTCCCGCCCCCGTCGACGATGGTGGTCGTCTCCTTCTCGACGGTCACCCGGCGGGCGGTGCCGAGCACCTCGAGGCCGACGGAGTCCAGCGACAGCCCGACGTCCTCGCTGACGACCTGGCCACCGGTGACGACGGCGAGATCGGCCATGAAGGCCTTCCGCCGGTCACCGAAGTACGGCGACTTGACCGCGGCGACCTTGATCGTCGTGCGGATCGAGTTGACGACGAGGGTCGACAGCGCCTCGCCCTCGACGTCCTCGGCGACGATCAGGAGCGGCTGTCCGCCGCGCGCGAGCACCTTCTCCAGCAGCGGGAGCAGGTCGGCGAGCGCGCCGACCTTGCCGCTGACCAGGAGCACGAGTGCGTCCTCGAGGACGGCCTCCATCGACTCGGAGTCGGTGACGAAGTAGGGCGACAGGTAGCCCTTGTCGAACTGCACGCCCTCGGTGACGTCCAGCTCGGTGGACATCGTGTTGCTCTCCTCGACGGTGATCACACCGTCCTTGCCGACCCGCTCGAACGCTTCGCCGATCAGCTCGCCGACCTCGGCGTCCTGCGCCGAGATCGTGGCGACACCGGCGACCGCCTTGCGGTCGTCGACCGGGATGGCGACCTCGTCGAGCGCGGCCTGGACGGCGGTGACGGCCGCGGCCATGCCGCGGCCGAGCGCCATCGGGTTCGCGCCCGCGGCCACGTTGCGCAGGCCCTCGTGGACCAGCGCCTGGGCGAGCACGGTCGCGGTGGTGGTGCCGTCACCGGCGACGTCGTTGGTCTTGGTGGCGACGTTCTTGGCCAGCTGCGCCCCGAGGTTCTCGTACGGGTCCTCGAGCTCGACCTCACGGGCGATGGTGACGCCGTCGTTGGTGATCGTCGGGACGCCGAACTTCTTGTCGATGACGACGTTGCGGCCGCGTGGGCCGAGGGTCACCTTCACCGTGTCGGCCAGCTTGTCGACGCCGCGCTCCAGTGCGCGCCGGGCGTCCTCGTTGAACTTGATGATCTTGGCCATGCCGGACCTCTTCTTCAATGGTGCGTGGGGGTGGGTTGGGCGGGAGGAGGCCCAACCCAGACCGCCCCGGGACCCGGAATCGGGTCGCCGGGGCGGTCGGAGAGAGCAGTGGAGCTAGCGCGGAGAGGTCTACTTCTCCACGACGGCGAGCAGGTCGCGGGCGGAGAGCACGAGGTACTCCTGGCCGCCGTACTTGACCTCGGTGCCGCCGTACTTGGAGTAGATGACCACGTCGCCCACGTTCACGTCGAGCGGAACGCGGTTGCCGTTGTCGTCGATGCGGCCGGGGCCGAC
>JAOPWH010000166.1 GCA_025965795.1 Blastococcus sp.
GCCTCCGGGATCATCATCAGCACCGCGTGCGGCAGCGACCGGCCCGACAGGTGCAGCAGCTCGAGCACCTCGTCGAAGGTGGCCGAGTCGCTGAAGTCGCTGGCGGTGACGGGGAAGATCCGGTCCAGGCCCAGCTCGGACGCCGGTCCCGCGGGCCCGTCGAACAGCTCGGTGGCCAGCTTCGCCTCGCGGGCCCGCATCCGGTTCCGGTTGCCCTTGATCGTGTTGATCTCACCGTTGTGCGCGATGAAGCGGAACGGGTGGGCCAGCGGCCAGCTCGGGAAGGTGTTGGTGGAGAACCGGCTGTGCACCAGCGCGATCGCCGACTCGTAGCGCTCGTCGCGGAGGTCGGGGAAGAACGCGGGCAGCTGGTCGGTGGTCAGCATGCCCTTGTAGGTGATCGTGCGGGAGGACAGCGAGACCAGGTACAGCGAGCTGCCGGCGTCCACCGCCGCCCGCTCGGCCCGCTTGCGCAGCACGAAGGAGCGCCGCTCCAGCCGGGTGACGCCGTGAGGGGCAGCGGTCCCGCCGAAGGCCGCGGCGTCCGCCCGGGCGGCCATCGTCTCGGCGACGAACAGCTGGGCGAAGTGCGGCATGACTGCGCGGGCGGTGGGGCCGAGGTCGGCGCCGTCCGGGTCGACCGGCACGTCGCGCCAGCCGAGGACGGTCAGCCCCTCCTCGTCGGCGAGCTTCGCGACCTCGTCGAGCCGGGCCGACCGCTCGTTCTCGTCGGCCGGCAGGAAAGCGATGCCCACCGAGTACTCACCGAGCGGCGGCAGGTCGAAGTCGACACTCGCGCGCAGCAGCGCATCGGGAATCTGGGTGAGGATGCCGGCGCCGTCACCGGAGTTGGGCTCGGAGCCGGCGGCGCCCCGGTGGTCGAGGTTGTGCAGGGCGGTGAGCCCGGCGGCGACGATGGCTCGCGAGCGCCGGCCGCGCGCGTCGGCGACGAAGGCCACCCCGCAGGCGTCCTTGTCGTTGGCCGGGTCGTAGAGGCCCACCGGTGCGGGGACCGCGGAGAACGGCACGGCAGTTCCGCCCGGGGTGGCGGGCCGGGCGGGGATGGACGGAGCGGCGGGGGCGGTGCGGTCGGACATGTCACTCCCGTCGTCGGCGACCGGCCGCACCTCGGAGGAGGTCACGGACGGGGGCGGAGGGCCCGGGCCGGGGGTCAAAGGGCGGCGGAGTCAAGCGGAAGGTGACCGCTGGGCTGTCGTCCGCGGGGCGACGCTGGCCCGGTTCCGACGGTGGGATCCCGGCCAGGATCACTGGCGGGTCTGATCGCAGGGTACACAGCCGAAACGCAGGTTCCATACCGCAAATCCGACGTCGCGGCGCGTCGGCACCAGCAGGCCGATCGCACGCCGGAGCCGGCCTGCGCAAACGCCTCAGGCGGGACCTCGCGGCCCGTGATCATCCTCACCACCCGGAGGGGGTCCGGGGTCCTCCGCCGGGGCCGCGGGGACCGGCGCGGTCTCGTCGACGGCGTCGTCGGACGGCCGGTCCGCTCCCTCTGCAGCGGCGAGGTCCGCACCACGCGTGATGACCTCGCGCGGACGCCCCCGCATGGCGAGGAAGTACACGACCGCACCGAGCCCCACGATGATCGCGGTGAAGACATTGAGCCTGATCCCGAAGAAGTGCTCCGCCGGATCGGTGCGCAGCAGCTCGATCCAGAGCCGCCCGGTGCAGTAGGCGGCGACGTAGAGCGCGAAGGCCCGCCCGTGGCCGAGGCGGAACCGGCGGTCGGCCCAGATGACCAGCACCGCCGCGGCCAGGTTCCACAGCAGTTCGTAGAGGAACGTGGGGTGGAAGAAGCCGAGCACGACCGGTGCGCCGTCCGTCGCGCGGACGGCGGCGCCGTTGCTCCACTCGTAGATCCGCAGGGCCCAGGGCAGGTCCGTGCGACTGCCGTAGAGCTCGTTGTTGAACCAGTTGCCGAACCGGCCGATCGCCTGGGCGACCAGCAGGCCGGGCGCCAGCGCGTCGGCGAACGCCGGCAGCGGGATGCCCCGCCGCCGGCAGGCGATCCAGGCACCCACCCCGCCCAGTGCGATGGCCCCCCAGATCCCGAGGCCGCCCTCCCAGATGGCGAAGGCCCGCAGCGGATGGCCACCCTCGCCGAAGTACGGGCGGGGGCTGGAGAGCACGTGGTAGAGCCGGCCGCCGACGATGCCGAACGGAACGGCCCAGACCGAGATGTCCAGGACGTCGCCCGGCGCTCCCCCGCGGGCCACCCAGCGCTTCTCGGTGAGCAGGATCGCGGCCACGATCCCGGCGACGATGCACAGCGCGTAGGCGCGGATCGGGAGGGGACCCAGCTCCCACACGCCCTGGGTGGGGCTGGGCAGGACGGCGAGGGTCATGCCGGCGCCGCTCATGCCCGCACCCCCGCTCGCCGCACGCCCTCGGCGAGTTCGCGGGTCAATCGGGTCACGGCGGCCACGGTCTCCGTCTCGTCCCCGGCGTCGAGCAGGGCACGGACGTAGGCCGAGCCCACGATCACGCCGTCGGCGAAGGACGCCACCTCAGCGGCCTGATCGCCGTTCGAGACCCCCAGTCCCACGCACACGGCCAGCTCCTGCTCGTTGTCGCCCACGGCCGCGCGGGTGCGCGCGACCAGCTGCTCCGCGGCGTCGCCGACCGCTGCCCGGGTACCGGTGACGCCCATGGTCGAGGCGGCGTAGACGAAGCCGCGGCAGGCGGCCGTCGTCAATCGCAGGCGAGCCTCGGTGGACGAGGGAGCGACGAGGAAGACCCGGTCGAGGCCGGCCCGGTCGCTCGCGGCGATCCAGTCGGCGGCCTCGTCGGGGATCAGGTCGGGCGTGATCGCCCCCGCTCCCCCGGCGGCCGCCAGATCGGTGGCGAACCGGTCGACGCCGTAGCGCTCGATCGGGTTCCAGTAGCTCATCACCACCGGGACGGCGCCGGCCGCGGAGACGGCCTCGACCGCCCGGAGGACGTCCCGCATGCCCACCCCCGCCCGGACGGCGACGTCCACCGCCTCCTGGATCACCGGGCCGTCGATGCCCGGATCGCTGTAGGGCACCCCCACCTCGACCGCGTCGGCGCCTGCCTCGACGGCGGCCACCATCGCCTTGATCGACGTCGGGACGTCGGGGTAACCGACCGGGATGTAGGCGATGAGGGCTGCGCGCCCCTCCGCCTGCGCCGAACCGATGCGTTCCGCCAGGGCGCTCACGCCGTCTCCCCCGCGTCCTGTCCGGCGACCGCCTCGTCGTTGGTGACCGCGCCCTCGGTCGGCTGCTGGCCGGTGTCCAGCCCAGGACCGGGGTCGACCTCCTCGCGGTCGCCGAGCCCGAACCACCTCGACGCCGTCTCGACGTCCTTGTCGCCGCGGCCGGACAGGTTCACCAGCAACAGCGTGTCGGGCCCCAGCTCCTGCCCGAGCTTCATCGCGCCGGCCAGGGCGTGCGCCGACTCGATCGCCGGGATGATCCCCTCGGTGCGGCAGAGCAACGCGAACGCCTCCATGGCCTCGGCATCGGTGATCGCGCGGTACTCGGCGCGGCCGATGTCGTGCAGGTAGGAGTGCTCCGGGCCGACGCCGGGATAGTCCAGGCCGGCGCTGATCGAGTGCGACTCGATGGTCTGGCCGTTGTCGTCCTGCAGGAGGTACGAGCGGGCGCCGTGCAGCACGCCGGGCGTGCCGCCGGTGATCGTCGCGGCGTGCCGGCCGGTGTCCACGCCGTCCCCACCGGCTTCCAGGCCCACCAGCCGCACACCCTCGTCGGGGACGAAGGCGGTGAAGATGCCGATCGCGTTCGATCCGCCGCCGACGCAGGCGAGGACGACGTCGGGCAGCCGGCCCTCCCGCTCGAGCAACTGCTCGCGGGCTTCGTCACCGATCACCCGCTGGAAGTCGCGGACCATGGCGGGGAAGGGGTGCGGTCCGGCCACGGTGCCGAAGACGTAGGTCGTCGTCTCGACGTTGGTGACCCAGTCGCGGAACGCCTCGTTGATCGCGTCCTTGAGGGTGCGGGAGCCGGTGGTCACCGGGATGACCTCGGCGCCGAGCAGGCGCATGCGGGCCACGTTGAGCGCCTGCCGTCGGGTGTCCTCCTCGCCCATGTACACGGTGCAGGACAGCCCCATGAGCGCGGCCGCCGTCGCCGTCGCGACCCCGTGCTGGCCGGCGCCGGTCTCGGCGATGACGCGGCTCTTGCCGATCCGCTTGGTGAGCAGCGCCTGGCCCAGCACATTGTTGATCTTGTGCGAGCCGGTGTGGTTGAGGTCCTCGCGCTTGAGCAGCACCCGGGCTCCACCGCAGTGCTCGGCGAACTTCGGCACCTCCGTGACCGGGCTCGGCCGGCCGGTGTAGTCGCGCTGCAGGCGGTGGAACTCGGCGAGGAAGGCCGGGTCGACCCGCATGGCCTCGTACGCCTCGGTCAGCTCGTCCAGCGCCGCGATCAGCGCCTCGGGCACGAAGCGGCCGCCGAAGACCCCGAAGTGCCCGGTGGCGTCCGGCCAGCCCGGCCGCGCCGGCAGGAGACGTTCCCCGGGCGGCTGCACTGAACTGGTCGTCATACGCCCAGTGTCCCGCGCCGCAGTGACCCTGCTGCAGCGGCCCGCCGCCGGCCCGTCCAGAGGCCCGTCCCGAGCCTGCGAGGGAAGAGGAAGGCGGGGTCCCCGTTCAGCGCGCTGTGCGCGGGGTGGCGGGGTGCGAGCCGGCCGTGACGAGGTCGGCGACCGCCTGGCGCGCGTCGCCGGCCGTGACCAGACCCTCGCCGACCAGCACCGCGTCGGCGCCGGCCGCCGCATAGCTGATCAGGTCGTGCGGGCCCCGGACGCCGGACTCGGCCACCTTCACCACGTCCGACGGCAGGCCGGGTGCGATCCGCTCGAACGTCGACCGGTCGACCTGCAGCGTGGTGAGGTCGCGGGCGTTGACGCCGATCACCGACGCGCCGGCGGCCAGCGCGCGGTCTGCCTCGGCCTCCGTGTGCACCTCCACCAGCGCGGTCATGCCGAGCGACTCCACCCGCTCGAGCAGCCCCACCAGGGCGTTCTGCTCCAGCGCGGCGACGATCAGCAGGACGACGTCGGCACCGTGGGCCCGGGCCTCGTGCACCTGGTAGCTGCTGACCACGAAGTCCTTGCACAGCACCGGGACGTCCACGACCGCACGGACCGCGTCCAGATCGGCCTGCGAACCGCCGAAGCGCCGCCGCTCGGTGAGCACGCTGATCACGCGGGCACCTCCTGCGGCGTACTGGCCGGCGAGCTGCGCGGGGTCCGGGATGGCGGCGAGGTCGCCCTTCGACGGGCTGCGCCGCTTGACCTCCGCGATCACTCCGACGCCCGGGGCCCGCAGCGCGGCCAGGGCGTCGAGGGCCGGGCGGGCGGCGAGCGCCGCCGCCCTGACGTCGTCGAGCGGCAGCAGTGCCGCGCGCGCGGCGGCGTCCTCGCGGACGCCGGCGACGATCTCGTCGAGCAAGCTCACGGCTTCGCCGTCCACGCAGGCGGGCTCAGGGTCGAGCTCGCGCAGTATCCCGGACGTCGCACAGAAAGGTCCCCTCACCAGCCGGATGGGTGGTGTCACTCTAGTGGCGGCTGAGGCGGCCTCCGGCCGGGGGGCGGTCCCGGCGGGCGCGGCTGCGGTCCTCTCCGGCGCGTCGTCCCTAGACTCCCTCCACCTGACAAGCCTCTGGAGGGCCGGATGAGACGACTGACCGTGGCGCTGACCATGGGGGTGGCACTGGTGCTGACCATCGCCTCGCCCGGGCTGCCCCGGGCCGACGCTGCCGTCCGGTGCGACATCCGCGGAGCCAGCGCGTCGCGCGTCATCGACGTCACGCACAGCGGCAGCTATGCGACCGTGCGCGGCTGCCAGCGCCAGGCGGACGGCTCCTACCTGCAGGCGCTCGGCCCCTACAGCGGACGTGTCGGCTACAACGGCGTCATCAGCGCCGCCGCAAAGCGCGAGGGCGACGGCCGGACCCCCGCCGGCCTCTACTGGCTGCGCAACGGCTTCGGTGCGCTGGCCAATCCCGGACTGCCCCGTCCCTGGACCGTGGTCACCGCGAACCACGTGTGGGTCGACGACAGCAGGTCCCGCTACTACAACACCATGCAGCTCGAGCCCGCGGGCGGCCGGTGGACGAGCGCCGAGGAGCTGCTCAACCGCCCGGCGTACGACTACGCCCAGGCCATCGCCTACAACGACGCCCGCACTCCCTACGCCGGCAGCGCGATCTTCCTGCACGTGGGCACCGGCGGCGCCACGGCGGGCTGCGTGTCGGTGCCCGCGACGGCGCTCGTGGCGCTGCTGCGCTGGCAGGGCAGTTACGCCCAGATCGAGATCAGCTGACGCCTGGATCCGAGCGCTGCCCGGGAGCCGGCGACGGCGCCTGCACGGTCGGGTCCTCGCCGCGGTCGAGCGCCTGCCAGGCGGCCTGGGCACGGTCCTCGTCGGTCTGCGGCCGCGGAGCGCGAGCGTCTGCGGCGCGTCCGGCGTCCGGGCGCTCGTAGCGTCGGCCCATACCCGGCCAGTGCCGGCCACGGAGGACGACGAACAGCCCCGTCCCCACGCCCAGCAGGCCGGCCAGGACCACGACCACCGGCCACGCGGCCGTGACCTCGACGCTCACCTGGTCCGGGCCCTGACCGACGCGCGGCACCTGGGCAGCGGCCCCCGTCAGGCCCCCGGCGAGTGCGCGCACCCCGGACCAGCCGAGCGTCCCGCCGGTTCCGGCCATGAACAGCCCGACCACCACCCGGCCGGCGCCCCGCACCGCGACCAGGGCGACCCCGGCGGCGAGCAGCACCAGACCGGCGGCCGACACCAGGGGCGCGGCGTCGGTGCCCGTGAGTGCGACGGTGACCGGAGGCAGGGGCACCGGACGGTTCTGCGTCACCTGCGCCCATCCCTGACCGGCGGCCGACAGCGCCAGGCCACCGGCGAGAGCGGCGCCCAGCACCGCGGCCGTCAGCTCCCGGCGGGCGGAGTCACTCACCGGACCTCCCGCAGCCCCTCCGCCGTCGCGATGGCCGACAGCACGGCCCGGGCCTTGTGCCGGGTCTCGGCCTCCTCGGTGGCGGGGTCGCTGTCGGCCACGACGCCGGCGCCGGCCTGCACGTAGGCGTGCCCCTGGTGCAGCACCGCCGTCCGGATCGCGATCGCCATGTCCATGTCGCCGCTTGCGTCGAGGTATCCGACGGTGCCGGCGTAGAGCGCGCGCCGGGTCGGCTCGAGCGACTCGATGATCGCCATTGCCCGGGGCTTGGGTGCGCCCGAGACGGTGCCCGCCGGGAAGGTGGCGTCGAAGACGTCGAGGGCGTCGTACTCGCCTTCCACGGTCCCGGCGACGGTGGACACCATGTGCATGACGTGGCTGTAGTGCTCGACCCGCATGAAGTCGGGCACCTCGACCGTCCCCGGCACGCAGACCCGGCCGAGGTCGTTGCGGGCGAGGTCCACCAGCATCACGTGCTCCGCCCGCTCCTTCGGATCGGCCAGCAGCCCTTCCGCCAGGCGCAGGTCCTCCTCCGGTGTCGCGCCGCGGGGACGCGTCCCGGCGGGCGGATGGACGACGGCCGACGTCCCGGTCACAGTCACCAGCGCCTCGGGTGAGGAGCCGACGATGTCGAACGGCGACTCGCGGCCGGAGAAGCGCAGCAGGTACATGTACGGCGAGGGGTTGGTCGCGCGCAGCACCCGGTAGAGATCGAGCCCGTCGACGTCGGTCGCCAGCTCGAACCGCTGGGCCAGGACCACCTGGAACGCGTCGCCGGCGCGGATGTGCTCGCGGATGCGCTCGACGCCGTCCTCGTAGACCCCGGGCGCCATGTTGCTCGCCACGGTCGGCGCCGGGGCGGGCTCCAGGACGGCCACCCCGGACGGCACCGCCTTGGTCAGGTCGGCGGCCATCGCGTCCAGCCGGGTGACCGCGTCGTCGTACCCGCCCGATTCCTCGCCCCGCCGCCCCGCCCCCCGCACCGCGTTCGCGATCAGCAACACGGTGCCGTCGGTGTGGTCGAGCACCGCCAGGTCGGTGACCAGCATCATCGCCAGCTCCGGCATGCCGAGGTCGTCGGCGCTGGTGTCCGGCAGCCGCTCCAGCCGCCGGACGACGTCGTAGCCGAGATAGCCCACCAGCCCTCCGGTCAGCGGCGGCAGCCCGGGCGCGCGCGGGGAGCGCAGCCGCCGGGCCAGGGTGCGGACGGCGGCCAGCGGATCGGTGGGCAGGTCGTCGGTGAGACCCGGGAGCGGCTCGCCCAGCCACTCGGCCGCGCCGTCCCGCTCGGTGAGGACGCCGGCACTGTGCACGCCGACGAAGCTGTAGCGCGACCAGCGCTTGCCCTGCTCGGCGGACTCCAGCAACACGGTGCCCGGCCGGTTACCGGCCAGCTTCCGGTAGATGCCCACCGCGGTCTCGCTGTCGGCCAGCAGCCGGCGGGTCACCGGGATGACCGCCTGGTCGAGCGCCGCGAACTCCTCGCGGGTGGGAGAGGTGACGCCGAACCTCACGCGGGCACCCCCTGGACGGCAGGCAGGGAGCGGAAGAAGCAGCTGCGCTCGCCGGTGTGACAGGCCGCGCCTTCCTGGTCGACCCGCACCAGCAGCGCGTCGCCGTCGCAGTCCACCCGCACCTCCCGCACCCACTGCCGGTTGCCCGACGTCTCCCCCTTCACCCAGTACTCGCCCCGGCTGCGGGACCAGTAGGTCGCGCGTCCGGTGGTGAGGGTGCGGCGCAGCGCCTCGTCGTCCATCCAGGCGAGCATGAGCACCTCGCCGGTGTCGTGCTGCTGGACGACGGCGGCCATCAGCCCCGAGGGGTCGTGGCGCAGGAGTTCGGCGACTGCGGGGTCGAGGGACGGATCGGCCGGCATGCCCGTCAGTGTGCCGTGCCGCCGCCTAGCGCTGAGCGGTCCCGTCGAACCAGTGCCGTCCGGGGCCGATGAGGAGCAGGCCGAGGCCGACGATCGGGGCGACGGCGAAGAACAGAGTCATCGTGCCGAGCGCCCCCGCCGAGCTCGGACCGGCGAGGTCGCCCAGCAGGGCGGACAGCCGCACCGCCCAGTAGCCGGCGATCAGCAGCTGCAGGGCGTGCCCGATCACCAGGCCGAGCCACACCCCCCTCGTCCGCCGGCTCAGCGCCAGGATTCCGGTGGCCACGAGGACGACGGTCGACAGCAGCTGGACCACCGCCAGCGGCGGCCCCTCGGTGGCCATGGCGCGAACCGTGTCCGAGGAGTAGCCACCCCGACCGCCGCTGACCGCGAAGCCGGCGACGGAGGCGAAGAACCAGACGTAGAGCGAGGCCAGCACGACCAGCGCCGCCTGGACGAACGCCAGCACGGCCGAGGCGACGACCTGGCCGGGCCGGCGGGGGCCCGCCGGAGCCCAGGGCGACGGGGCGCCCGCAGGCCACGGCGGGTACGGCGGGTAGCCGTAGGGCTGGCCGTATCCGTACTGCGGATGGCCGTACTGCGGATGGCCGGGAGGGGGCGGCGCGGTCGGGGGCGGACCTGCGTACGGCGGCCCGCCGTAGGGAGCACCGCCGTAGGGAGCACCGCCGTAGGGAGCACCGGGCTCCGTGGGAGTCGCGGGATCCGACCAGGGGTTGCCGCCGGCAGTCATGCCGCGCTCACAGGGCGGCCGCCGCGGCCCGTCCGGCGACCCGGCCCGAGAAGAGGCAGCCGCCGAGGAAGGTGCCCTCCAGCGACCGGTAGCCGTGCATGCCCCCGCCGCCGAACCCGGCCACCTCGCCCGCGGCGTAGAGCCCCGGGAAGACCTCCCCGCCGGGCCGCAGCACCCGCCCGGAGAGATCGGTCTCGAGTCCGCCGAGGGACTTGCGGGTGAGCAGGTTCAGCCGCACGGCGACCAGCGGTCCGGCCTCCGGGTCGAGGATGCGGTGCGGCGGGGCGACGCGGATGAGCTTGTCGCCCAGGTAGTTGCGGGCACCCCGGATGGCGGTGACCTGCAGGTCCTTGCTGAAGGGGTGCTCGATCTCCCGGTCGCGGGCCACGACCTCGCGCTCGATGTCCGCGAGCTCCAGGTGCGGGCTGTCACCGGTGATCCGGTTCATCCCGGCGACGAGCTCGGGCAGGGTGGGCGCGACGACGAAGTCCTCGCCGCGGTCGAGGAACGCCTGCACGGGCCCGGCGACACCGGCCTTGACGCGGGTGGCCAGGAGACGGAGGTCCTTGCCGGTGAGATCGGGGTTCTGCTCCGAGCCGGAGAGCGCGAACTCCTTCTCCACGATCTTGTGGGTCGCGACGAACCAGGTGTGCTCGTGGCCGGTCTGCCCGATGTGCGCCAGTGTGCCGAGCGTGTCGAACCCGGGGAACAGGGGCACCGGCAGCCGCCTGCCGAGGGCGTCGAACCACATCGACGACGGCCCCGGCAGGATCCGGACACCGTGCCGGGCCCACACGGGCGAGTGGTTGACGATGCCTTCGGTGTAGTGCCACATCCGGTCGCTGTTCACCACGCTCGCGCCGGCGGCCTCGGTGGCCTCCTGCATGAGCCCGTCCACGTGCGCCGGGACGCCGGACAGCAGCCGCTGCGGCGCGGGCCCCAGGCGGGCGGGCCAGTTGCGGCGGACCAGGTCGTGGTTCCCGCCGATGCCGCCGGAGGTGACGACGACGGCCTGCGCGGAGATCTCGAAGTGGGCGACCTCGGTGCGCGAGCTGGCCGCACCGCGCGCCACCCCGCTGGGCTCCAGCACGCTGCCGCGGACGCCGGTGACCGCACCTGCCCCGACGACCAGTTCCGTGACCCGGTGCCGGAAGCGCAGCTCGACCAGCCCCGCGTCCACGGCCGCGCGGACCCGGCGGGCGAAGGGCTCGACGATGCCGGGCCCGGTGCCCCAGACGATGTGGAAGCGCGGCACCGAGTTGCCGGGCCCGGTGGCGGTGTAACCGCCGCGCTCGGCCCAGCCGACGACCGGGAAGAAGCCGACCCCCTGCTCCTTGAGCCAGGCGCGCTTCTCCCCCGCCGCGAACTGCAGATAGGCCTCGGCCCACAGCCGGGGCCAGTGATCGGACTCGCGGTCGAAGCCGGCAGTGCCGAGCCAGTCCTGCCGGGCGAGCTCGAGGGAGTCGTGCACCCGCAGCCGGCGCTGCTCCGGCGAGTCGATGAGGAACAGCCCGCCGAAGGACCACCAGGCCTGGCCGCCGAACGACGCCTCCGGCTCCTGGTCGACCAGCACCACCCGCTTGCCGGCGTCGGCCAGCTCGGCGGTGGCGACCAGCCCGGCCAGCCCCGCTCCGACGACGACGACGTCCGCTTCGCTGGTGCCGCTCTCGTTGACCACGCAGCGACGTTATCGGGAGCGGGCCCCGCCGCGCCGTCCCCCCGCGGGGCGACGTGCCCGATCGCGGTCGGTCCACTCGCGGACCGCGGAGCGCAGGACCCCTAGTTGTGGACGGCGGAGCGCGCCGCGGCCGCGCGAGCGGCGGCGTTCCGCGCGATCGCGGCGCGGGCCCTGCGGCGTGCGGTCACCCAGCGACGCACGCTCGGCCCGGCAGCCAGCACCAGGGCCGGCACCGAGGCGCCCAGCACGAAGGTGTAGTAGCCGAGCTCGAGGCCGTCGCCCCGGCCGAGCAGCACGTACAGGAGGTAGCCGAACAGCGCTGAGGCCGGCAGGCAGCACACGACGAGGAGCCACCAGCTCCGGCCGCTGAGCAGCGCGATCGCACCGACGAGCTGAACCACCGGTGCCGCGAGCAGCGGATAGAGCCACCACTCCACACGGGTGTCGGCCCAGAGGCCACCGAGCGCCACGGCGGTGCCCACGAAGAGCGCGAGCGGGAGCGCCCCTGCGATACCGAGGACGCCCGCGGCGAGGGCGGCCGGCGGGGGCGGCTGGGATGCGGCTTCTTCCGCCGTCGGACGGCGTCGCGGTTCGGGATAGGGCCGGTCCGGCCCGGGATATCCGAAGGCGTAGGGCCCTGGATAGGGCCCGGCACGGCCCCGTCGCGGTGCAGGGAGCCGCGGCAGGGTGTCCTGCTGTGGCTGCTGCGTCATGGGCTCCACACTCGCGCAGGCTAGAGCCTCGGAGGGCGCGGCGGAATGTCTGTGACGCCGGGTTCTGCGGTGATCCACTGATCCGCCGGCCGCGCGTCCGCCGCCG
>JAOPWH010000172.1 GCA_025965795.1 Blastococcus sp.
ACCGCGCCGTGCTGGAGCAGCGGATGAGCACCGACGCTCCGCACGGCGGCCTGCCGGTGGAGGAGGAGCACTGGGACGGCGAGCGCATCCGCGAGTACGAGGCCGCCCACATCGCTCGCGGCCGGACGGTCCTGTCGGCCGGCGCGGTCAAGGACGGGCGGTTGGTCGCCTTCACGGACCTGGCGGTGCGGCTCGCCAGTCCGGAGCGGGCTTCCCAGAGCGGGACGCTGGTCCTCCTCGAGCACCGCGGCCACCGCCTGGGGGCACTGCTGAAGGCCGCGGTCCTGCGCGAGCTGGCCGCCACCATGCCCCAGGTGCGACGGATCACCACCTACAACGCCGAGGACAACGCGCCCATGGTCGCCGTCAACGAGACCCTCGGCTTCCGGCGGGCCGGGCAGCTGTCGAGCTGGTCGCTGCGGCTCTGACCCGGGTTGCCGTCACGGGCCCGCGTCGAGACGCATGGGGGACGACGCCGTCCCAGGGTGCCGTCCGGACGAAGGGCCTCGTGCCCGGCCAGGTGCCGCCGACCCAGACGGCCACTCCGGCGGCGTCCACGCCCCGGCCGAAACAGGGGAGCGACAGCCCGGACCGCACGGTCCGACCGTACTGGGGGCGCCTGGGACGCGAGGGCACTGAAGTGGCGGCCGAGCGTGGTGCTCGTGAGGTCTTCGCGCGCCGTCGCCGCGAGGAGGGGTGCGCCTGTCAGGCTGCGCGTTCCCAACGGCTGTAGACAGGAATCACATGCGGTCCACGCTCCGTCGCCTTGCCGCGATGCTCGTCTTCCTCCTGGTTCTCGGGGGAGGGGCCGCCGTGGCGAGGGCGGGCGTCGACGACTATCCGTCCGTGTGGCGGGCACCCGTGGCACAGGACAGCAAGGTTGACACCTGGGGCTACTACAACCGCGAATGCACGAGTTGGGTCGCCTGGCGTCTGCACAGCCGCAACGGCTTCGAGATGGCGCGCGCTGTCGGGAACGCCAATGCCTGGGACGACTGGGCTCGTCGCAGTGGCTACCGCGTCGACACAGTCCCGGCGGTCGGCTCCATCGCGCAGACCGACGCCGGCGGCTTCGGGCACGTGGCGTGGGTCGAGGCCGTCGGAAACGGCACGGTCACGATCGAGGAGTACAACCGCAATCTGACCGGGCTGTACAGCCAGCGGACCGTACCGACGTCGTCCTTCGTCTACATCCACGTGAAGGACATGGGGTCCGCGCGGATCGGCGTCCTTCAGGGCGGGACGCTGTCGGTCAAAGAGGGCGCGCTGAGTGCGCAGTGGGTCACCGAGGCCACGGGCGTGAACAGTTTCCGGCTCTCGGGCAACCGGATCGGGATCGTGCAGGCCGGAACCCTGAGGGTCAAGGAAGGATCGCTCGGGGCGCAGTGGGTCACGCAGACCTCGGGTGTCTCCGCATTCGCGCTCTCCGGAAATCGCATCGGCGTACTCCAGAACGGAACTCTCTCGGTCAAGGAGGGTGGCCTCGGCGCGCAATGGGTGACGGAGGCGACGGGCGTCAGCGCCTTCGAGCTCTCCGGGAACCGCATCGGTGTCGTTCGCGGCGGCACCCTCCTCGTCAAGGAAGGACCGCTGAACGCGCAGTGGGTCACCCAGACGTCAGGCGTGTCCGCCTTCGAGCTCGCGGGCGCGCGGATCGGCGTGCTCCAAGGAGGAACGCTCTCGGTGAAGGAGGGCGCGCTCGGCGCGCAGTGGGTCACCGAGGCGACGGGGGTCAACGGCTTCGAGCTCTCCCCGAGTCGGATCGGGATCAGCCAGGGCGGCGTCCTCCGGGTCAAGGAAGGCCCACTCAACGCTCAGTGGGTCGTCCAGACGTCGGGCGTCTCGTCGTTCGCGTTGACCGACACCCGGATCGGCGTGCTCGTGAACGGCACCCTCTCGGCGAAGGAAGGATCGCTTGGCGCCGGTTGGGTGACCGAGGCCGGCGGTGTCTCGAGCATCGGCCTCACCTGAGATCTCCTTTCCCGTCGAAAGGAGCCGAAGGCGCGGCGGAGGCATCGCCCCGATGCCTCGCACGAGGGTCAGCCCGCCAGCGCGACGAGGGTGCCGGACCGCATCCTCGTCCGGTGTGTGGCTGATCGCCGCCGGCCTGGCGATGTTGCGCTCGCGTCTGTTCCCGGCCTGGTCGAGCTGCCGCCATCGGAATGTGGATCCGGATCATCGTCACCGGAGCCCGGCTCTGGCGGCAGGGCCAGCAAGGCTCTGCAGGCAGTCGCGACGTCCCCGGAGCGAAAAGGGTGTCGCTGCACCGTGCGCGCGCCCACTATGTGCTCGCGCCGCGGTCCGCCGCCCTCTGGCAGCGGGCCTCCCAGTCGAACGCGATGTGCACGTGCAGGCGGGTGGCTGGGCCACACACCGGCCGATTCCGTAGAAGCAGGATTCGGCCGGATTGTGCCGTCGGTGCTGCACGCTCCAGGCGGTTCGTCCGAGGGGGTTCCAGATGCGACCCGTAGGCCAATCCCGTGTGAGGGTCACCCGCCGGCCGGCGCGGGGGAGGGCCCGGTGTGCGGTCCTCTCCCTGACGCTGATCCTGGCCGCCGGAGGAGCGTTCGCGGCGCCGGCCGCCGCAGGCACGTCCGATCCGGCAGGCGACGCGGCGAGCAACACCAGAATCGCGTGGTCACAGTTCGTCGACGCGGACTTCAGCGCGGCCAGGATCGTGATCGCCGACGCGGCCGGTCGGGGAGTGCGGACGTTGACGCATGCCGGCAGCGGCGTGCAGGACATCGACCCGGCCATCTCCCCGGACGGCCGATGGGTCGCGTTCGAACGTGACTTCTCGGACGGGTCCGCCGGGGTGGGCCTGGTCCGTACGAACGGTCGCGACGAGCACATCGTCGCTCTTGGCTGCACCGATCCGTGTGCCGTCGACCTGAGCCCGACCTGGACGCCGGACGGCAGACGCGTGGTCTTCACCCGGGTCGTGGGACCGTTCGACCGCCCCAACGAGTCCGCGAGGTCGGCCGTCCTGTGGACCGCGGACCTCCACGGCCGGCACGTCCGTCGCCTCTCGGAGCCCGGTATCGACGGTGTCTTCGAGGACTACCGAGCCACGTTCGCTCCGGCTGGGTACGTCGTCTTCGTCCGGGTTCGCAACTCGGACCTCCACACCGCGGTCTTCCGGATGTCCCTCGACGGCACGCACTCACGCAGGCTGACGTCCTGGCAGCTGGACGCGGACCTGCCGGTCGTCTCCTCCGCCTCCACCGGTCCGGGCGCGAACCTGATCGTTTTCGAGACGTACGGCCACGGAGCGCCGGAAGGGCTGGCCCAGGCCATCGCCACCGTGCCGGCGGGTTGCTCGTCGGACCAGGACTGTGCGCGGCGGATTCGGCTGCTGACGTCCCCGCGTTCGGCCCCGGTCAACAACTTCAATCCGGACTGGTCGCCGAGCGGCGAAGGAATCGCGTTCGTCCGCTTCCAGGGCTCTCCCGACCGTCCCCCCATCGGAGACATCTGGACGATGCGCTGGGACGGCGCGAACAAGCGACCCGTGTCGACCTCACCGCTCTTCGACTTCCGGCCCAACTGGGGAAGCGCGCCCGACGCGTACGGCAGCTGAGTCGGAGGCGTGCGGGTGGCTGCACGCGGCCGCCGCAGTCTCCCGCGGGACACTCACGAAGCGCGGAGCCACCGTTTCACGCCATCGCTGAGGACCACCTCGTACGGGAGAACCCGCAGATCGTCCGCCGTCACATCCAGCCCGCTGGCGCGGGCCAACTCCGCCAGCCATGACCATGGATGCTCCTCACCGGAGTCGTCGTCGTCGGGAAGCACGACGTTCAGCACGTCACGCTCGACGCTCTCCGCGGTCTCGTAGGCCCGGACGTCGCCTTGACCGGGAGGGGCACCGACAGTGAAGCCGCGGTCCTCGTGCAAGATCACACGTCGACCGTCATGCAGCAGGGCGAACTCACTGACCGAGAAGCTCTGCCGGCGCTCGTCGTGCAACGGTGGCCTGACATCGCACAGGGCACCCAGAGCAACGACTCGCAGCGACGGAGCACCTTCCGGTCCCGCCTCGACTGGCGCGCGTTCCTCCTCGACCTGCCCGGTATGGGGGAGTGCGCTCCAACCCCACGCCGAATCGCTCATGCGGAACATCCTCTCGCCGGCGGCAGTGACAGGACCAGGCACGCGTGCCTGGTCACCGAGAGCGCGCCAAGCATCAGCCGAAACAAGAGTCCGCTGCGGTGGGACGGGTGGGGCTCGAATTCCCACGACCCAGGGATTATGAGGTATCTCAGGGCTCTTCGCCGACCTGCATGATCATCGGTGATCCGCCTTCTGAGCTGCGGTTTCATGGTTGGCCGCCGATGGCCGTCGATGGTCCGAAACGGCCCTTTTGTGGGCACGGTGTGGGCACGGTCGGTACGCATACGAGCCAGGGGTACCCCGGCTCGTGCATGGCGGCGCGAGTCGTCGGGTCGCTCCGGCGGTGTGCTGCCGGCGGGGCTTCGCGCCCGTGTCCGTGACGCCTACACTGAGGCTTGCCTGTCGCGCTGAGCTTCAGGAAGTGGGCCCGGCTCCTCTCCGGACGGTGAGCGGTCGGGCTTCGCGCTGTCTACGGCGCCGACACGTCCTCGGCCGCGGTGATGTCCGCGATGCGCGCTCGCCAGGTGCCTCCGGCGGAATCACTCCAAGCCAGGGCGTCGGCGACCCACAGAAGCGGGTCGCCGTGCGGCGGCAGGTGCACGTAGCGAAACGGTTGGGGTCGGGCGAGGCGGCGGAGTTCCTCGATGAGCACCTGACGGTCGCGCTGATCGCGCCCTTGACGCGACTCGATGATCAGTCGCTGCACTCCGCGGTCGAGAAGCGGGTGGACCATGCGACGGAAGCTCTCGGCGCGGACGTCGGTATCGCGGCCCTTGCCGTAGAAGGCCAGCGCCGACAGCTGGCCGCTGCCTACGACTGCGTCGAGGATCTGCCGGCGGCGGCTGTCGCGCTCGG
>JAOPWH010000184.1 GCA_025965795.1 Blastococcus sp.
CGGCACGACTGTCCCGGCCAGCCCCTCGAGCGCGGTGGCGACCTCGACACCGACCGCATCCAGCAGCGCGACGGCCAGGACCGCGTTGGCCACGTTGAACCGCCCGGGCAGGCGGAGGCGGGCGGGCCAGCTGCGGCTGCCCGGGCCGTGCAGTGTGAACACCGATCCGCCCTCGGGAAGGGACCGCAGGTCGGAGGCCCACCAGTCCGCGCCGCCGTCGGCGATCGAGACCGTGACCGGTCGGGGCCGATCGGGCCTGTCGGCGAGGCGGGCGCCGGCCGCGTCGTCGATGTCGACCACGTCGACCGCCGCGCGTCCGTCGAAGAGCAGCGCCTTGGCCTGGAAGTAGTCCTCGAGGTCCGCGTGGAAGTCGAGGTGGTCGCGGCCGAGATTGGTGAAGCCCGCGGCGGCGAACCGGATGCCGCCGACCCGTCCGAGCACGAGCGCATGGCTGGAGACCTCCATGACCACGACCGCGACCCCGTCGTCGGCCATCTGCGCGAGCAGGGCGTGCAGGGCGGGCGCCTCCGGGGTGGTGCGGACGCTCGGGATCGCCGTCACGGTCGGCTGCCCCTCGGTGTCCCATCCGCGGGTGCGGGTCTGCACGGTGCCGATGAGGCCGGTGCCGAGCCCGGCGGCGACCAGACCGGCCTCGACCAGGTAGGCGGTCGTGGTCTTGCCGTTGGTGCCGGTGATGCCGACGACCTTCAACCGGCTGCTGGGCTCGCCGTAGACCCGGTCGGCCACGGCACCGAGCACCGCCCGGGGATCGTCGACGACGCAGACGGGCAGGCCGGCGGTGACCGCCTCGTCCCGCCCGGTCCGATCGGTGAGGACGGCGACCGCGCCGCGGGCCACCGCGTCGCCGACGAAGCGGATCCCGTGGGTGCGGGCGCCCGGAAGCGCGGCGTAGAGGTCGCCGGGGCGCACCTCGGCCGACGCCAGCGTGACGCCCCGGACGAGGATCTCGCCGGGCGGCGGACCGGCTGCGACGGCGCTCGCCGTGCCCACGAGGTCGGCCAGAGCCGTCAGTGGCAGCGGCCGGTTCTGCGGTCGGTCCCCGGCGGCGCGGGGCGACGACCCGGCGTCGGTCGGGGTCACGGGGCTCCAATCTACCGGCGGCGCCGGGTGCGTCCGGGCACCTCCGCCCGCCCCCCACCGGGGGCGCCTCGCCGGGGTGCGGTCGGAGGGGCGGTCAGGGGGTGTGGATCAGGGTGAACTCGGGCCGCGGCGTTCCCGAGGGCACCACTGCGCCGGTGGTCAGCGCGTAGCGCATGACGTCGGCGAACACGGGTGCCGCGACGCCACCGCCGTCCCCGGCTCCGGTGGGGCGCTCGAGGTCGACGGCCACCACGTAACGGGGGTCGTCGGCCGGGGCGAACCCGACGAAACTGGTGACGTACCCGCCGCCGCTGTAGCAGCCGCAGTCGGGGTTGGGCCGCTGTGCGGTACCGGTCTTGCCGGCCACCCGGAACCCGTCGATCGCGCCTCGGGGAGCCGTTCCACCCGCACCGACGACCGCCTCCAGCATGTAGGCCATGTCCTCGGCGGTGGACCTGCTGATCACCTGGGTCCTGCCGGCCTGCGGGGCGGGACGGGTCCGCCCGTCCGGGTCGGTCACGGACTCGACGATGCGGGGGGTGATCCGGACGCCGTCGTTGGCGATCGTCTGGTAGATCGACGCGAGCTGAAGGGTGGTCACGGAGACGCCCTGGCCGATCGGCACGTTCGCGGCGCGGCTCTGGGTCCAGTCGGCGGACTTCTCGAGGATGCCGCGGCTCTCGCCCGGCAGTTCGACGCCGGTCGTGCTGCCGATCCCGAACGCCCGCATGTACTGCTCGAGCTTCTCGTTGCCGACCTCGCGCGCCAGCATGATCGTGCCGACGTTGCTGGACTTCGCGACGATGCCCGTGACGGTGTACTGGATCGGTTCGTGCACGTGCGAGTCGCGCACCACGTGGTCACCGGCGTCGATCTTGTCAGCGACGGTGAGCACCTCGTCGGGCTTGGCGATCCCTTCCTCCACAGCGGCGGAGATGGTCACGGCCTTCATCACCGAGCCGGGCTCGAAGACGTCGGACACCGCCGGATTACCCAGCAGCGCCGGGTCGGTCTTCGAGGCCGCGCCCGGGTCGAACCCCGGGCACGAGCCCATCGCCACGATCTGCCCCGTCGCGACATCCAGGACCACCGCCGAGCCCTGGGTCGTGTCGCCGTCGGCACAGGCCTTGCCGAGCCGCTGCTCGGTGACGTACTGCAGGTCCTGGTCGATGGTGAGGCGGACGGTGCCGCCGTCGACCGCAGGGGTCGACTCGTCGATGCCGGACGGGATGGGGTTGCTGCCGCTGCCGACCTCGACCCGCCGCACCCCCGCGGTGCCGGCGAGTTCGTCGTCGAAGGTCTGCTCGATGCCGGCCAGGCCCGCGCCGTCCTTTCCGACGAAGCCCACGACCTGTCCCCCGACGGCGCCCGCCGGGTAGAGGCGTACCGGGTCGTCCTCGAAGAGGACGCCGGACAGCTCGAGGGCCTCGATGGCGTCGACCGTCTCCGGCGGCACCTGGGAGGCCAGGACGACGTACCGGCTGTCCTGGGAGAGCTTCTTCACCAGGTCGGGTTCCGGGACGTCGAGGAGAGCGGTCAGCTTCGCGGCGGCGGCAGCGGGGTCCTTGACGACCTTCGGATCGGCGACCACACGCGACGCGTCGACGGTGTAGGCGAGCGCCTGTCCGTTCCGGTCGAGCACCTGACCGCGCAGGGCGGCGATCGGATAGGTGCGCAGCCGGTCCTGCTCGGCCGCGTTGGCGTAGGCCGCCCCGTCGACGCCCTGCAGCACGACCAGCCGGGCGATCACGAGGACCAGCAGCGTGATCATGAAGGCCAGGCCCCAGCGGTTGCGGAGCCCGCGCTGGTCCAGCGAGAGGCCGGCACCGCTGCGACGGGTGCCCGGCACGCGTCGCGAGGTGAACGGCCCCTCGCCGCGGACGGGTGGGACCCGCGGAGCAGAGGAACGGCCGCCCCGAGCTGCCGAACGAGGACCACCCGGCCCTCGGGCATTCGTGGACACGGTCAGCCCCCGCCCGCGGTCCCTGCGGCCGGCGTCTGAGCTGCCGCAGGCGTCTGTCCCGCCGCAGGCGCCTGTCCCGCCGCAGGCGTCTGTCCCGCCGCAGGCGCCTGTCCCGCCGCAGGCGCCTGTCCCGCCGCAGGCGCCGTGGAGGGCGCCGGCGGAGCCTCGGCCGGCTCCGGCGTGCCACGGAGCGTGGAGCTGCCGTCGGGGGCGATGACCAGGAACGCGGCGGGGCCGGCGGGGACGAGACCCGCCGCCGCGGCCGCACCGGCGACCTGCGCGGGAGCACCTGCCGCGACGACCTGTCGCTCGAGCCGCTGCACCTCCTGCGCGCGATCGGCGTTCGCCGCCCGCAGCTGGGTGGCCTTGAGCGAGTCGACGGCGATGGCCGTGTTGAGGATCAGCAGGCCGAGGGTGGTGCACACGAGCAGGGCGACGACCAGCAGGACGAACGGAGCACGGCCGGACGCGAGGCCGGCGGTCACCCGCCGGCGGGGACCGGCCGGGGTGAGGCCGGCGACCAGGCGCAGCTCCGGCCGCGCCGGGGTCGCCGTCCGGGAGGGAGCCGTCCGGGAGGGAGTCGTCCGGGAGGGAGTCGTCCGGGAGGGAGTCGTCCCTCCCCGCGTCGCCGGAGCCGGCGTCCGGGTCGTCGAGGTGGTGCGGGCCGACGCCCGGGCGGTCACGCGGCCCGCCGGATGCGCTCGGCAGCGCGCACACGGGCGGACGCCGAACGCGAGTTGACCGCGACCTCGTCGTCCGACGCGGACTCCCCGCCACGGGTGAGCAACCGCAGGACCGGTCCGTGATCGGGCAGCGGCACGGGCATGCCGTGGGGGGTCCGGTCGAGGGCCTCGGCCGCGAGCGTCTGCTTCACGATCCGGTCCTCGAGCGAGTGGAAGGTGATCACGACGATGCGGCCGCCGACGGCGAGGGCCTCGATGGCGGCGGGCAGGGCGCGCTCGAGGACGCCCAGTTCGTCGTTGACCTCGATACGGAGGGCCTGGAAGGTGCGCTTGGCGGGATGGCCGCCCGTGCGCCGGGTGGCGGCCGGGATGGCGTTCCGGACGAGCTCCGCCAGCCGCGCCGTCGTGGTGAAGGGATCACGGAGGCGCTCGCGCTCGATCGCCGCGGCGATGCGGGAGGCGAACCGCTCCTCGCCGTAGACCCGCAGGACGCGGGCGAGGTCCTTGGGCGGGTAGGTGTTCACCACGTCGGCGGCCGTGCGCGGGCCGGCGGGATCCATGCGCATGTCCAGCGGAGCGTCGGTGGAGTAGCTGAAGCCGCGGTCGGGACGGTCGAGCTGGAGGGAGGAGACGCCGAGGTCGAACAGCACGCCCTGCACCTCCGGGACCCTCAGGCGGTCGAGGACCTCGGGCAGCTCGTCGAACACGGCCGGCACGAGGGTGACCCGGCCTGTGTGCCCGGCGGCCTCGATGCGGCGGGCGGCCTCGGCGCGTGCGTCGGGGTCACGGTCCAGGCCGATCAGCCGGAGCCCGGGGTGGGCGTCGAGCATCGCGAGGGCGTGGCCGGCCAGTCCGAGCGTCGCATCGACGAGGACGGCGCCCGGAGCGGCACAGGCGGGGGCCAGCAGCTCGGTGACCCGTTCCAGCAGGACGGGCACGTGCACAGGCGGCTGCGGCGGCTGCGGAGCCGCGGCAGGTCCCGTGCTGGTCATCGTCGACTGCCTCTCGAGGGTCCAGTGGTGCTCCAGCGATGGTGACGCGCACCGGCGCCCAGCGGTGGGACGCGGGCGGCAATCAGTGCCGTATCTGTTCCGGTGGAGGTCAGTGGGGCGGGCGGGCGGAAGTGGGGCGAAGTGGGGCCGGTGGGGCGGAGTGGGGCGTGGATCCGGCGGAGGTGGGTGGCCCGCCCCCCGCGGGGGCCGCCTGGCGTCGGGGAAGAGCGTCAGGTGGCGCCCCGCGGGGGCGGTGGGCTGCCTCCGCTGCGCTGTGTCCGGTCCGACGCAGGTCTTCCGGGACCGAGCCGCGGGGAAGGCGGCTGGGGCTCGAACCGGTCGAGCCGCGGGGAAGGCG
Organism: Blastococcus sp.; assembly: GCA_025965795.1. Lineage (GTDB taxonomy): Bacteria > Actinomycetota > Actinomycetes > Mycobacteriales > Geodermatophilaceae > Blastococcus_B. The sequence continues at coordinate 5,098 of JAOPWH010000184.1, forward strand.
GCTCGTGCGGTGACTGCGCGGACCCGACGGAGCGGGCGGCGGCATGCCCTGGGATCACGACAGCGTCGGCATCCCCTCGCTCTCCATGTCGGCGTAAGCGGCCTCCTGCTCAGCCACGTAGGCATCCCAGGTGGCGGAGTCCCAGATCTCGAAGCGGGTGTCCACACCCACGACGACGACGTCCCGGTCCAGGCCGGCGTACTCCCGGAGGTTGGCGGGGATGGTGATACGGCCGGTCTTGTCGGGCTCGATCTCGACCATCGAGCCGAAGCTCATACGGGCGGCCATGCGCGCGCCGGCGGTGTCGGAGGGGGACATGGCGGCCATCGCGGCGCTCTGCTCGGCGACCCGGGCCATCGTGAGGCCGTAGACGCAGCGCTCCTGGCCCTTCTTGATCACCATGCCGCCGGACACCAGGTCGCGGAACCGGACGGGAAGGGCGAGCCGGCCCTTCTCGTCGAGCCGCAACGGGTAGCTGCCGACGAACACCGGATCACCCCCTGCATCGGTCCTCCTGTGAGCCCTGCAGGAATCCCGAACGGTCCCTGCCTCCCCACCGGGCGACACAGTAACCCACTAGCCCCCACTCGACACCACTCGTCGCCGTGTCGTGACGTGAGCTCCCCACCGCCTGCCGGGCACCCGACGGGGCTCCGGACGGACCGGGAAGCCCGCAGGTCAGGCGGCGGGTCCACGGAGGGGGTGCCGACGGACCGGCGCGGGAGGCACCGGTCAGGGCCGGAACCACCCACGATCGAGTTGCGCCACGTACGGTGAGGACGTGACGGAGGCGACTCGAACCGCCGACGGAACGGCCGAACCTTCGGTCGACGTCGCCGCGGTAGGTGCCCGGATCGCGGCGAACATGGGCCGCGTCGTGCAGGGCAAGGACGAGGTCGTGCGGCTGGCCCTCGTGGTCCTGCTCGCCGAGGGTCATCTGCTCATCGAGGACGTGCCCGGAGTGGGCAAGACGACGCTGGCCAAGGCGCTGGCGGCGTCGGTGGACGCCACCGTGCGGCGCATCCAGTTCACGCCCGACCTCCTCCCGAGCGACGTCACGGGCGTCGCGATCTACGACCAGGACTCGCGGGAGTTCGAGTTCAAGCCGGGGGCGATCTTCGCCAACGTCGTGGTCGCCGACGAGATCAACCGTGCCTCCCCCAAGACCCAGTCCGCCCTGCTGGAGTGCATGGAGGAGCGGCAGGTCACCGTCGACGGCGTCAGTTACGAGCTGGCCCGGCCGTTCATGGTCATGGCCACGCAGAACCCGCTGGAGATGGAGGGGACCTATCCCCTGCCGGAGGCCCAGCGCGACCGGTTCACGGCCCGGGTGTCCATGGGCTACCCCGACCAGGACGCCGAGCTGGCGATGCTCGACGACCGCGCCACGCTCGACCCGCTGACCACGCTCGTCCCGGTGGCCGATGCCGCGACAGTGCGCGACCTCGTCGTGGCCGTCGGGCAGCTCTACGTCTCCCCTGCCATCCGGCGCTACGTGGTGTCCCTGGTGGAGGCGTCCCGACGCTCCCCCGATCTGCGGCTGGGCGCCTCACCCCGGGCCGGCCTGCAGTTGCTGCGGGCCGCCCGCGCCTCGGCGGCGCTGGCCGGCCGGGACCACGTCCTCCCCGACGACGTCCAGGCGCTGGCCGCGCCCGTCCTGGCCCACCGTCTGCTGCTCACCGCCGACGCCGCGCTCGGCCGGCGGAGTGCCGAGCAGGTGGTCGCCGCCCTGCTCGGCGCCGTCCCGGTGCCGCGCGGGAACTGACCCAGGTAGCGCCCATGACCGCACCAGCCAGACGGATGCTGTCGTTCCTCACCGTGCGGGGACGGTTCCTGACCGCCGGTGGCACGGCCCTGCTGCTGGTGGGCGCCCTGCTGGGGGAACGGGCGCTGGTCCAGCTGGCGGTCTTCGCGCTCGCACTGCCCCTGCTGTCGTTGCTCACCGTCGCGCGGGAGCAGTTCCGGTTGACCGTCCGTCGCACCATCAACCCTGCCCGCGTCGCCCGGGGTGGCCGGGCCGAGGTCGTCGTGGAGATCGGCAACGCCGATTCCCGCACCGGCGGCCTCTGGCTGCTCACCGAGCAGGTTCCCGCCGCCCTCGGGCACTCCCCCCGCTTCGTCGTCGACGGCCTGGGTGGCGGGGAGGCGACCGACGTCGGGTACGAGGTGCGTGGCACGCAGCGCGGCCGGCACGTGCTGGGGCCGCTACGGCTGCGCTTGGTCGACCCGTTCGGGCTGGTCGAGCGGAGCACCGTGGGCACGGACACCGCGACGCTGCTCGTCGTCCCCCGGGTCCGCCCCCTGGGGCCGGGTGGCCTGGCGGCAGGGCACGGCGGCGGCGGCGAGGGCGCCCGGCGGTCGATCGCGGTGCACGGCGAGGACGACGTCAGCACCCGGGAGTACCGCCACGGCGACGACCTGCGCAAGGTGCACTGGAAGGCCACCGCCCGGACCGGCGAGCTGATGGTCCGGCTCGAGGAACGCCCGTGGCGCGCCCAGGCCACACTGCTGCTCGACACCCGGCTGCGGGCCCACCTCCTGCCGGCGAGCGGCGACGCCGTCCACCGCGAGGTGCCCGGTGACGACAGCCCTCCGCCCAACAGCCTGGAGTGGCTGATCGAGGCCGCCGCGAGCATCGGGACGGCGCTGGCGCACCGGGGCGCGGAGCTGCGCACCGTGACCGACGTGGAGGAGCTCACCCCCGCCTCGGGCCGGGGACGCCTGGGGCCGGAGGACCTGCTCGACCGCCTCGCCCGGGTCACGCCCTCGCGCGCGACGGCGCTGGGCACCGGCGTGGACCTGCTCTGCCGGGCCGCGGGCGACGGTCCCGTCATCTGCCTGCTCGGCGCGGTCGGACCGGACGACGTGGTCGACCTCATCCGGCATCGGTCGGGCCCCACCACCGACCTCGCGGTCCTCGCCGACATCGGCAGCTGGGCCGACGGCGGGACCGGACGGGTGCGCCGAGGCCTCTCGGCTGCCTCGCGGGCCACCCTCGCCCAGCAGCGCGACGACGCCGCCGACCTCCTCCGCGCGGCCGGCTGGCAGGTCGCCGTCGCGTCGGCCGACCAGACCGTCGCCGACGTGTGGGCCGCCCTGGGCGGAGCAGAGGCACCCCCGCCGGCGCCCGCGGTCGGCCTCGAGCCCCTCGGAGCACCGGCATGAGCGGAACCGAGGTGCGCAGCGCGGTGGTGGCGGCGATCGCCACGCTGCTCGGCGCGTGCGCGCTCACCCCGGTGTTCGCCTCACCGGCCTGGCTGCCGCCCGTCGCCGCCGTCGTCCTGGCCGTGCTCGCCGGCGGTCTGCTGCTGCGTGGCGGGGGCGTGGCCGCCTGGTCGGCGCTGTCCGCGGGTCGGCCCCCGTCCGGGCGCTGGGGCGCGCTCGGGACGGCTCTCGTGCCCGCCGGTCAGCTGTTCCTCATCCTGTGCCTGCTCACGGCCCTCTATGCGCCGACCGATGCGACCTTCGGGATGCTGCCCACCCCGACCAGCCTCGGGGACCTGGGTGCCGTGCTGGCCGAGGGATCGGCCGAGATGCGCGAGCAGGCCACGCCGGCCCTGCCGCTCACCGGCCTGCTCGCGCTCACCACCATCCTGGTCGGACTGGTCGCGGTCCTCGTCGACCTGGTTGCCGTGGCCGGCCGGCAGCCGGCGGTCGCCGGTGTCGGCCTGCTGGTCCTCTACTGCATCCCGGTCAGCACGATCGTGGGAGATATCGGCCTCCTCGCCCTCTCCGCCCCGGCCATCGGGATGGCCCTCCTGCTCTGGGTCGACCAGCACCATCGGCTGAACCTGGGAAAGGTGGGCGGCCGGCTGCTCGGCGCCGGCGGACTCGCCGCCCTGCGGATCGGTGCGTGCGCCCTGGTGGCCGGGATCGTGCTGGGCACCGTCGTCCCGATCCTGTCCGAGGGCTCCCTGACGACCGGCCTGGGCGGCGGTTCCGGCAACTCCACCGGCACGGCGATCGACCCGGCGGCGGAGCTGCACGGCGAGCTGACCCGTGAGCGGCCCGAGAACCTGCTGGCGGTGGAGACCGACGCGTCGGACCCGGGCTACCTGCGCACGGTCGTCCTCGACCGGTACGAGGTCGACGGCGGCTGGAAGCTGAGCAACCTCGACGGCGAGATCTCGGTGGACGACACCGACCAGCTCGAGCCCCTTCGCCTCGGTGAGGCCCGCCGCACGGTGAGCGGCACGATCATGTCGCTCGCCCACGACGACCGCTTCCTGCCCGTCTTCACCTCTCCGCAGGTGGTCCGGGTCCTCGACCGGTCGAGCGGAGCATGGCGGTTCGACGAGCCGACCGGCACCGTGTTCGGTCGTGGGGTGACCACTGCCGGGCTGACCTACCGGGTGTCGGCCGAACAGGCCCGCCCCTCACCGGAACTGCTCGCCTCGTCGGCTCCCCTGCCGCGCAACAGCCGGCTCGAGCAGAGGTTCACCGCCCTGCCGGACCTCGACCCCCGGGTGACCGACCTCGTCTCGACCCTCACCGGAGACGTCTCGGACGGCGAGCCGTACGCGAAGGTCCGCCGGATCCAGGAGTACCTGACCGACCGCGCCAACGGGTTCGTCTACAGCCTCGCCACCGCCCCCGGCACCAGCGGGGACGACCTGGTGGACTTCCTGCGGCTGCGGCGGGGCTACTGCGAGCAGTACGCCGGCGCGATGGCCGTGCTGGTGCGGGCCGCCGGGGTACCGGCACGCGTCGCTCTCGGGTACACGCCGGGCAGGGTGCAGCCCGATGGCACCCGCATGATCACCACCGACGACGCGCACGCCTGGGTCGAGGCGTACTTCGACGGCTTCGGCTGGATCCCCTTCGACCCCACACCGATCGACAGCGATCGGGCGGCCGACCTCCCCTGGGCCCCGCGCACCACCCAGCAACAGGAGCCCACCCCCGGGCAGGCCACCTCAGCCCCCGCGGCGCCGACCCGGGCCGCCCCCCGGCTTCCGCAGGACCGGGGTGGGAACGGCGTCGCCGCCCCCACCGCCGGAACGTCCGCCACCTCGTGGGTGCGCCCCGTCCTGATCGGCGGCGGGATCGGTCTCGTAGCGCTGGTCCTGATCGCCGGGCCGGGTGGGCTCCGCGTCCTGCAGCGCCGGCGCCGGCTCGCCGACGGCCGGGCGGGGGCGCTCTGGGACGAGCTGGCCGCCACGGCCACGGACC
>JAOPWH010000192.1 GCA_025965795.1 Blastococcus sp.
CGGCACGCGTCGCACGGGAGCGGGGTGCCGCGGTCGCCGCGCGGGTGCGCGCCGACGCCGAGCAGGCGCTCGCTGCGCTCGGGACGTCGCTCGTCCGTGCGGCCGCCGAGCGCGACGCTCTCGCCGCCTCGCGCACCGCGCAGGAGGCCGAACTGCTCGAGGTCCGTGCCCGGGTCCGGGGCGCCACGGCTGACCTCGACCGGCTGACCGACGAGGTGCACCGCGACGAGGTGGCCCGCGCCGAGCAGCGGTACCGCATCGAGGCGCTGGAGGAGCGGGCGGCCGAGGAGTACGGCGTCGACCTGCCGACCCTGCTCACCGAGTACGGCCCCGCGGCCCCCGTGCCGCCTTCGCCCCAGCAGGTCGCCGCGGCCGAGTCGGCCGGCGCCCCGGAACCCGACCCGGTGCCCTACGACCGCGCGGTGCAGGAGCGCCGCGCCGCGCGGGCCGAGCGCGACCTCGCCACCCTGGGCAAGGTCAACCCGTTGGCGCTGGAGGAGTTCGCGGCGCTGGAGGAGCGGCACGGCTTCCTCGCCACCCAGCTCGAGGACCTCAAGTCCACCCGCCGTGACCTGCTGACCGTCGTCCGCGAGGTCGACGAGCGGATCCACGAGGTGTTCGCGGCCGCGTTCGCCGACGTCCAGCGCGAGTTCGAACAGGTCTTCGCCACGCTGTTCCCGGGCGGGCACGGGCGGCTGATCCTCACCGAGCCCGACGACCTGCTGAACACCGGCGTCGAGGTGGAGGCCCGCCCGCCGGGCAAGAAGGTCAAGCGGCTGTCGCTGCTGTCCGGTGGCGAGTGGTCGCTGACGGCGGTCGCGATGCTGGTGGCGATCTTCCGCGCCCGGCCTTCCCCGTTCTACGTGCTCGACGAGGTGGAAGCCGCCCTGGACGACGTCAACCTGGGCCGGCTGCTCACCCTGGTCGAGCAGCTCCGGTCGACCTCGCAGCTGATCGTGATCACCCACCAGAAGCGGACCATGGAGATCGCCGACGCCCTGTACGGGGTGAGCATGCGCGGCGACGGCATCACCGGGGTGATCAGCCAGCGCCTGCGCGAACTGGAGACTGCCTGAGGCTCGGCCCCCTCCAGGGCACCGCCCCGAGCTTGCGAGGGGTCGGGAGGAGGGGGTCCTTTCTCTAGACCCCGCTGCCGACCTCGAGGTCGACGACGAGCGGCAGGTGGTCCGACGCTCCCTCGGCGTCCAGGACCCGGGCCGAGGCGACGGACACTCCCTCGGACACCCAGACCTGGTCGATCCGGCGGTGCGGGGAGGCGGCCGGGTGGGTCAGCCCTTCGTCGCGCTGCCAGAAACGCCAGCCGGCCTGGTCGTCGCGCTCCTGGGCGAGCTCCCACGCATCGGTGAACCGGTCGCGCAGCGCGCTGAGCTCCGGGGCCTCCGGGCGGGCGTTGAAGTCGCCGACGAGGACGCCGGCCTCCATGTGCTCGGTGTGCAGCCCGGCCAGCGCGGCCACCTGGGCGGCCCGCTCCTCCGGCGAGCGGGTGGTCAGGTGGGTCGCCGTCACCCACAGCGTGCCGCCGTCGAGCTCGATCATCGTGCGGAGTGCGCTGCGCGGCTCACCCCCACCGGGCAGGCGGTGCACGTCGCTGACCAGGATCGGCAGGCGGGACAGCAGCGCGTTGCCGTACTGGCGCGGCCGCTCCTCGCCCGGCCGGGCGTCGTCGATCGCCGGACCCCACGCCAGCTGCATGTCCAGGGCGCGGGAGAGGAGCAGCGCCTGGTCGACGTCCTCGCTCCGGTCGCCGAAGTGGCGATCGACCTCCTGCAGGCAGATGACGTCGGCTTCGGCGGAGGCCAGGAGCTTCGCCAGCCGCGGCAGGTCGTGCCGATCGTCCTCGCCCACCCCGTGGTGGGTGTTGAACGTGACCAGCCGCACCGGGATCGGCGGCTGGTCCGGACCGGGGGCCGGCCGCATTCCGTGTGCACCAGTCATGGACGTCAGCCTCTCAGGCCCCGGTCAGCGGCAGGTCGAGGACCTTCTTCAGCTCCTCCTGGCCGATATCGGTGACCGAGAGCACGAAGCGGGCCTCCCGGCCGTCCAGGACGAGCTCGCCGATCTGGTTGCCGAAGTACGGCCCCGCCAGCTTCTTCCACTGCAACCCGCTGGTCTCGGCGCGGGCGGACCGGGCGAGCCCCCGGGTGAACAGCTGCGCCCACCGGCTCCAGCCGATCCGGAAACCCACGCGGATGGGATGCGGGGCCTGGTTGTGCAGGGGCGAGACCGTGAGCTGGTGGATGCGGGAGTCGAGTCCGTCGGGGGAGACCAGCGCGGCGGCGTAGGCGTGGTGGACGTCGCCGGAGAGCACCAGGGCGGTCGCCGGCGCCGGGCCGTGCTCCCCGCGGGCAACCGAGGTGAGCGCCCGGCCCAGCCGCTCGAAGGAGTGCCCGAACGCGGCCCAGTGCTCCAGGTCGGCTGCCTGCCGCAGGGTCTCGGCCAGCCGTCCCCGCCAGTGCCCCTCGTGCCGCTTGTTGAGGGTCTCGTTCCACCGCTCGATGTTGTGGATGGCGTGCGGCAGCAGCCAGGGCAGGGAGGTGCCGACGATCAGGTGGTCGACGCCGTCGGCAACCGCCCGGTGCATGGCGGCCTCGATCCAGTCGAACTCCGCGTCGTCCACCATCCGGCGGGAGGACTCGTCGAGCACCCGGCCGGCACGGCTGTCGATCATGATCAGCAGCGCGCCGCCCCAGTGCCGCAGGTAGCTCCACCGGATGCTCGTCGGTTCGGCATCGGCGCGCTCGGCCATCTCCCGGAGCAGCGGCTCGGCGTCGCGGACGCCGTCCGGGTCCCCGGGCAGTCCGAGCACCGCCTGCCAGGTCTTGTTCTCCGCCAGCTCCTGCGGGCTGAGGTTGCCCAGGTGCTGGTAGATCCAGTAGCTCACCAGCCCGCCACTGATGCGGTCGGACCACCAGTCCTCGGCGGTCACTTCGCGGCGCCACGCCGCCGAGGTGTTCCAGTCGTCGATCATCTCGTGGTCGTCGAAGATCATCGAGGACGGGATCGTGGACAGCAGCCAGCGGACCTGCGGATCGCTCCAGGACTCGGCGTAGAGCCGGGTGTACTCCTCGAAGTCCGACACCTCGCTGTCCGGCGGCGCGGGCTCGCCCCGGCGCAACGACAGCCAGCGCCGGGTGTGGGTGGTCAGCTCGTCCGCGTAGACCTGGTCGCCCAGGAGGACCAGCGCCTCGGGCCACTCGGTCTCGGGCAGCGTGGCCACCCGGTCGGCGTAGGCGTCCAGCGCGTCCGGCGGGATCTGGTCGTCGACGTCGACCGTGCTCGGTGTGGCGTACCGGCACGACCCGAACGCCACCCGGATGGGCCCCGGCCCGCCGGAGGTGCGGATCCGGCTGGCCGGGAAGGGTGACTGCTGCGGGGGCCAGACCCGGTTCCCGTCCAGATGCACCTCGTAGGGCGTGCTGCTCCCCGGCTCGAGGTCCTCCACGACGACGAGGGCGTAGTGGTGACCACCCACGCAGAAGGTCGGTGCGCGCCGACCCAGGACCTCGACCTGGCAGGGGCGGTCGGTCTCCACCCACACCGTGGCCGACACCGGGTCGACGTGCCGCAGCAACGGTCCGAGGAGGAGAACGGGCGCACTCGGGTCGGGCAGGGGCATGGGACCAGACTGGCCCATCGGCCGGTGCGTCGTCTGCTCGGCGGGTGCGGACTGGGAGACTGACGGCATGGAATTCGTCCTGATCGCGATCGCGATCCTCGTCGTCGCGCTGATCCTCGGGATCAGCCTGCTGGTCGGCAAGGGGCGCCGGACCGCCCGCCTGGACGACGACGCCACCGTCGGCACCACTCTCACCCGGCCGCGCCCCGCTCCGCCGGCCGAGGAGCCCTCCGCCGCCGGCGCGACGGCCTCGGGGCTCGGCCTTCCGCCCGAGGCGCCGTCCGTCGATCTTCCTCCCGCGGAGGCCGAGCCCGGTCTTGTCTTCGAGACCCCGCCGCCGTCGGCAGGGCGGCTGATCCGGCTGCGCTCCCGGCTGGCCCGCTCGCAGTCCTCCCTCGGCCGCGGCCTGCTGACCGTCCTCGCCCGCGAGAAGCTGACCGAGGACGACTGGGAGGAGATCGAGGAGACCCTGCTCGCCGCGGACGTCGGGGTCGGCGCGACCACCCAGATCGTCGAGCGGCTGCGCACCCAGTCGATGGTGCTGGCGACGGCGTCGGGCGCCGACCTGCGAGAACTGCTGGTCCGCGAGCTGACGGCGGTGCTCGGCCCCGACCTCGACCGACGGCTCGGCACCGACCGGCACGACGGGCTCCCCGGGGTGGTCCTCGTGGTCGGGGTCAACGGGGCCGGCAAGACCACGACGGTGGGGAAGATCGCGCGGTCGCTCGTCGGTGACGGCCGGAGCGTGGTCCTCGGCGCGGCCGACACCTTCCGTGCCGCTGCCGCCGATCAGCTCGAGACCTGGGGGGAGCGGGTCGGCGTCCTGACCGTGCGCGGACGCGAAGGCGGCGACCCGGCGTCGGTCGCCTTCGAGTCGGTGCGGACCGGCATCGAAGGCGAGGTGGACACCGTCGTGGTCGACACCGCGGGCCGGCTGCACACCAAGTCCGGCCTCATGGACGAGCTGGGCAAGGTCAAGCGGGTCGTGGAGAAGCTCGCGCCGGTGACCGAGGTGCTGCTCGTACTCGATGCGACGACCGGTCAGAACGGCGTCGTCCAGGCCCGGGTCTTCACCGAGGCCGTGACCGTCAGCGGCGTCGTCCTGACCAAGCTCGACGGCACCGCCAAGGGCGGCATCGTGGTGCGGGTGCAGAACGAGCTCGGCATCCCGGTGAAGCTCGTGGGCCTGGGAGAGGGGCCTGACGACCTCGCGCCGTTCGAGCCCCGCGCGTTCGCGGAAGGCCTGGTGGGGGAGGCCTGAGGGGGCAGTGGGCGGGGGCTAGAGGTTCGCCATGCCCTTCGACCACTTCTCCTCGATGCGGCCGAACCGCCAGACCGCCAGTGCGGTCGCCCAGGCCAGGGCGAACAGCCCGACGACGGCGAAGCCGACCAAGCCGAGGTCCAGCGAGGCGACCCACGCGAGCGGGCCGGAGTCGATGCCGAGCCGGTCGACGAGCAGGCCGGCGAGCACCAGCATCCCGATGACGAGGGCGACGGTGACCGACAACAGCGTGACGGCCAGGTTGTAGAAGACCTTGCGGATCGGCTGGAGGAACGCCCAGCCGTACGCGCGGGACATCAGCACGCCGTCGGCGGTGTCGAACAGGCTCATCCCCGCGGCGAAGAGCACCGGCAGCACGAGGATGGCGTACCAGGGCAGGACGAACGCGGCCGATCCGGCGGCGAGGACGAGCAGCGCGACCTGGGTCGCGGTGTCGAAGCCCAGGCCCATGAGCAGGCCCACCGGGTAGAGGTGCCACGGCTTGCTCACCCGGGAGGTCACGCGGCCGAGGATGCGGGCCAGGAAGCCACGGTTGTGCAGGTGGTGCTCGAGTTCCGCCTCGTCGAAGTGGCCGGTGCGCATCCGCCGGAACACCCGGGCGATGCCCACGGCGGCCACCAGGTTCATCAGCCCGATCAGCACCAGGAACGTGCCGGCGACGATCGTGCCGACCAGGGCGAGGGTCTGCCCCACCTGGGAGTTCTCGTCCTGGACGACGTCGGCCACGGAGCGGACGCCGGCGACCAGCAGCAGGCTCGCCACGAACACGACCGACGAGTGCCCCAGCGAGAACCAGAAGCCCGCGCTGACCGACGGCTTGCCCTCGCCCACGAGCTTGCGGGTGGTGTTGTCGATCGAGGCGATGTGGTCGGCGTCGAAGGCATGCCGCACGCCCAGCATGTAGGCGGTCAGGCCCACCCCGACTCCGAGTACGCCGGTGCTGCCCAGGCGGTAGTCGTGCGGCGCGACCGCGAAGATCAGCACCCCCCAGCCCAGGACGTGCAGCAGCAGGACGAAACCGGCCATCCCGCGGATCGATCGCCGCTCCCGGCGGCTGAACCGGCCCGCCGTGGCACCGGGCGCCGGAGCCGCGGGCCGGTCCACCTGGATGCTCGAAGCCACGGTCGGACCTTACTGCGAATAGTTCGCAACAAGCCAACCGACCGGACCCGGGGCTCGTGTCCGACGTGGTCCCCGGCACCTCCTGCGCCGTCGGCAACACCACCGGAACACCCGCGCGGACCGAGCGGCGCGTTGTTCACCCTTCCGAAACGCGACGGCGACCGCCCCGGAAACACGACGACGGCACCGTGAACGCCACGTCGCCGCTCGTCTGAGCGTCGGATGCCATCGATGCGGCCCCAGGCCGACGACACCCACTCAGGAGGTTGCCGTGGTCAACACCGGCGACACCGCCTGGATCCTCACCAGCGCGGCACTCGTGCTGCTGATGACGCCAGGCCTCGCGCTCTTCTACGGCGGCATGGTCCGCGCCAAGAGCGTGCTGAACATGATGATGATGAGCTTCGGGGCGCTGGCACTGATCAGCGTCCTCTGGGTCGTCTACGGCTACACGCTCGCGTTCGGCAACGACGTCGGTGGTGGCCTGCTCGGCAGCCCCGGCGAGTTCTTCGGCCTCAAGGGCCTGATGGAGGACACGACGAGCGAGGCCGGCGGTCTGCCGACCATGGCGTTCGTGGGCTTCCAGGCCGTCTTCGCGATCATCACCGTGGCCCTGATCTCCGGTGCCATCGCCGACCGGGCCAAGTTCGGATCGTGGATGGTCTTCGCCGGCGTCTGGTCGACGATCGTCTACTTCCCGGTCGCCCACTGGGTCTTCGACTTCAGCCTCGACGACCACGTCGGCGGCTGGATCGCCAACAGCCTCAAGGTCATCGACTTCGCCGGCGGTACCGCGGTGCACATCAACGCCGGTGCCGCGGGGCTGGCGCTCGCGCTGGTGCTGGGCAAGCGGCGCGGCTTCGGCCGCGAGGCGATGCGGCCGCACAACCTGCCGCTGGTCATGATCGGCGCCGGCCTGCTGTGGTTCGGCTGGTTCGGCTTCAACGCCGGGTCGGCGCTCGCCGCCAACAACACCGCGTCCGTCGCCTGGGTCAACACGATGGTCGCCACCGGCGCCGCCACGCTCGGCTGGCTGCTGGTGGAGAAGGTCCGCGACGGTCACTCGACGTCGCTGGGTGCGGCCTCCGGCGTCGTGGCGGGCCTGGTCGCCATCACGCCGTCCTGCTCCTCGGTGTCGCCGATCGGGGCGATCATCGTGGGCGCCGTCGCCGGTGCCCTGTGCGCCCTGGCGGTCGGCCTGAAGTTCCGCTTCGGCTACGACGACTCGCTCGACGTCGTCGGGGTCCACCTCGTCGGCGGTCTCGTCGGCACGATCATCATCGGCTTCCTCGCCACCGCCGACGCACCGGCGGGGGTGGACGGCCTCTTCTACGGTGGTGGGGTCGACCAGCTGTGGCGTCAGGTGGTCGGCGCGTTCGCCGTGCTGATCTTCTCCTTCGTGGTCACCTACGTCATCGGCCTGGTCATCCAGAAGACGATCGGCTTCCGGATCACCGAGGAGGACGAGGTCACCGGCATCGACTACGTCGAGCACGCGGAGTCCGGGTACGACTTCGCCTCGCTCGGCAGCAGCGGTTCCACCGCACCATTGGTCGGCCAGGCACGTGCCGAGGCCCGTAGCACGGAAGGGGTCCGGGCATGAAGCTCGTCACCGCCATCGTCAAGCCGTTCAAGCTCGACGACGTCAAGAACGCCCTCGAGCTGATCGGGGTCGCCGGCCTCACGGTCAGCGAGGTCCAGGGCTTCGGCCGCCAGCGTGGCCACACCGAGGTCTACCGGGGCGCGGAGTACCAGGTGGACTTCGTGCCGAAGGTCCGCATCGAGGTCGTCGTCGGTGAGGTCGACGCCGCCCGTGTCGTGGACGCCGTCGTCGAGGCCGCCTCGACGGGTCAGATCGGCGACGGAAAGGTGTGGGTGACGACGATCGACGAGATCGTCCGCGTGCGCACCGGGGAGCGCGGGGACGACGCTCTCTAGTCCCGGAGCGTTCTCATCAGGGCATCCCCACCTGCCGGGGCAGCGGATGATCCGCTGCCCCGGCCGGTACGGCCCCGTCGCCACCCGGCCCCCTGCAGGGTCTCGCGGCGGGCGTGCGAGCCGTGGGGGGCAGGGGGTCCTTCTACGAGGGATGAGGAGAACGTGGTCCTTCATCTGTCGGCTCCGGTGATCGAGGGGGATTCGTGCTGGACATCCAGGCACTGCCCGGCCTGACCCGCGCCGAGCGCGTGCAGGCGCTCGACGCCTGGTTGGCCGACCTGCTCTCCGACGCGGTGGCCGGCACACCGCCACCACGGCAGCGCCGGGGCGGGCCTCCGCCGCGGACCGGCACCGAGGGGATCGCGCTCGTCGCCGTGGGCAGCCTCGGACGGCGGGAGCTGCCGCCGCACGGCGACGTCGACCTGGTCCTCGTGCACGAGGACCGACCGGAGATCGCCGCCGTCGCCGACGCCCTCTGGTATCCCGTCTGGGACGCCGGCCTTCGGCTGGACCACTCGGTGCGCTCGATCTCCGAGGCGGTCGCCGTCGGCTCCACCGACGTCAAGGCCGGCCTCGGCCTGCTCGACGCCCGCCTGGTGGCCGGCGACCCGGAACTCGCCTCGCGGCTGCGCACCGCCACGCTGGCCGGCTGGCGGCAGTCCGCCTCCCGCCTGCTGCCCGCGCTCCGGGACCTGCGCCGCGACCGGGCCCGTCAGCTCGGCGAGTTGGCGTTCCTCCTCGAACCCGACCTGAAGGAGGCATACGGCGGCCTGCGGGAGGGGCAGGTGCTGCGGGCGATCGCCGCGGCCCAGCTGGCCGACGAGCCCACCGCAGAGGTCGAGCAGGCGTACGCCTTCCTCCTCGACGTCCGCGACGAACTGCGCCGGCGGGCCGGACGGGCCGGCGACGTGCTCGTCCGGCAGGAGCAGCGGCCGGTCGCCACCGCTCTCGGCCTCGCCGACGAGGACGCGCTGCTGCGCGACGTCAGCCTGGCCGGCCGGCGGCTGGACTTCGTCGCCGACGAGACCTGGCGCCGGGTCGAGGCGGCACTGGTCCGCCGGCCGCGCGGTCGATACCGCCGGGTGCGCCGTGAGCCCCTCGCCGAGGGGGTCGTGCGCCAGGGCGAGGAGGTGGTGCTGGCCCGTGACGCCCGGCCCGCCGCCGATCCCGGGCTGCTGTTGCGCGCGGCGGCCGCTGCCGCGCGCGCGGACCTGCTCCTCTCGCCGTACACACTCAAGGTGCTGGCCGTGCACGGTCCGCCGATGCCCGAGCCGTGGCCGCCTGAGGTCCGGTGGTCCTTCCTGCGGCTGCTTGCCAGCGGCCGGTCCGCCGTCGCGGTGCTCGAGCAGCTGGACCAGGAGGGTCTGCTCTCGCGGCTGCTCCCGGAGTGGGACCGCGTGCGCTCGCTGCCGCAGCGCCATCCCTGGCACCGGTTCACCGTCGACCGGCACCTGGTGGAGGCCGCCGCGGCCGCGGCCGAGCTCACCCACGACGTCGACCGGCCCGACCTCCTGCTCGTCTCCGCGCTGCTGCACGACATCGGCAAGGGCTGGCCCGGCGACCACAGCGAGGTCGGCGAGCCCATCGCGGCGCGGATCGCGGAGCGGATGGGTTTCTCCGCGCCCGACGTCGCCGTCGTGGGCACGCTGGTCCGGCATCACCTGCTGCTGCCGGCCACCGCGACCCGCCGCGACATCGACGACCCGGCCACCATCGACCGGGTCGCGGCCACCATCGGCGCGGACCCGGCCGTCCTCGAGCTCCTGCACGCCCTCGCGCAGGCCGACGGCGCGGCCACGAGCACCTCGGCCTGGTCGCCGTGGAAGGCCCATCTGGTGGCCGCGCTGGTCGCCCGGGTGCAGGCGAAGATCGGGCACGGGCCGGCGGCAGCCGACCCCGAGCCGGTGCTGCACCCCACCGAGGCGCAGGTGCACGGCCCGCTGGACATCCCCGGCGCCACAGGTGGGGTGACGGTCGGCATCGCGGACGTCGCCGACGGCCAGCAGGTGACGATCGGTGCGCCCGACCGGCCGGGGTTGCTGAGCATCTGCGCCGGCGTCCTGGCGCTCAACCAGCTGGACGTGCGCGCGGCGAAGATGTCGGTCGAGGACGGGTACACCACCGGCGTCTTCGCGGTCCGGCCGCGGTTCGGCCGGGCGCCCGTGGCCGGGATCCTCGCCGACGCCATGCGGGGCGCGCTGGAGGGCACCCTGCCGCTGGCCGCGCGTCTCCGGCAGCGGGAGGCCGACTACCGGCAGGACGGCGCCCGGTCGGCCGCGCCGCGGATCTCCTGGCACAACGCCGAGGTCAGCGGGGCGGCGACGGGCATCGTGGAGGTGCGCGCGGCCGACCGGGCCGGCCTGCTCTACCGGCTGACGGCGGCCATCGCGGGGGAGGGCCTCGACGTGACCTCGGCCCGCATCGAGACCCTCGGCGCCGACGCCGTCGACTCCTTCTACGTGTGCGACCCGTCGGGCTTCCCGGTGGAGGCCGAGCGTCGCGTCCGGGTCGACGCCGCACTCGTCGCGGCCACCGGCGGGGGTGAGCCCGTACACACCGGACATGCGCAGGGTGCGACCGACACGCCGGGGGAAGGTCCCCGAACCTGTCAGTAGCGCGTGCGACCGTCGGTGCACAGCGGGACGGAACGGTCCCACCTGCGAAAGGAGCCCCTGTGGCGAGTCGACTCATCGGCAGCCGGGCCTGGCCGTGCCCCACCTGCGGCGAGGTCCGGGCGTTCGTGCAGCCGCCCTGCACCGACGGTCACGGCGACGACGGTGGCGAGTGCCCGGAGTGGGCCTGCGCCGACTGCGGCTCGGCCTTCATGATCGGCAACGTCGCGGCAGTGGCCGGCGTCCTGCGCCTGCGTCGCGCGGCCTGAGCGCTCAGTACCCTGGCCTCAGGAGGCGCGACCTGCTGCGCGCCCGTAACTGCTGAGGCTTCATCGTGCTGAGGACGGCATAGCGTGTTCGAGACCCTCTCCGACCGGCTGGACAAGGTCTTCACCGGCCTGCGAGGCAAGGGCCGGCTCACCGAAGCCGACATCGACGCCACCGCGCGCGAGATCCGCATCGCGCTGCTCGAAGCGGACGTCGCGCTGCCCGTGGTCCGGGCGTTCATCGCCAAGGTCAAGGAGCGCGCCCAGGGGGCCGACGTCTCCGCGGCCCTGAACCCGGCCCAGCAGGTCATCAAGATCGTCAACGAGGAGCTCATCGAGATCCTCGGTGGCGAGACCCGCCGGATCCGGCTGGCCAAGACCTCCCCGACCGTGATCATGCTGGCGGGTCTGCAGGGTGCCGGTAAGACGACGCTGGCCGGCAAGCTGGGCCGCTGGCTGAAGTCGCAGGGCCACACGCCCCTGCTGGTGGCGGCGGACCTCCAGCGTCCCAACGCCGTCCAGCAGCTGTCCGTGGTCGCCGGACAGGCCGGGGTCGACGTCTTCGCGCCCGAGCCGGGCAGCGGCGTCGGCGACCCGATCCAGGTGGCCCGCGACTCCATCGAACACGCCCGCCGCACGATGCACGACGTCGTCGTGGTCGACACCGCCGGCCGGCTGGGTATCGACGCCGAGCTGATGGCCCAGGCCGCGGCCATCCGCGACGCCGTGCAGCCCGACGAGACGCTGTTCGTCGTCGACGCGATGATCGGCCAGGACGCCGTCACCACGGCCACGGCCTTCCAGGAGGGCGTCGGCTTCTCCGGCGTCGTCCTCACCAAGCTCGACGGTGACGCCCGGGGTGGTGCCGCACTGTCGGTCCGGCACGTCACCGGCCAGCCGATCATGTTCGCCTCCACCGGCGAGAAGCTCACCGACTTCGACGTCTTCCACCCCGAGCGGATGGCCTCGCGCATCCTCGGCATGGGCGACGTGCTCACCCTGATCGAGCAGGCCGAGAAGACCTTCGACGCCGACCAGGCCGAGCGGATGGCCGGCAAGCTGGCCTCGCGCGAGGGCTTCACCCTCGAGGACTTCCTCGAGCAGATGATGGCGATCCGCAAGATGGGCCCCATCGCCAACCTGCTGGGCATGCTGCCCGGCGCCGGGGCGATGAAGGAGCAGCTCAAGCAGGTCGACGACCGCGACCTCGACCGCACCGCGGCGATCATCCAGTCGATGACGCCGGCCGAGCGGGCCAACTCGAAGATCATCAACGCGTCCCGGCGGGTCCGTATCGCCAACGGTTCCGGCGTCAGCGTCACCGACGTCAACCAGCTGCTGGAGCGCTTCGTCCAGGCCCAGAAGATGATGAGCCAGATGGCCGGCAGCATGGGTCTGCCGGGCATGGGCCCGATGTCGA
>JAOPWH010000199.1 GCA_025965795.1 Blastococcus sp.
CCGGCACGTTCGTGGCCGCACCGGCACCGGCCGCCCGGTCGCGAGGGGGCCTGCTCGTGCTCGTGGACGACGTCGTGACGACCGGCGCGACGCTCACGGAGGCGGCCGCGGTACTCGCCGCGGCGGGGCGCCCGGGCGGCCCGCCGGTGCTCGCCGCGGTGGTCGCCGCCACCCCTCGCGCAGTGCCCGGCGGGGGAGCGGCAATCGGACCACGGGGTCTCGTGGACCGACTGTCGGGAGCCTCACGGAGGGACTAGCGTCGAAGCGACTACACCCGTTCCACCGGGAGGTCCCATGGAGATTGTTGTCCGCGGTCGCAACGTCGAGGTCCCCGAGCACTACCGGCAGCACGTGGAGGACAAGGTCGGTCAACTGGAACGTTTCGACGGCAAGCTGAAGATGCTGCGCATCGACGTCGAGCTCTTCCACGAGAAGAACCCCCGCCAGTCCGCGCACTGCCAGCGCGTCGAGATCACGCTGCGCGGCAAGGGCCCGGTCGTCCGGGCCGAGGCCGACGGCGCCGACTTCTACGCCGCGCTCGACCTCGCCTGCGGAAAGCTCGACAACCGCCTGCGCCGGGCGGCCGACCGCCGCCGCGTGCACCACGGCCGGCGCACGCCCGCGAGTGTCCGCATGACCGACAACACCGCCGTCGACCTCGGGGCCGAGGCGCTCGACCGCGACCGGCAGCTGGCCGAGGGTCCGCACCTCACCGATCTGGACGAGCACCTGCCCGGCCGGATCGTCCGGGAGAAACACCACCCCGCCACTCCCATGACCGTCGACCAGGCCCTCCACGAGATGGAGCTGGTCGGCCACTACTTCTTCCTCTTCCAGTGCGCCGACACCGGCCAGCCGACAGTCGTCTACCGGCGGCACGCCTACGACTACGGGCTCATCCGCCTCGTCGAGGTCCCGCTGAACGGCAACGCCGAGCACGTCGCCGCGAAGCCGGCCGCCGCAACCGCCCCGGCCTGAGCCGGGCGGGGTGGCGGGCTGCGGCCCGCCACCCCGCTCAGCGTCCGGCGACCCGACCGAACAGCACCGCGTCGCCACGGGCGCCGTCCCGGTAGGGCAGGCACGACCGTCCACGCACTCCTCGGCGAACCCGGCCTCGGCGGCGTAGCCCCGCCCCCGCGCCGCGCCCGGGGCGCCATCCAGTAGCCGATGCCCGGGCCGAGCAGACCGGCGGCCAGGCCGTGCACACCCGCCGAGCCGACGAACTCGACCGCGTCGGCCCGCGTGTAGGGCGACGGAACGGTCAGCCAGCGCAGGATGTCGGCGTCCTGGCAGGCACGGTGGACGGCGTCGACGTCGTCCGCGCGGTAGGGCCGGGTCCTTGCTCAGGCGTTGCCGAGGATCCGGTCGACCGATATCTCGATGACCACCCGCGTCGGGTTCTCCCGCGGCTGCCGGTACCGGACGGCGTACCGGGCGACGGCGTCGGCGACCGCTGCGGCGTCGTCCCTGACGACGGCGGCGCCCTCGAGGGTCGCCCAGCGGCGGCCGTCGACCTGGCAGACCGCGACGCGGGCCTGGCCATCCCGCGCGTGCCCTTCCCGCACATGCCGAGCCTTCGCGGACGTGCCCGAGGTGATGACGCGGGCGGTGCGGGTGGTTGCGTCGTAGGTGACCCCGACGGGGACGACGTGCGGGCTGCCGTCGGCGCGCAGCGTGGTCAGGGTCGCCAGGTGCCGCTCGGTGAGGAACTCGAGCAGGCCGTGACCGGGGGAGTGGGGGTCATGGGACACGCGGGAAGGTTACGGAGCAGTTCCGGGGTCGCAGGGACGACCTTCCCGGCCTCGCCGCCTACGCTGGGGTCGTGGTGTTCTCCAGAATCCTCCGTGCCGGTGAGGGCAAGATCCTCCGTCGCCTCTCCAAGATCGCCGATGCGGTCGAGTCGCTCGAGGAGGACGTCACCCCGCTCACCGACGCCGAGCTGCGGGCGAAGACCGACGAGTTCAGGCAGCGGTACACCGACGGCGAGACGCTGGACTCGCTGCTGCCGGAGGCGTTCGCCGTCGTCCGGGAGGCGGCCACGCGCACCTTGGGGCAGCGGCACTTCCGGGTGCAGCTCATGGGCGGGGCGGCGCTGCACCTGGGCAACATCGCCGAGATGAAGACCGGTGAGGGCAAGACCCTGACCGGCGTCCTGCCGGCCTACCTCAACGGGCTCACCGGCGAGGGCGTGCACGTGGTCACGGTCAACGACTACCTGGCCAAGCGCGATGCCGAGTGGATGGGCCGGGTGCACAAGTTCCTCGGCCTGACGGTGGGCACGATCCTGTCCGGCGAGAGCCCGGCGGAGCGGCGCGCGTCCTACCTCTGCGACATCACCTACGGCACGAACAACGAGTTCGGCTTCGACTACCTGCGCGACAACATGGCCTGGACCCAGGCCGACCTGGTGCAGCGCGGCCACCACTACGCGATCGTCGACGAGGTCGACTCGATCCTGATCGACGAGGCCCGCACGCCGCTGATCATCAGCGGCCCGGCCGAGACCAGCGCCAAGTGGTACGGGGAGTTCGCCCGCATCGCGCCGCTGCTGAAGAAGGACGTCCACTACGAGGTGGAAGAGGGCAAGCGCACGGTCGCCATCACCGAGGAGGGCGTGGAGTTCGTCGAGGACCAGCTCGGTATCGAGAACCTCTACGAGGCGGCCAACACGCCGCTGATCGGCTACCTGAACAATGCGCTCAAGGCCAAGGAGCTCTTCCACAAGGACCAGCAGTACATCGTCAGCAACGGCGAGGTCCTCATCGTCGACGAGTTCACCGGCCGTGTGCTGGCCGGCCGCCGCTACAACGAGGGCATGCACCAGGCGATCGAGGCCAAGGAGAAGGTCAAGGTCA
>JAOPWH010000217.1 GCA_025965795.1 Blastococcus sp.
GAAGGACGGCGCCGTCGCGGCGGGCGTCGAGGTAGGCGGGGATCTTCCAGGACCCGGACAGCGGCCCCGTCTCGGCCTCGCCGTCGCCGACGACGCACGCGACCAGCAGGTCCGGATGGTCGAAGGCCGCACCGGCAGCGTGGGCGAGCGCGTACCCGAGCTCGCCCCCTTCGTGGAGGCTGCCCGGCGTCGGCACGCTGACGTGGCTGGGGATGCCGCCGGGCGTGGAGAACTGGCGGAACAACCGGTGCATCCCGTCGACATCCATGCCGATGTGCGGGTACAGCTCGCTGTAGGTGCCCTCCAGCCACGTGTTGGCCACGAGTGCGGGCCCACCGTGCCCCGGGCCGGCGACGTAGAGGCACGGCGTGCCGGTGCGCCGGATCAGCCGGTTGAGCTGCGCGTAGAGCGCCGACAGGCCCGGGCTGGTGCCCCAGTGGCCGAGCAGCCGGGGCTTGACGTCGCTGTGCCGAAGCGGGCGGGGAAGCAGCGCGTTGTCCCGCAGGTAGATCTGGCCGACGGTCAGATAGTTCGCGGCCGCCCACCACCGCAGGTCCAGCTCCAGCTCCTCCACGGGGTACGGGTCGGCCGACGGGGCGGGAATCGTGCTGACGACGCCGGAGAGCAGTTCCATGTCCCGCACTGTCCGCCGCCGCGGGGCGCCTTCGACGGGGTCGAAAGTCGTCTCTCCGCCGGGATATCGCCCCTGGACCGCCGTCCTCGGCGACCGGCGGGACGAATGGCCGGACGAGCGGGACCGACGGCACTACCCGGTTGCCGGGCCGTCGCGCACGGTCGGAACCAGGCGGCCCGGCCCGTCCACTGCGCTCGCGCCCCTGGCGGGCCTACCCGTTCGCGCGTCACCGGTCGATGCCGACCGGGCACCACCACCCCGCACCTTCTGAACAGGAGCCCACCCGTGATCCCACCCGCACAGCAGCCGGTCGTGCTCACCGAGCGACTCGACCTGCACAACACCGCCATCGACGAGCCGAGCGCAACCGCCGGCCGCTGCGGCACCATCCACCTGCCGAGCGGACGGATCTGCCAGGCGGCCGAGCACCACACCGACAGCTGCGATTTCCGGCTGGGTGCGTGACCCGCGCCGTCCGTCCCAGGCGGACGAGGGGCGCCGCGTCGTGACCGCTGCGCCGGCGCCCGCCGCCTGGGACATGTCAGCCGCGGAAGTCCTCGAACGCGAAGGCGTCGTCGCGGAGACCGGCCTGGACCAGGCCACCGCCACCGCCCGACTGGCCCGGGACGGTCCGAACGACGTCCAGGTGCATCCCCCTGCGCCGCTCTGGCGGTCGATCGCCGGGCAGCTGCGCGACACGTTGGTCCTGGTGCTGCTGGCAGCGGCGGTGCTCACTGCCGTGACCGGCGATCTCGTCGACACGGCGGTCATCCTGCTGGTGGTGACGGTCAACACCGTCCTCGGCGTCGTCCAGGAGCGACGCGCGCTGCGCGAGATCCGGGCTCTCGACGGTCTCGTCGCTCCGAGCGCTCGCGTGGCCCGGGAGGGCCGGGACACCTGGGTGCCGACCCGGGAACTCGTCCGTGGCGATGTCCTCCGGCTGGCCGCCGGCGACGTGGTCGGGGCCGACGCCCGGCTGGTGCGCTCGGTGCAGCTCCAGGTCGACGAGTCGCTGCTGACCGGGGAGTCCCAACCCAGCGATCGGGACGCCGCGTCGCTCTCGCCGGTGTCCACCCCGATGGCCGACCGAACAGGCATGGTGCACGCCGGCAGCACGGTCCTCCGTGGCTCGGGTGAGGCCGTCGTCGTCGCGACCGGCGCCGGCACCGTGATCGGGCAGGTTGCCCTGCTCGTGGGGGGACGCCCGTCCCCGCTCACGCCGTTGCAGCGTCGGCTGTCCGTCCTGGGCCGGCAGATCTCGATCGGCGTCGCCGTCGCCTGCCTGCTCTTCCTGGCGTCGGGGTTGCTTCGCGGTCAGCCGTGGGAGACGACCGTCGTGGCGGCTGTCGCGTTGGCCGTGGCCGCTGTTCCGGAGTCGCTGCCGGCAGTGGTCACTCTCGCGCTGTCGGCCGGAGCGGGCCGGATGGGCCGGCGGGGCGCCGTGGTGCGCTCGCTGCCCGCGGTGGAGACGCTCGGCTCGGTGACCCTGCTGGCGACCGACAAGACCGGCACGCTGACCGAGGGCGCGATGAGCGTCGACCGGACCTGGACCCCTCGAGGCGGGGAGCTGGCCGTGGGGTCTGCCGGGTCCGCCCCCGAGGAGACCGACAGGCTGTGGACCGCTGCCGTCCTGTGCAACGACGCCGACGCCTCCGGCGCCGGCCCGGACGGCGACTCGGGGACGGCGGACACCGAGACCGCGATCGTGCGCGCGGCGCGGGCGGCCGGCTGCGACGTCGGGCAGCTGCGTCGGAACCACCCACGGGAGCGGGCTGAGCCCTTCGACGCAGTCACCCGGCAGATGACCACGTGGCATCGCGGGCTGGGGGCCGGATCGAGCGTGCTGGTCAAGGGCGCACCGGAGGTGGTGCTGCGCGGGATCGACGGCGCCGGTGCCGCGCAGGCGGTCTCCGACCGGTGGGCCGAGGTCGGCCGGCGGGTTCTCGCGGTCGTGGCCGATGGTCAGCTGCTGGGGCTGATCGCGCTGGCCGACCCGGTACGTCCGGAGGCAGCGGCAGCGGTCGAGTCCCTGCACCGTGCGGGGATCTCCGTCGTGCTCGTCAGCGGTGACCACGCCGGAACGGCCGCGGCGGTGGCCCGGGAGGTGGGCGTGGTCGACGCCCGGCACCCGGCCGCCGCACATGTGCACGCGCGGATCGAACCGGCCGGAAAGCTGGACCTGATCACCGGTTGGCAAGCCGCCGGCGAGGTGGTGGCCATGACCGGGGACGGCGTCAACGACGCCCCGGCGCTGCGCGCCGCGGACATCGGGGTGGCCATGGGGCAGCGCGGCACCGAGGTGGCCAAGGAGGCCGCCGATCTGGTGCTCGTCGACGACAGCCTGGCGACGGTGACCGCGGCGGTCGCTGAAGGACGCCGGGTCTTCGACAACGTTCGCCGTTTCGTGGGTTACGGCCTGGCGGGCGGCCTCAGTGAGGTGCTGATCATGCTCCTGGGCCCCTTCCTGGGGCTGGCGCTACCGCTGTTGCCTGCCCAGGTCCTGTGGGTGAACCTGCTGACGCACGGCCCGGTCGGGGTGGCGATGGGCGGGGAGCCTGCTGCCCCCGACGTGCTGCACCGACCGCCGCGGAATCCGGCCGCCGGGGTGCTCGACCGGTCGCTGGTCATCCAGCTGGTGGGGAACGGGCTGGCCCTGACCACGGTGTGCCTTGCCGTGGCAACATGGTCGCGATCGGCCGATGGCCCGTGGCAGACCCAGCTCTTCGTCACCCTGTCCGTCGGCCAGCTCGCCCTGGCGCTCGCACTGCGGCCGGCCGGTGCGTGGTCCGGGGGCTCGCCCTGGCTGCCAGTCGCCGTCGTGGCGAACCTGGCCCTGCTCGCAGCCGCGGTGCTGCTGCCCGGCCTCACCGACCTGCTCGGCACCGGACCGCTCACCGTGTCCGAGACCGCCCTCGCGGTGGCTCCGGCGCTGCTGCCCGGGGCTCTGGTTCTCCTCGTCAGCGCCGTCCGCCGGCCGTCTCTGGATACAGGCGCAAAGTAATGGCCGTTCCTGACCTTCTTCTCTGTGTCCGCGAGGCGGCGCCGCACACCATCGGCACATGACGAACAACGGGGTCGCCGCTCCCCGAGCCTGGGCGAAGCGCCATCCGTTCCTGGCCTTCGTGCTGCTCGCGTACTCCTTCTCGTGGTCCCTGTGGGGGCTGGCGGCGGCGGGCGGGGGCACGATCCCGTTCCTGCTCGGGGGGCTGGGTCCGCTGGTTGCGGCGGGTGCGGTGACCACGATGACGGGTGGCTCCCTGCGCGGCTGGCTGCGTCCCGTGTGGAACTGGCGGGTCGGCCCGCGGTGGTGGGCCTACGCCCTGGGTCTGCCGGCCGTGCTGTACGCGGTGGTGAGCCTCGTCCTGCAGGTGTCGGGATTCCCGGTCGACTGGTCGTTGGCGCTGGACCGGCTGCCCGCGTACGCGGGCACGTTCGTGTTCGTGCTGCTCATCGGTGGCGGCCTCGAGGAGCCCGGGTGGCGGGGCTTCGGTCTGCCACTGCTTCAGGAGCGGTACTCGCCCGTGCGGGCGACGCTGTTGCTCGGGCTGGCCTGGGGGATCTGGCACGTTCCGCTGTACGGCCCGGCAGGCTTCGTCGTGCCCATGGTGCTGGCCTTCTTCTACACGGTGTTGTGGAACAGGACCCACAGCGTCGCCCTGTGCATTCTGTTGCACGCGAGCTTCACTCCCGCTCAGGACCAGTTCATCCTGATGGCCCGCAGCAAGGCCGAGACCTCGGTCCTGGACGCCCCGGACTTCGCCATCCTGGGCACCTATCTGATTGCCGTTCTGATCCTTCTCGCCCTCACACGGGGACGCCTGGGAAGAACCCGGTCGCCCGTCCGGACGGAGGTTGCGGCCGCAACAGCTGGGTGAGCTGTCCGCCCGGTCCGGGGCGGGCGCGGCTGCTCGTCGCCGGTCATGACCGATCTCCGGGAAGAGACCCGATCAGCCGGCGACGCGCCGCCTGATCCCGCGCAGCATGGCGCGTTCCATCAGGAAGTGGGGCGGCTCCAGCAGGAGCGGGATCAGCAGCCCGAGTGCCCGTGGGCGATAGTCCGCGCGCACCCGGACGATCAGCCGGCACGACCGCACGCCGGTGGGTACCGGCACGAAGGCCCAGGTCCAGTCCAGCAGCACCCGGTCGCCGTCCTGGGCGGTTGCGCCGGTGAGCGCGTTCATGGACATCCGCAGGACCAGCGCACGGGGCGGGTCCACGACGGCCGCGGTCAGGCCCGTCCCCGGGCCCAGCGGCACGGAGTCGCCGACGGCCAGGGACTGGAACCGGGACAGGACCGACCGAGCCGACTCTCCCTCGGCGAAGTCGCCGATACCGATGGCTCGCTCCAGCCGGTCGTAGCTGTACCAGCCGGCGCGGCCGAACCCCATCTGCACCAGCCACGGCCAGACCTGCTCGGGCGCGGCGTCGATCGGCACGGCTCGGGTGGTCTGCCACCGAGCACGGACCAGGTCGTCGCCCGGGAGCATCCCGTCGCTCTCGGCCCGTGTGGCACCCCACCTCTGCAGGCGAGGCCGCAGCAGGACGGCGTAGGCCAGTCCGGCACTCGCCGCGATCCAGCGCATGCGCGGGCGCACGGTCATGGTCGGTCGAGTGCCGGGTGGCGTCGAGCCGCGGCGGGCGCAGCTCCGGATCTCCGGAACAGCGGCCGGTAGAGGGCGCCGGCGTATCCCGTCACCGCCGCCGCGACCGCCGTGGCGCCGACCGCCAGACCGAGGGACGCGTCACTCGCGCCGCCGCGCAGCATGCTCCAGCCCATGGCGGCGACCGACCAGCCCAGGAGCGCGTAACCGCCCAGTACCGCCGCGGCCGGGGTCCGAGCCCAGGACCGGCCGCGCAGGAGCCCGATCCCCATGAGCACCGAGGCGGGTGCCACGACCCCGAGGTCCATGGCCTTGATCACCCAGAAGGCATTCGGAGTGCTGAGCACCCCTTCGCCCACCGGCTGGGCCCGCAGGGCGTCGATCAGTGTCGACAGGTGGATGCCCACGACCACGAAACCGGCCACGACCAGGAGCAGGACCCCGGTGGCCCGTTCCAGCCGGCGGCTCCACCCGAGCGGAGCCTGGGCGCGCAGCGCTCTCGTGGCGCACACGGCGATCGCGACGCCCGTTCCCATGACGGCGAGCAGCAGGGGGGAGAACCACTCCACGTTGCCGGGGATCCGGCCGAACTCGTTGCCGAGCAGGAGCTGGGTCCAGATGTAGACCGTGAACACGGCCGGTGCCAGGGCCAGCACGGGGGCAGCCGGGTGGCCGCGCCGGGCCAGGCGGCCGACCCACACGCAGAACGGCGCGACGAGGACCAGCCCCGTCACGTCGCTGCCACGGAGCTGGTCCAGCCCGGAGGATGACGTGCGGTAGTGCAGCAGGTCGAGGGCGAGGGGCCCGACGACCGCCGTGGTCGCGACCAGCGTCCCCTGCGAGAAGAGCAGCGTGGCCAGTGTGCGGTTCCCCGGCGGTCGCCCGACTGCCTCCTCGGCGTGCCGCGTCGTGGTGGTCGGGGTCCGCGGCGGCGCCGTCATTGGATGATCACGCCGTCAGCGTGGAGCGACCGGCCCAGCACCGCCGGGGGCGCCCGTCCTCGAATCGATGGACGAACGTCCCTTCCACCCGTCCTCGCGGCACCGACCATCGCCTTCGGCCGGTGGCACCGCTGCGGGCTCCCGCACGGAGCGACCCGGGCGGTGCTGAGTCGCTCAGGTGCGCAGCGGGGCGTGCCAGCGCAGGCGGGTGCCGCCGTCGGGCACGCTGACGGCCGTGACGTCGCCGCCGCGGCGGCGGGCCCGTTCCTCGAGGTTGCGCAGACCGCTGCGGGGCGCTCCGGGGTCGATGCCGGTGCCGTTGTCGACGACCTCCACCACGACGTCGTCCGCCACGTCGAGGGTCACGGTCACGGCGGCTGCCCCGGCGTGCCGCACGGCGTTGCTGACCCCTTCCCGGACGACGGCCTCCACGTCGGCGGCCAGGTCGCCGGCGACCAGACTGTCGACCGCACCCGACATCCGCACCGTGCTGCGCAGGTCGGCACCGGCGGTCTCGGTCACGATGTCCAGCAGGCGGCGCCGGAGGCTGCTGCCGTCCCGGGCGTCGCCGGCGCTGTGCAGGTCGAAGATCGTCGTCCGGATGTCGCGCACCGTCTCGTCGAGCTGATCGACCGCCGCACTGACCCGGCCGGCGGCCTCGGCGTCGCCGATCCGTGGCAGGACGCTCTGCAGGCTGAGCCCGGCGGCGAACACCCGCTGGATGACGTGGTCGTGCAGGTCCCGGGCGATGCGGTCGCGGTCCTCGAAGACGTCGAGCCGGCGGGCGACCTGCTGTCGAGCCGCGAGATCCAGAGCGAGCGCCGTCTCGTCGGCGAAGGAGCTGATGAGCCCGGCGAGCGTGCCTTCGAAGGGAACCGCGCCGGCCCGTCGCAGCGCGATGATCACCGACGCCCCACCCACGGTGCTGCGCAACGGAACGGCGAGACACGGTCCCCAGGCGACCGGGCTGTCCGAACCGTTCTCGGCCATACCGGTCATGTCCAGGACGACGACGGCGCCCGCGGCGGCAACCGCCTCCAGAACGGTTCCCGCCTCGTCGCCCAGACCGACCCCGGTGATCCTGTCCAGGTCCGCACCGGTCTGCGCCCGCACCTCGTAGGCGTCGTCCGGGTCGGGGCCGAGCAGGAGAAGGGTGGCATCCGCGGCGGTCAGCTTCGCCACGCGCTCCACCACCAGGTCGAGGACCTCCTGCGGTGGCAGGCCCTTCAGCAGGGCGGTCCGGACATCGGTGACGGCGGCCAGCCACGAGCGTTGCACCTCGGCCGCCTCGTACAGCCGGGCGTTGGCGATCGCGATGCCGGCGGCCCCGGCCAGCGCCATGAGAACGGCCTCGTCCTCCGTGCTGAAGGATCCGTCCCGCTTCGCGGTGAGATAGAGGTTGCCGAACACCTCACCGCGACTGCGCACCGGAACGCCGAGGAAGCTGCTCATCGGCGGATGGCCCGGAGGGAAGCCGACGGAGGACGGATGGTGCCGGAGGTCGTCCAGTCGGAGCGCCCGCGGCTCGGCGATCAGCTCACCCAGGACGCCCTTCCCCTCGGGCAGGTGCCCCAGCTGCGCGGCGAGTTCCTCGTCGATGCCGACATGGACGAAGGCGGCCAGGTTTCCGTCCGGCCCCAGGACGCCGAGAGCTCCGTAGCGGGCGTCGACGAGCTCGGTGGCGGCCTCGACGATCCGACGCAGGGTGACGTCCAGGTTCAACCCGGTGGAGACACTGAGGAAGGCGTCGAGCAGCCCCTGCACCCGTTCCTGGGTGCGAGCGACGGCGCGCAGGCGGTCCTGCACCTCGTCGAGAAGTTCGGTCAGCCGCATCCCCGCGAGCGAGGAACGTTCCCCGGCTTTCGGAGGGCCGTCGTCAGTACCGTTCGCGCCCACCGGCTCACCTGCTCTTCGTCGTTCACGACTGTGACAGGCGGGCCGTCACCGCGAAAGTGTGCGCCCGTTCGGGGCCGGGAACACACGGTAGCCGCGCAGGAGGACGATGTGGACCGCTACGTAGCTGTAATGGTCCAACGGGATCCAGGTCCGTAGTCCCAGATGGGCCGCGGCAGCGACGTCGTCGGTATCGGTGAGTACGTGGGCCGGCCCCACGGCCGAGACCGTCCAGCCCGCTCCGGTGAGCTCATCGAGACAGTCGACCTCGAAGGCGACGACGGCGCCGCGAACCGCACGGGCGAGTTTGCTCCCCGTGCGCGTCGGGATCACCACCTCGCCGTGCCTGATGCCGAACCGCACCGGCTGGACGACCGGAAGGGCCCCCCGCGTGAAGGAGAGTCGGCCGAACTCGACCGTGCGCATCAGGCGTCGGCACTCCGGATCATCGAGTGCCTCGGCGGTCCAGGACGGGCTGGGGTCGATGCGGGCCACCTCCCAACCGGTTTCGGTCCGTCGCACAGCGCTCCGCGGCCGCGGAGGCGGATCGGTGGCGGTGCGACCGGTGTACGTCCGACTGTGCGCCCGGGCCTCAGGCAGCGGTCAGGGGCGATGGGCCCCTCAGGTCAGCCGCAGGTCCCGCATTCCGGCCGACGAACACCGGGCTCATGACGCCGCCGACCACCATCGCCACCATCCGTCCCGAGGCGGTTGCGTGCGTGGATGCCCACCCACTTCCGAACGCCCGGCACGGGACCCTGCGCCAGTCTGCTGGGCTGCTAGGGCGGAGGCAATGGTCCTCGGCCCGCGTGGACCGGTGCTGACGGCGTCCCTGAGGATCGGTCAGGGCCGGTGGATCAGCCGCAGGCCGACCGCGGGTCACAAGGCAACGGTGTCCGCGTAGATCAGCCGTGGCACGGGCGTGGGCTCGCTGCCGGGAGTGGGCGGGTCACCGTCGAGCAGCTCGTTCTCCTCGACCAGCACGCGCCACGACGACGCCGCACCGCCAGGCCGGCGCAGCCCCGGATGACCGACCGCGTCCCCGGCCGGCGTGCCGGCATCGTCGGGGAGGACCACCGACCCCGTCCAGGTGGCGCGGAATCCGCCGCCCTCCTGCACAGCCGCGGCGACGAGGAGCGAATAGCTGTACGTCTGCCACTCGAGGTCGCCCGCCCCGACCGGGCGGTACTGGACGGTCGCGCGCACAGTCCTCGACTGCTGGAGGCGTGCCGCCCGGACGGCGGCTTCCCCGGTGGGGCTGTCGGCGCTCAGCAGGTCGCCCGGCAGCTCGAAGGCGGCATGGGGGTCCCACCGCAGCCAGTTGACCACGCCGGTCAGCGCGATCTGGACGTTCCGACGGTTCGGCCGGCTGACGGTGAGCGTGCGCGTCGGCAGTGGCTGCGTCCAGCTGGTCAGGGCGACCGGGGACAACGAGCACCCGTCGATCGAATCGGGCTGATACCGGGCGACGGCGAGCCGCAGGAACGGCCAGAGCGCCGGTGTCTCCTGCAGCGCGACGTCGACGAACCATCGGCCCGACGCCTCGTCGTACTCCGGCTGGTACCCGAGCACGCGCACGGCGGGACGTCCGCGCACGTCCCGCAGGGGAATGCGCTCGGCCGCGGCGACGGGGTTGCCCGGGGCTCTGGCCCATCCGCGGTCGCGGCCGCCCGCCTCGTGGCCACCCCCCGGAGGTTCGATCCCGAGCTGATCGGCCGAACCGGTCTCGGCGAGGTCCAGCACGAGTTGGTCGAACGCGAGCAGCGGCGGAACGGTCGGGTTCGACGTACCGCCGCCGTGCTGGACGATGGGGTCGGCGGCCCAGAGGCTGGTGGATCCGTCCGCAACCTGCTCCGCCTTGGGACGGCGGACCCAGGAATCGTCCTGCCGCACCCACTCGTCCGGGTCGAAGACCAGCACCCCGAGCAGCTCGCCGTCACCCGAGGAGAACCACGGGCGCGCCAGCCAGATCCGCACGCCCGAACGCCGTACCTGCCGCCAGGCGAACGGCTCGCCGGGCTCCGGCTGCTCCTCCCACCGCAGCAGCGGCACGGCGTCGAGCACCACCGGCGCCGCCGGTCGGGCGGAGGACGGGATGTCGAGCACCACGGGCACACCCGACCCCGGCTCGTCGGGGATCTGCGACGGCTGGAAGTACTCGGCGTAGCGGGTGGTTCCGCTGGGCACGTAGGTCACCCGTCGGTGGTGCGTGTCCTCGAACTTCTGCACCATCGCGTGGAAGCCGAGGCCGCCGAGAGCCTGGGCCAGGGGCCCGGTCGGCAGGAAGTCGTACAGGAACAGCACCCCGGTCCGCTCGCTGTCCGCGACGGGCGAGCGGACGACGACGTCGGACTTCGACACCGACTGCGGTCCGGACGCCGTCACGTCGTCGACCTGCTCGGTCCAGGTCGCCCGCACGACCAGCGTGTCGGTGCTGGGCCCGTGCACGTCGACGAGACCCGTGAGCGCGGCCACTCCTCGACCGGGTGGACGCAGGAACAGACTGAGACCCGACAGCTCCGGCGGTCGCACCGGAGCGGGCACCGCGTGCACGAGTCGCACGTCGACCGAGGGCGTGAGCCACCACGTCCACCCGGACGACGCCGCCCGCTGGAGAGCCACCAGCGCGACGAGTTCGTCGGGGGTGAAGCCGTCGGCGGGGTCGACGACGCTTGCCAGGTGGGAGCGCCAGAGGCCGAAGTTCTCCAGTGCGGACACGGCCAGCGTGCTGGAGAGCGCGACCCGCACCTGCTCGCCCGGCGGAACCGTCACGCGGACCTCGTGCCCGACCACCTGGGCGCCGAGTCGGCTCCCTCGCTCGAGGACGATCCTCAGCGGCTGCAAGGACGGCCACGTCCCCGGGTACGGAACGGTGACGGTCTGCAGGGCACGCGGATCGGTCAGCGTGTGCGGTGCGCCGGCCTCGTAGAAGACCAGTGAGACGCCGGTGGCGTACGGGTCGGGCAGGTAGGGCAGCCGCAGCGCGTCGGTGTCGTGCACGACGTACTGGCCCTCCCCGATCGGGCGGCCGCGATCCGCCGTGATGTCGGCGAGGGTCGCCCGGTGCGCAGACCCGGTGTCCGCGCCCGGGCGGTCGACGAGGGCGATCCCGGGCTGCTCCTCGGTGGCGCGCGGGTCGGTGAGGCTGGGCGCGAACTGGTCCAGCAGGGTGCCACGCTCCGCCAGGGCGACCGCGTACTGGCGCCGGATCTCCGCGGCGTTCCCGGTGCCGATCGCGCTGTCGAAGCGGCCGGCGGCCTCGGCTTCGGCCTGCGTCGCCTTGGGCGGAGCGAGATGGCGCTCGGCGGTGGCGCGGGCGTCGGGGCCAGGGGAGTCGGGGAGGCCGCTGCGAACGACCAGGTGGGCCGGCTGCTCGCCGGTGCCCAGCAACTGGCGCGCGACGAGCGCCGGCGCCGGGATCGGCTCCCATCGGAGGTAGGGGCGGGGAGCGGTGACCAGGGCGAGGGTGGCGAGCCGGAGCTCGTCGGGGAGGAGGAGGTCGTCGTTCCGGGCGATGGCGGCAAGCACTCTGGGATCGGTCCCCAGCTGCGGCCGGACGCGGAGGACGTCGTGGGACTCGGCGAGGATGCGCGACGCCGCGGCGAGGTCGTCGAACGCGCGTTGGGCGGCGGTCGCGGGCGGCTCGTCTCCTCTCGCCCGGGCGAGAAGGCTGTGGAGGGTCGAGTCGAGCCGATCGTCGCCGGTTCGCAGCTCGTCGGGCAGGCGGAAGGCATCGCTCTCTTCGGCTGCGGCCCGCAGGTGCTCGAGGACCGGGCCGCGGAGGGCCGACGCGACCCCGGCGGAATCCCTGCGCGCGTACAGGGTCCGCAGTCGCTCGAGGTGGGCCCGTGCGTCGTCGACCGCATGCTCGTCGAGCGGCTCGGGGCCGGGGCCGGGGCCGTGGCCGGGCGGAGCCTGCGGAACGGAGTTGCCCGCCAGGTCGACCGCCAGCACCCGGAAGCTGTAGGACGTCCCGTACCGCAGTCGCGGAAGCGACCTCGGCTCCACTCGCGACGTGACATGGGCGCCGTCGAGCGGCGGGTCCGGTGGCGTGGCGACGACGGTCTCGGTGGCGCCGTCCGGACCGGGCGGCTCGACGTGCGCGACGATCAGCCCGGGCCGCGGCGCCGACAGGCTCCAGCCGTCCCAGCCGGCCACGACCTCGTGCAGGTAGTAGCCGATCGCGTCGTCCCCCGGCGCCCGATTGAGCGCCGAGAGCTGCAGGAAGCCCACGTCGGGCGTGTCGTCGAGGACCGGCGTCCCACCCGGCTCCGCGGTCACCGTCACCCGGCGCCGGTGCAGGCTGTGCCACCGGCGGCTTCCGTCGTCCCAGATCTCCAGCCGGATACCGCGCACGAGGTCGTCCAGCAGCAGCGGACGCCCACCGTCGTCGTCGGCCAGCTCCTCCGCCTGCTGCACCCGGGTCCGCAACCAGCCCGCGCGGTCCCGACGCGCGAGGGCGAAGCCCGTCGCGCGCACGGTCCCCGGAGCCGAGGTCGACGGGTCGCCGTTGGCCTCGCTCGCGTACTGCCGGGCGAGGTTCCGGGCGTGCTGGTCGAGCTTGAGCCCTCCGGAGTCGGGGTCGGTGTCGAGCACCACCCAGTCCTCGTCGCCCAGCGGTAGCGCACCGCCCACCCACTCACCCCTCGATTCCGCCGCGAACACCGCACCGCTCACGACGACGGAGGTGGTTCGCGGGAGCAGCTGCTGCAGATCGGGGGAGGAGGACGTGATCGCCACGCGCACCCAGGTCGCCCCGGCGAGCGCGGCCCGCGCGCCCGCGCCGTCGACGCCGTCCAGCACGACGTCCACCGCCAGCCCGAGCCGGCGCAGCAGCGCCGGGGTAGCTCCGAAGGACGCGACCCGCGCGTGGAAGTCGTGCTCGGGCCGGTCGGGGCGCGGTGGAGGAAGGGCGTCGGGGTCGGGCTCGGTCCGGGGCTCCTCCTGCGGCTGCTCCGGCCGCTCGTAGTACCGGCGCATCGCGTGCGCGTCGACGATCATCTGCAGCGGCGGGTTGTCGGACAGGTCCAGCCCGAGGAGACCGTCGAGCTGCCGGGTCACGCGCCGGTCGGCGTCGGGATCGTCGAGCAGCACCTGCACCGGCGAGGGGAAGTCGAGGATCTCCGACCGGTACGGCGGAGGCGGGGGGATCTCGCGGTCGGGTTCGGTCTCGTCGTCCGGCGTGAGCGGGCCGACGGTCGTCAGCGCGTCCGCCAACCGACGCCCCGGGATCTGCTGCCGTCGCCGGTCCCGGCCGCGCGCGTCGTCCAGGAGTCTGCGCAGCGGACCCTCCTGGTCCAGGTCCGCGAGCGTCTCCAGCAGCCCGGCCGCCACCGGGTCCCCCGCCAGGCCGGGTCGGTGCGCCGGTGCCGCGGTGATGGCCGCGAGCTGCAGGTCGACCACGTGGTCGCTCATCCGGCTCGCCGGATTGGTGCGCCAGGTCGCCTCGGACACCGTGGGGGTCGGGAACGCGGCCACCGGAGTGGCCGGCGGCAGCACCGCTTTCCACGCATCGGCGTCGGCCTCGGAGACGACCCGCAGCGGCAGGGCCGCGTCCGGGTCGAGCGACGTGGACAACGTGAGCGTGGACCCGGCGAGCGTGCTGACCCAGTCGACAGCGGCTGGGTAGTCCGACAGCAGCGCACCACCGTCGACGAGCTTGTGCGTGAAGAAGATCGTGAGCTGGAAGGGCGCGTCGTCGGCCAGCGAGTACGGCAGGGCGGTCGCCAGGACGGTGGTGGGCATCGGAATCTCCGGCGTCAGGCGAACGCGTCGCAGTAGCGGGCCCAGTCGGCGTTGTCGCCGGCCTCGTCGGGGGGCATCACGTCGAGCAAGGTCGGATCTCCCTTGGAGCCCGCGAGCCGGCGCTCGACCGAGATCTCCACGGAGGCGGAGAAGAAGAGCACCTCCACCTCGATGACGAGCGACGCGCGGCCGATGAGCTTGCCGGTCTCGAAGTGGTAGGTCAGCGACAGCTCGAGCGTGATCGAGGCGCTGACCAGCCCGAGCACCTCGACCTCGCCGCGGATCCGGAAGTAGGCGGCGAGCAGCCCCTTGTCGGCCTCCAGCCGGAGATAGACACCGACGGCGATGGACACCGACCCGGAGGCCACCCCCAGGTCGACCGAGAGCGATGCGGCGGCCTCCAGGCCCAGCTCCAGCAGGACCAGTCCCTTGGGCGACGCCCGCAGGACCAGCCATCCGCCGCCGCCGACGGCCATGACCGTGAGCCGGAACGGAGCGTCCTTCGAGCAGAAGTGGAAACCGACCGTCATCGCGTCGCCGAGGAACGGAACCCGGGCATCGGCACCGAGGGAGATGTTCTCCAGGCTGAACACCCCGACGGACACGTTGGGGAGCGTGAGGTCGAAACCGGCCGTCACACCGGCGGGGGAGACGTCGACGTGCGGCGGGTCGGCGAAGCCGTCGAACGGGATGAGCTCACGCAGCCGGTCGACGAAGCTCAGCGGGCCGAGGAAACCGATGCCGCCGAAGACGACGTCCACCTCGGCCTTGCCGGAACTCCCTGCGGCGAAGCCGATGCGGCGGAACATCAGCTTCATCAGCCCGCTGGAGCCGTCGCCGATGAGGTTGAGGTCGAAGTCGACGATCTCCGCGACGATGTCGACGGCCGGGGGCGCGCTCGCCGAGGCCCGCACCTCGACGTCGATGTGCAGGGCGTGGTCGTCGGCAGGCCGGAAGATCCCGGGGACGCCCGGCAGCCCCCAGGCGGTGATGGTCGGCCGCCAGTGCAGGCGGGCGGTCACCTGGGCTCCGGCGGCCCCCTGCAGCAGCTGGGCCAGCCCGGCGGCGTCCCTGGCGAGGCCCGTCAGGGTGGTGAGGGTCTGCACCGGCTTGGTCAGGGCCGACCGGACGGCGGCCGGCACGCCGGGCACCCCGATGGCCTCGAGCAGCGGCTGCAGGTCACCGGCGAGGTCGTCGGCGGCGGCGCGCAGGGCCTCGGGATCGCCCGGCAGGCCCCCTACCGCCGCCACCAACGCGTCGAGGTGAGCGGTGAGCATGCCGGTGCGCGCGTCGAGCTGGTCCTTGGCGTGCTGCGCGACGGCCTGCGCCCCGCTGTGGGCACCTCGCGCGACTTCCGCGGCCAGGCGCGCCTGTGCGTCGTCGAGCGCCGCACGCAGGCGCTGGGCCTCGGTGAGGAGCTTGGTCACGGCGTCGAGGGCGTCGGACACGAATGCCGGTGCCTCGTCGAGACCGGCCGGCGCCAGCAGGTCGAGCAGGTCGAACAGGCCGAACAGCCTGGGCAGCGCGCCGGCCAGGAAGGAGGCCGGATCGAAGGTGCCGGCGTCGAGCGGCGACGGCCCGTTGCCGCTCACCCCGACGGCTCCCAGTGCGCGCGACATCCCCCGTACGGACAGGTTCGGCGCGACGAACCCGCCCGCCCGGTCCGATCCGCTGGTGAAGTCGACGGCGGGAGGTGCGCCGGCCAGGGTCAGGATCAGCTCACCGGGGTTGGGCACACCGGGAACGGGCCGGGCGTCGACCGCCCGCTCCGGCAGGCCGTCGCTGAGGTAGCGGTCGGCGAAGACGAGGTCGACGGCGGGTGCCTGGGGCGCGAGGTGCCGCATCGAGGGGACGACCGCTCTTGCCGAGGTGAGGAACGGCCTGGAGGTGACGTTCGCCCGGTCGATCTCGCCGTCGAAGATGAGGTGCTCGACCTCGACGGAGGTGTCGCCCGCCTTGACCGGCGCGGCCACGGCCAGCGTCTGCCCGCGGCCCTGGATCTGCCGGACGAAGAAGTAGGTGGGCGACGCCTGCTCCGGGGAGAAGAGGTACGTCTCGGGCCCGTCCTTGCCCGCCTGGACGAACACCAGGGGCGCCGACCAGCTCCGGACTCCGCCACCGCGGTCGACGGTGGTGAGGGTGAAGGGGAACGGGACGCCGCCTCGTCTCGGGATGAACGGCTCGCGATCGCCGGTCGGGGGATCGATGTCCGGCGTCACCAGCGGGCTGACGGTGACCTGCCCGAACGGGTTGTCCCGGTCGTCGGCCGGATAGCTGCGCGTCGGCTGGCGGAGCACGATGAACCAGCGCTGCCAGAGGTAGGCGACCGGGGCGTCGCGGTGCTTGACCTCCCGCTCGGTGATCTTCACCAGGAAGCACCGATGGCCGAACGGGAACAGGAATCCCGGATAGGCGAGACGCACGTAGCCGTCCCGGCCCATGAACGCCTGGTGCCGGTAGTCGACGACGTTGGCCGGGAACTCCCATGACTGCTTCCAGTCGAACCACGCGCCCAGGCTGGAGAGCGCCAGGTTGCTGACCTGCAACGGAGTCTTGGCGACTGCGGGATCGTCGCCGGAGGTCTGCACGACGATGGCGTCGCGGTCGAACGTGTCCAGCGGCTGCGGGAAGTTCGGCGGGTCCACCTCCTGGTCGCGGTTCCACAGCGCGCGGACGATGCGCTGGTCGGCGTCGTCGTCGTCGAGCCGCCCGTCGTCGGTCCGCACCGTCAGGTGCGTGCGCCACAGCTCGGACCGGTCCGGAGGCCCCTTGGGGGCACTGTCGTGACGGAACGCGCCCAGCCTGCTCGGCGAGACCACCAGGTGGTAGGGGGCTTCGATGGCGGTCTCGAGATCGCCGGGCGGCCGGGGGCCGCCCTCTCCGGCTTCGCCGGGCGGGGTCGCGTTGGGCGAAACCCTGAGCCGGAGCCCCTGCAGCGCCTCGAGCACCTTCTCCAGCGTGTACGGAATGCGCGTGCCGTCCGGAACCTCGTACACCAGCCGCGTCGGCCCGGCCGCGATGTGCCGTGAGGGCGCCGCAGGCACCGCGGGCGGGGAGGGCTCGGTCTGCCAGACCTCCTCGCCGATGTGCTGTGGCGGGAAGTGCACGACGAGGGAGGCGTCCGCGCCGGCGACCAGGGTCGCGCCGCCGTCCGTGGGCTCGATGGTGCAGCCGGGTGCCTCCAGGCGGAGGTCGATGAGGTCCCGCGTGCGCAGCAGGCGGACGTCGATCGGCGACCGCTCGTCGTCCCGCTCGTGCTCCGGCTGGCCCATGCGAACCGCCCTACTCCGCGTCCGGTGCGCGATGGTGATCGGTGGAGGAGGGGCCAGCGGGCCGCGAGGGGTCAGACCTCGTTCCGCCGGGCCGCCGCCGCTCGACGCAGGGCGGCCGGAGATCTGTGTCTACGCGCACGTCGACCATGGCCGCTTTCCCCCTCGCGCCGGACGCTCGGCCGGAAAGTACCGTCGCTCGTCGCTCGCAGGGCGGGTCAGAAATGCACGAATCGGTCTCGTATCTCAGCCGGTCGAATTCGGTGGCGGGCGGCGCCGACCTGCAGGACCGGGACAGCTCCTCCCGGTGGCGTGACAGCTGGGTGGAGGACGGTCACGTCTCGGCAGCGGATGAGGCGGTCGGGCGCTCGACCGGTGCGGGCGGACGGCCCGCAGGCCGACGGCAGGCGCTCGCAGCCCGACGGCAGCGTGGCGGGGGTGCGGTGAGTGCGTCGCCGGGACCAGCTCGGCGCCACTCGAGGAGGAATCCGGTCATGTCCGCTCGCACGCTCTACGTTCTGCGCGCCGCAGTCCCCCTGCTCGCCGCCGTCACGGTGGTCGGTTGCACGCCGGGACAGGATCAGCCATCGGCTGGCGACCCGTCGGCGTCCTCGACCGCCAACCCGGGCGACGCCGTCCCGCCCGCCCAGCTGCCGGCGGACTCGCCGCTGGGCGCGGGCCGTTACGTCGTCTCCGTCGCCGACGCGCCCTCCGCGTCCCCGTTGCCTGTGCTGTCGGTCCCCGAGGGGTATGAGGCCATCGGGGGTGGGATCGGCGTCGGCGCCGACCACCTCGCGCGCTACTTGTGGGTCTGGGACGTCAAGAGCGTGTTCGCGCACCCGTGCGACGCGAGTCCCGTGCCGGTCGGGCCCTCCGTGGCGGACCTTGCCGAGGCCCTCACCAACCAGTCATTGCGCGCCGGCACCGATCCCCATGCGGTCACCGTCGGCGGGTACGACGGGCTGTACGTGGAGTTGTCCGTGCCGGACGCGGTCGACGCCAGCGCCTGTCCCAGTGGCGTCTTCAGCCTCTGGCCGGGGCGTGCCGAGCGATATCAGGACGTCCTCGGCCAGGTCGACATGGTGTGGATCGTCGACGTCGACGGTCAGCGCCTCGTCTTCGACGCAGCCCATCTCCCGGACGCCAGCGCGGACGAGGTGGCCGAACTCGAGGAGATGGTGTCGACTGCGACGTTCACGCCGGCCGAAGGCTCCTGAGGTCCCGCGGAGCAGGAGGAGTCGATGACCGCGGTGTGGTGACCGATCATGGCGACGGAACCGACACCGGAC
Source organism: Blastococcus sp. (assembly GCA_025965795.1). Classification (GTDB taxonomy): domain Bacteria; phylum Actinomycetota; class Actinomycetes; order Mycobacteriales; family Geodermatophilaceae; genus Blastococcus_B. The sequence continues at coordinate 18,373 of JAOPWH010000217.1, forward strand.
TGCGTCCCGGCCTGCTGCCCGCAGGTCGGGACGCCGGCCGGTCAGGGCAGATCGCTACAGGTGGGCTGATCGTGGCGCCCCGGCAGGTAGCGGTCCCACTCGGCCGGCGTCAGGTCCCGTCCCGCGACGATGGCGCAGGCCTCGTCGAGCCACATCGACGGCTCCACGGGGTAGCGCCGGCCGGAGCGATCGCCGCCGAGCACGACGAGCTCGTCGGCGGGCTCGGGGGCGAGGTGGGTGTAGCCGGTCGCCGCTTCGCTGGACGCCGGCAGCCCCCGGGCGCGGACGACCCCCCGCTCGACGTCGAAGAGAGCGACGGTGCCATCGCTGCCGGCCGTCGCGATCGTCCGGCCGTCGTCCAACCACTCGGTCTGCAGCGCCCAGCCCTCGTGCACCCGCGCGGGTGGCCACACCAGCTGCCAGGTCGTCGTGTCGAAGACATACAGGAAACTGCCGCTGCTCCCGGCGAGGAACCGGCCGTCGGGTGAGAACGAGAGGTCGAGAACCCAGTCCGCCGGGGTCAGCGGGAGCCGCCGTTCCACGTCGAGGCCGGCCGCATCCAGGATCACGAGTTCGGAGTCGGCGGTGTTCGCCACGGCGATGACCTTCTCGTCCGGGCTCGTCTCCATCGCCTGGGCGCCGCCACCGATGTCGATCCGTCGGCCGACGTGCCAGGTCCTGGTGTCCACCGGCACCAGGTAGCCCCCTCGACGGCCATCGGCAGCCGCCCCGCCCGGTGCCGACCACGTGCCTCCCTCGGCCTTCCTCTCAGCGCCGAGGAGGAGCGTCGAGCCGTCCGGGGTCCACGCCGACGACAACACGACCGTGGCCGGGAGCGGCCGGTCAGCGATCCCGGTGTTGCCGTTGGGAGGCAGCACGATCTCGTCGATCACGTCATGTGTCCGGGTGTCGAGCACCGTCGTGCCCAGGCCCCAGGTGACTGCCACCTTGGAGCGGTCAGGACTGACCGCTACGGAGGACCCGAAGGGCGCTCCTTCGACGGTGTCGCCGAGCACCACCTGGTCGACGACCTCGCCGGTGTCGGGGTCGAGGAATGTGGCCGCCACGCTGAGCGTGTCCGGTCCCGGCGCCTCCCTGCGGATGTCACTCGGGCTCGCCCTCGGCCGCGTCGGGGCCACGATCAGGCCACCGGGCACCGCCTGGGGGCGGCTGGCGATCCAGCGTCCGTCCAGCCCTGGGTTCGACGTGCCGAAGCCCGCGTCGGCCGTCATGTCCCACGTGATGATCGCGTGGTCCAGCCCGATGGTGATCAGCCGGTTGCCGGACGGATCCACCTCCGCCTGCATGACCTCGCCGGCGTGTCCGGTGAGCTGCTCCCGCTGGCTCCACCGGCCGGTGAGCGGATCGATGTCCCAGACGACGATCAGCGGGCCGCGGCCGACGGTGACCCCCCACCTGCCGTCGGGCGCCACGACGACGTCCCGCACCGGCAACCTGTGGGCGGCGAGTTGCTGCGCGGTGCCCTCGCGGTCGAACACGGTGACCCCGCCGTCGAGCCACAGCTGGGCGGCTCCGCTCCTCGTGGCGCGGTACTCGAGGATCCTGCCCGGACGGTTCTGCACGGGTGTCGGTGTCTGTCTGCCGTGGACCAGGTCGATCATGATCGCCGGGTGGGTCGCGCCGTCGCTCCACAGGACGGCGGAGCTCCCGTCGTCGGTGAAGTCGACCTGCAGATCCTCGGACGGGTACGTTCCGCCGATCCCCGTCTCCCGCAGCGTGCCGTCCTGAGCGTCGACGTCGATCACCCTCCACCGCGAGGAACCGTCCGGACCGTCGGGGTCGGGTGTGGACACCAGCCATGTGACCCGTCGGCCGCCGGGCCTGAAGACGACGCCCACCGACGATCCACCGACTTCGTCCCCCTCCAGGAGCACCCGGCTGGTCCCGTCCGCGTGGAGGATCCGGAGCCAGGGGCCGTTGGAGCCGTTTCCCTCGGCGATGATCGAGTCGTCGATCGGTGAGGGCGCAGAGTCCGACCAGTCACCCCAGTACGGGGACAGTGCCACCTCGGGCTGGGTCGACGAACCGACCGACCACGTGATGACGTCGAATTCGGTGCGCACGAACAGGGTGCGGCCGCCGTTGGCGAGGTAGGCGACCAGAGGGTCCCCGTCGAACGCGACCGACCGCTCCGCCCGCCCGTGCGCCGTGAGCGCGGCGAGCAGCGCATCCTGCGTCTCCGGATTGCTCGCGAGTCGCACCGCCTGGACGGCGAGCAGGAGGGCGACATCGAGGCTGCTTGCAGCCGCCGAGAGAGCGGCCAGCCGCTTGGCGTCTGCGAGCAGTGAGGCCTGTTGAGCCTCCCGCTGGGCGGTTACAGCCTCCCGTTGGGCACCCACAGCCGCCCGCTGGGCACGCACGGCGAGGAACGTGGCGACCAGGGCGACGACGAGCACCGCGGCCAGACCGCCCGCCAGCCGCCGCGTTCGATGCCGGGCCGCCGCCTCACGGTCCGCGCGCCGTCGGGCGGCGGTCAACTCGGTCTGCGCCGCCTCCCGCGAGGCATCGAGGAAATCCTGCTCGACCGGCGTCAGGTCAGCGTCGGCGCCCGCCGCCCAGTCCAGCGCGGCCGCGAGCCGGGCCCCTCTGTACAGCTCGGCGTCCGACCGCCCGGCGGCGTCCCACTCGCGAGCCGCCGGGACCAGGTGCCGGCGCAGCGCCCGGCCCACAGCGTCATCCGCCAGCCACCGGGTGAGCCGCGGCCAGGCCGTGAGCAGAGCCTCGTGCGCGACCTCGAGCCGGTCCTCGTCCACCGAGAGCAGCCGACGGCCGACGAAGGCCTCCACCACGTCGCGGCGGGGCAGACCCTGGTCGCCCAGGCCGAGCTCGGCCAACCGCACTCGTCGGCGGACCAACGCGCCACCGTCGTCGGTGTCGGCCAGCCGGACGAACAGCCGGCGGGCGAACTCCCCGCCGACGTCGTCGAGCGCTCCGTACACGGCTTCGGCCGACCGGTCGAGCGCGCCGGCGACACCTCCCGCCTCGAGGTAGCCGGCGAGGGTCAAGAGGTCGCCGCGACGCCGTTCCCACGTGCCCACGAGGGCGGTCGACAACAGAGGCAGCGCGCCGACCTGTCCGAGGACGTCGCCGACGATCGAGTCGGCGAGTTCCGGGTCCACCCGCAACCCGACGAACCGGGCGGGCTCCCGGACGATCTCCCGCAGCTCCGCTTCCGCGAGGGGTGGGACCAAGGCGAAGGCCGCGCGGCGCTCGGTGAAGACCGGGTGCTCGGCGAGCCGACCGACGTGGTCGCCGCGGATCACCACGACGCACCGGACGACGATGCCGTCGTCCACGAGGCCGGCGACGGCGTCGAGGAACGCTGTTCGCTCGGCCGGGTCGATCCCCGGCGCCCACAACTCCTCGAACTGGTCACAGACCAGCAGCACGGGTTCGGCCGGCGATGGATCGCCGGTCAGCTCGGCGAGGGCGTCGACCGGTGCCTGACCAGGGGTGACGGTCACCGGCCGCCACGACTGACTGCCCGGAAGCCCACCGTCGGCCAGGGCCGGGACCAGCCCGGCGCGGACCGCGGAGGACTTCCCGGCCCCGCTCGGGCCGCTGACCACCAGGACCGGCGCGTCGACCAGCCGGGCCACCAAGCTCGATATCAGCCGCTCTCGCCCGTGGAACAACGGCGCGTCGGCCGCCTCGTAGACGGACAGCCCCTTGTACGGGCACGCTCCCGGAGCGGGGGATGCGTCGTCCGGGCCCGGATGCGGCGCGGTCCGCGGGGGAGCGTCGAGTGCCGGGTCCTGGGCGAGGATCGCGGCCTCCATGGCGCGCAGCCCGGGCCCGGGCTCGGCGCCGATCTCCGCCGCGAGCAGCGCCCGAACCCGGCGACCGGCCGCGAGGGCGTCGGCCTGCCGGCCGGCGCGGTAGAGGGCCAACATCAGCAGGCGCCACCAGTCCTCGCGCAGCGGATCCCCGGCGACGAGGCCTTCCAGCTGCGGAAGCACCTCGGCGTGAGCCCCCAGCTGCAGGCGCGCCTCGAGCAACCCGGCGACGGCGCCGGCGTGCACCCGGGTCAACCTGCGTCGCTCGACCTCGGCGAACGGAGCGTCCGGCCAGTCGGCGTAGGGCTCGCCCCGCCACAGATCGACGGCGGCGGCGAGCTCCCGGACCGCATCCTCGAGGCGACCCGAGGTGAGGAGGGCCCGCCCCCGCGTCGTCAGGTCGTCGATCCGCAGCGCGTCGACGGCGTCCCGCGGAACCGTGAGGGCGTATCCGGGACCGCGCCGGGCGACGAACCGCCCGGTCGAGCCCCGCGGCCGGTCGGGCTCGAGCGAGCTCCGCAGCCGCACGACGTGGATCTGCAGGGACTTCCGCGCGGTGGCCGGCAGGTCGCCGTCCCACAGCGACTCGGCCAGCGCGTCGAAGCTCACCGCACCGGGAGCCCCGGCCGTCAGGATCGCGAGGAGCAGGCGCTCCTTCGCGCCCGGCACGGTGACCGGGACGCCGTCGTCAGTTCGGACCTCGAGCGGTCCGAGGACCGCGATGCGCATAGCCGGACGGTAGGCCCCTCCGACCCCGCTCGGGTCCCCTTCACGCCCGGACGGCCGGTAGGTCGATCAGCGACGGCGAGCAGTGCGACTGCCGCGATCATGCCGCTGCTGGTCAGCCGTCGGGGCAGCAGGCCGGCCCGCCGGGCCCGACGCACGTGGCGGCGACGAACAGGGCGGCGACGAACAGGGCGGCGGCCCGCGGGGCACCCAGCAGGAGGAGCGTGTCGCCGAGCGCGGACGCAGAACGTGAAAGTCGGGGTCGTCGACCGCGCCTCCGCCCACCTGAAGGGCCGCGCCGGCGGCGGGTGCCGCGAACGCCACGCCCGAGGCGAGCATCAAGGTCGCGTTGGCCCCGCCCGCAGCGAGAGCGGCTCGCGGCGGGCCCTGCCGACGAGAGGTTCACACCGACCGGCCGGCGCGTGCATCCGGCGGGCGGCGTTCGAGGACACGCCGCGGGTTGCCCGACCAGTGTCGTTGGACCGTTGTGGTCATCGTGGGATCCGAGAAGCGTCAGGTGCACGGGATTCGAACTGGGGGAGTGGGATGGCTGACCAGGACGCACGCGACGTGATGCAGGGGTACCTCGACGCACTGCGGAACCGCGGCGACTTCGCGCGCTTCTTCGCGCCGGACGTCGGGTGGACCACCATGGAGACAGGGGACCGAGTGCTCGGCAGGGAGGAGGTCCGCGACCTGATCGTCGCCCTCCACACCCAGTTCTTCGACGCCCATCCGGAGTTGGTCGGCGTGGTGGTGGGGGACGACTCGGCGATGCTGGAAGCGCGTTTCGTCGGTACCCATGTGGCGGAGTTCGCGGGCATCCCGGCGACGGGAGCGAACGTCGACGTGCCCTACTGCGTGGCTTACGACATCTCGGGCGGACTGATCACCGCGCTGCGGGCGTACATGCCGATCGCCGCACTACACGCCCAATTGGCCGACGCGGCCGCCAGACGCGTGTCCGTTCCCGCCCCGCGCTAGGACGACGAGCGGGGGCACCGGTGGGCCGTCAGCTACGTCGTTGATCCGCATACTTTCGACGCCGCTGATCCGCAGCCGTGCGCGCGGCTGCGGGCTTCCTTGCGCACGATCAGCCGCACTCCCGTCGGCCCT
>JAOPWH010000227.1 GCA_025965795.1 Blastococcus sp.
CCCGGTGTGAGGGGACACCGTCCGCGAGGTCAGCTTCGCCGACACCTCGCTGCAGTACTGCCCGACGTGCCAGACCGGCGGCAAGCCGCTGGCCGACCGCCGGATGTCGAAGCTCCTGCGCTGAGCGGAGTAGCGGGGGCGCGTTTTCCTCGCTGTGGCACTCCACCTGGTGAACGGCGTAGTTCGTAGCGTTTCGACGCCTCGAGCGGTGCGACAACTCCCACGGTTGCCCCGCGCGAGAACGCGCCCGGCAGGCTTCCTGCTGGCCGTCGTCCTGGACGCGGGGGTGCGCGCCGTCGAGCGGTGGCGGCAGCCGCAGGACGCCGTCCTGGTGACGCCGGCCGGGAGGGCGTCAGCTCCGGCGGGTGACCGCGTCCGGCTCGGCGGTGAGATCGGCCGGATCGTCGTCCACCGCGGAGCCGACGGCCGTCCACCAGTCCTCCACCGGTGGGGGAGCCAGCACGTCCACCCGCTGCCCGGGCTTGGGGACGGCGAGCTGGACGTCGGACTTCTGGGCGGCGGCGCAGAGCCGCTGGATCGGCTCGGCCCAGCGGTGGAACGCCAGGTTGAACGTCGCCCAGTGCACGGGCAGCAGAACCTTGCCGCCGAGGTCGCCGTGCGCGCGCACGGCCTCCTCCGGGTCCATGTGCATCGCCCGCCAGGCCTCGTTGTAGGCGCCGATCGGGAGCAGGGTCAGGTCGAACGGGCCGAGCCGGGCGCCGATGCCGGCGAAGGCGGGCGTGTACCCGGTGTCGCCGCCGAAGAACACGCGGTGCCGCGGACCGGCGACCACCCACGAGGCCCACAGGGTGGTGTTCCGGGCGAAGAAGCGCCCGGAGAAGTGCCGGGCCTCGGTGCAGGTGAGGGTCAGCCCGGCGACCGTCGTCTCCTGGTCCCAGTCCAGCTCGATGATGCGGTCCTCGGGCACACCCCAGAACCGGAGATGGACGCCGATGCCGAGCGGAACCACGAACGGGGCGTCCTGCTCGCGGATGATCGCCCGCACCGTCGGCAGGTCGAGGTGGTCGTAGTGGTCGTGGGAGATGAGGACGGCGTCGACCCGGGGCAGCGCCTCGAAGGGCACGGGGGCCGGGTGCAGCCGGTGCGGGCCGAAGACCGGCGACGGCGACACCCGCTCGCCCCAGACCGGATCCACCAGCACCCGGGCGCCGTCGATCTCGATCAGTGCGCTGGAGTGGCCGAACCAGGTGACGGCGAGCTCGGCGGCGTCGGCCGGGAGGTCCGGGCGGGCCAGGGGGATCGGCCGGCCCGGCAGGCCCACGTGCCGTTCTTCGTGGATCTGGCGCAGCAGGCCGCCGCGGGCGCTGGCGGGCGGCAGCACCGGGGTGGGCAGGGTGTTGTGGAACCTGCCCTCGGAGAACTGCGGAGATCCGACGACGGTGGGGTGCAGCCGGCGCCGGTGCGCGCCCAGGGCTACCGGAAGACCCCAGGCGGCGCGGGCGATCCCGGTGACGGGCAGGGCCACGACGGCGGCCAGGGCGGCGCGGCGGAGAGCGCGGGCGTGCGGGCTGCGGAGGAAGACGGGGAACGGCACGCCTCAAGCATCCCAGTTCGCGCGGGCGAGGCGGCGTCAGCGGAGGAGGGTGCTGGCCCGCAGCGGGCCCGCCACACGACCGTCAGCTGGCAGGACACCGAGGAGGGGGACCCGTCGCAGTGCACGTCGACCATCAGCCCCCGCTCGTCGGCCAGCGCCGTGAGGAACCGCACCGGCGCGACGCGGTCCTCGCGGGGGACCGCGTCGTGCGGAATGCCACCGACCACGTCGACGCCGAGGTCGACGGCCTTCTCCCGCAGCTTCGTGCCGTCGGGAAAGCCGAAAACGCCCAGCTGCGGAAGGGCGACCAGCCGCAGGTCGACGTGACGTCGGCCGTGGTGAGGTCGCCTGCCCTCTCGGCCCGGACGGCGATGCCCTCGAACAGCGAGCCGCTCACGTTCGGCCGGTGCTGCCCGACGGTGCTCGTGCTGCGCGGCAGGACGGCGTCGCCGGCAGCAGGTCGATCATGCCTCGCGGCCTTCCACCCGGACTGTCAGGCTGGACAGGTGCGCGCGGACGACGAGCGGGAAGCCGAACACGGCGGGGATCCTGCCTGCTGGCTGCCCCGGGTGTGCCCGGCGTGCGGCCGCCTCGCCGACGAGGACCCGCCGACGACCTGCGCGGCATGCGGCGCGGAGCTGACCGGCGACTGAATCCGGGCCGACGCGGCGCTGCCCACGGTGGTCACGCGGCGCTGCGCACCCGGCCGGCCGTCGCGAACTCGCAGAGCACCCGGCGCAGCGCGATGCCCGGACGATCGGACCCCACGTGCAGCTCGTCCCGCATGTCCAGGGGCAGCCCGGCCGTGGCCATCACCCCTTGAAGTTCGCGGTCCTCCTCCAGCACCCGGTGTTCGAAGGCCACCTCGGCGGCGACCGTGGCGGGCGTCGGCAGCGGCTGCCCCGGACCGGAGGAGAGCAGGAGGCGCGTGTAGATGCGGGTCGAGTCGACGTCCTCGGGCTGCAGCAGGAACAGGATCGTCCTCGCCGCGCCGGTGTCCAGGAAGTCCAGCCGCAACCGCAGCTGGAACGGCGCCCGGTACACGTACGTGGCGCGGCGACGCTGCCGCAGCGGCCTGCCGCCTGCCGCCACCTCGGGATCCTGCGGATTGTCGAACCACTGCTCCTGCACGCTGGTGAACCCGCCCGGCTCGTACCCGACGTCGTAGGGGGGCACCTCGGTCTCGTGCGCGGCGCCGGACGTGGCCGCGTGCACGAACGGGAAGTGCGCCACGTCGAGGAAGTTGTCGGCCATGGGCCCGGCCGGGCCGGGAGCGCGCTCCGGCGGCAGCCAGCCGGTCACGAAACGGCGGTCCGTGGCCTCGGGCAGCTCCAGCGGCACGTCTGCCGGTTCGGCCGGGGCCAGCCAGATCACCCCGAAGCGCTCCCGCACACCGAAGGCCGGCGGTTCCGCGGAGACGTCGGCGTCCTCGCGACGCAGCATCCAGTTCCGGCCGAGCAGACGGACCTGCAGCCAGCCGCCGGACCGCAGCTCCCGGGAGAGGGCGACCGGGTGCCAGGCGTGCTCCAGCGACGGGTCCAGGTTGCCGAACACCGGTCCGTCGGGGACCGGGGGTGCAGGCACTGCCTCGGGAACGGGCTCGGCCGGCGGTCGGGGCGGGCACGGCGCCGTCGTCCGGACCGGAGCGAGCCAGACCCAGCCGTGCCGCTCCTCGACGGCCCAGGGCATCGGCAGGTCGGCCCGCGGTGGCGGTGTCCCCACCGCACCCATCGAGGGGATGTCCACGCAGCGGCCGTCGGAGCCGAAGCGCCAGCCGTGGTACGGGCACTGCAGCCGTCCCTCGACCACGGTGCCCTCGGCCAGGGGTACCAGCCGGTGCGGGCACCGAGCGGGAAAGGCGTTCACCTCACCGCCGGGTCGCAGCCGCACCACCACGAACGCCTGGCCACCGGCACCCACCGGCCTCGGCGTCGTCCCCACGTCGGCGGCGCGAGCCACCGGATACCACCCGGGCGACGTGCCTACGGATCCGGCCCTGTCCTCATGCACCGACCCATTGCACCGCCCGACGGTTTACCCGGCGTTACGGTCGTGGAACGGTCAGGGGGGCATCACTCGGTGCCGGCGGGCTCTGGCTCCGACCGGCCGGCGCGGACGGCGACCACGATCTCGAGACCGGAGGTCCGTGGTCGGCAGCACCACCCACTGGGCGACGACGAACACCAGCGCGGCCACGGCCAGGCCACCGGCCAGCTCGAACCAGTAGACGGCGAGCACCAGCGGGATCAGGGCGTACATGGTGATGGCCGGCGCGGGGCGGTTGACCACGATGAAGACGGCTGCGACCGCCAGCAGGAGCAGGACCAGGACGGCGATCCGTTGCCGCGACCCCCGCGGGCGGAACCGGAGCGCCCGCGATGCCCACCGCGGGAGCGAACGGGAACGGCCGTCCGTGCGACCCGGCATGTCCAGAAACCAACAGCCGAACTGTGTCCGATCGGTGGCCGTGCGAAATGCCAGGCAGCCCTTAGAGTGACCTGTGCCACAGACCATTCCAGCCGGAGGGACACCGTGAGCGACCCGCACGAACGCCGATTGCTGACGCCTGAGGAGTACCTCGCGGCGCAGAACTCCCCAGAGTTCATCGACCTGAAGAAGCGCTTCCGCCAGTTCGCCTTCCCGATGACCTTCGCGTTCCTGGCCTGGTACCTGCTCTACGTCCTGCTCTCGACCTACGCGCACGACTTCATGTCGACGGACGTCTTCGGCAACGTCAACCTCGGCATCCTGCTCGGTCTGGCGCAGTTCGTGACGACCTTCGTGATCACCCACCTCTACGTGGCCCACGCGAACAAGCGGACCGACCCGATCGCCGACGAGATGCGCAACCGGCTCGAGCACCACGACTACGCCCGGTCGACCGGCGACGGCACGGCCGAGGGAACCACCCGGGGGGCCACCCGTGCATGACGTGATCGCCGCCGCCAGCGGCACGATCGGCGAACCCGCGATCAACATCTCGATCTTCGGCGTCTTCGTCCTGATCACGCTGGTCATCACCTTCCGGGCCAGCCGCAACAACAAGAGCGCGGCCGACTACTACGCAGCCGGGCGCAACATCGGGGCCCAGCAGAACGGCCTGGCCATCGCCGGCGACTACCTGTCGGCCGCCTCGTTCCTGGGCATCGCGGGCGCCATCGCCGTCTACGGCTACGACGGCTTCCTGTACTCCATCGGCTTCCTCGTCGCCTGGCTGGTCGCGCTGCTCCTGGTGGCCGAGCTGATGCGCAACACCGCGCGGTTCACGATGGCCGACGTCCTGGCCTTCCGGATGCGGCAGGGGCCGGTGCGCATGGCCGCGGCGATCTCGACCCTCGTCGTGTCGCTGTTCTACCTGCTGGCCCAGATGGCCGGCGCCGGTGGCCTGGTCACCCTGCTCCTCGGGGTCAGCGGCGAGGCCGCCCAGGCCGTCGTCGTCACCATCGTCGGCGCGTTGATGATCTTCTACGTGCTGGTCGGTGGCATGCGGGGGACCACCTACGTGCAGGTGATCAAGGCATCGCTGCTGATCATCGGGGCACTGGTCATGACGGTCTGGGTGCTGGGCAAGTACGGCTTCAACCTGTCCTCGCTGCTCGGCGGTGCGCAGGAGAACGCCGCGGAGGGGCGCAACGTGCTCGCGCCGGGAGCGCAGTACGGCGCGACCGGGACGTCGAAGCTCGACTTCGTCTCGCTCGGTCTGGCCCTGGTGCTCGGCACCGCCGGCCTGCCGCACGTGCTGATGCGCTTCTACACGGTGCCCACGGCCAAGGACGCCCGTCGCTCCGTGGTCTGGGCCATCTGGCTGATCGGGATCTTCTACCTGTTCAGCCTGGTGATCGGCTACGGCGCCGGTGCGCTGGTGGGCGCGGACGCGATCCTCGCCGCGCCCGGTGCGGTCAACGCCGCGGCGCCGCTGCTGGCGTTCGAACTGGGCGGAACCGCCCTGCTCGGCATCATCTCGGGCGTCGCGTTCGCGACGATCCTCGCGGTGGTCGCCGGGCTGACTATCACCGCCTCGGCGTCCTTC
>JAOPWH010000247.1 GCA_025965795.1 Blastococcus sp.
GTGCTTCGCGACAACGCCCGGGTGGTCTGCGTGAGCTCCCAGTCGGGGATCGCGGGCAACCGCGGCCAGACCAACTACGCGGCGTCCAAGGCCGGCGTCATCGGCATGGTGCGGGCGTGGGCGCCGGAGTTCGCCCGGCGCGGGGCGACCATCAACGCGGTGGCGCCGGGGTTCATCGTCACCGAGATGACGGCGAAGATGCCCTTCGGCACCCGGGAGGTCGGCTCGCGGATCAACTCGCTGCAGCAGGGCGGGCTGCCGGTCGACGTCGCGGAGACGATCGCCTGGCTCTCGCAGCCGGGCAGCGCCGGGGTCAACGGTCAGACCGTGCGGGTCTGCGGCCAGTCGATGCTGGGCGCCTGATGGCCGTCACGGTTCTCGACGCCGCGCCGAAACTCGGGGTGCTGTACGCCAAGGCGGCGGCCACGGCATGGGGCCGCGGTGGCGACCTGCCGGCGGAGCACCTCGCCCGCCACGGAGTGACGGTGGACCCGGCGCACCTGGCCGCCTACACGCGGGTGTGCCGGCTGCCGCTCGGCGACGTCCTGCCGGCGACCTATCCCCACATGCTCACCTTCCCGGTGCAGATGGCCTTGATGAGCGACCGCTCGTTCCCCCTCGCGCTGCCCGGGCTGGTGCACGTGCGCAACCGGATCCAGGTCGTGCGGGCCATCCGGTCCGGCGAGCCGCTGGACATGGAGGTGTGGGCCGAGAACTACGCCACGCATCGCAGCGGCGCGGCCGTCGACCTGTGCGCCACGGTCACCGCGGGCGGCGAGGAGGTGTGGCGCTCGACGTCCACCTACCTGGCGCGCGGCGCGAAGGCCCCGTCCGGTGCGCCCGAGGCCGACATCGAGGTGCCGGTCGGCGACCTCGAGCGGGTGGCGGCCACCTGGCGCATTCCCGACGACGCCGGACGCCGCTACGCCAAGGTCTCCGGCGACGTGAACCCGATCCACCTGTCGGGGCTGACCGCGAAGGTCTTCGGGTTCAAGCGGGCGATCGCGCACGGGATGTGGGTGAAGGCCCGGGTGCTCGGCGCCCTGTCGGGCAGGTTGCCCGACGCCCTGAGCCTGGACGTCGGCTTCCGGAAACCGCTGTTCCTGCCGTCGACGGTCACGGTGTCGACCGCGCAGGCCGATGGTGGATGGGACGTCGCCGTCCGCAACGCGAAGACCGGCACCGAGCACGTCGTCGGCACGCTCCGCCCGCTCTGATCGCGCCGTCGCCGGCTCCGCGCCCGACACGCCGCGCCGCGTGGCCGCCCACGGCATGACCGAACGTCGCGAATACCCGTTTCCGCAGGTAGACGTGCCGCATGTCGACAAGGTGCCCTCCTGGACGAGGGGTCATCGGCCGCCGAGCGGGCCTGTCGCAACGATCCGATGACGGGGCTCCCGCGGGGGTGTCCGGACCCGTCGGCGCGACCTCGCCGCGCCCTACCTTTCGTCTTGACCGCGGCACGTGAACGCCGCGGCGGGGGTGCTGAGGAGTCCGAACGTGGCCATGGGCGTAACGCTGGCGTGGCCGGTGGCGGTGGGGCTGGGGTTCGTCGTGCTGACGTGTCTGGTGATCGCCCTCGGGACGAGTTCGTCGGCCCGCTACGAGTTCGAGCACAACGGCGCCCGGGAGCGACAGCGGGCGGACGCGCGCGCCGCGGGCAACCATCCCGCCGGTAGTCGTTCCGGGCGGACCCCGACCGCCGGCTCGGGCAGCCGGTCGCAGCCGCAGGCGGTCGACGTCGCCGTGCGTCCCGCTCCGGCCCCTGCGGCTCCGGGCCCCGGCTGGTGGCTGGTCGACGAGTGGGCGCAGGTGGTGGCCGGTCCGTTCGGCGACCAGATCGACGCGGACTGGGCGGCCCTGGCCGACGACCTGCCGGCCGTCTCGGTGTACGGCAAGCGGAGTGCCGACGGCGGCGTGGCGCCGCGGCCCTCGCCCGAGGAGCGGGCCTGGCTCACCGAGCTCGGCAACCAACTCGACCGGCTCCCCTCCGACTGGGACTCCCTGCTCTCGGACACCGACCCGCTGACCACATTGGTCGTGGAGGTCGCCGCCGCACTGGTCGAGGCCGGCCTTCCGTTGCACGACGCGTCGAAGATCCAGCCGGCCGGTGGCGTCTGCCTGATGCCCGCCGGCCCGTTCGGCGGGGTCCTGGTCAGCTGGCGCACCCACGACCGGATGGGGGTGCACGACCTGCGCGGCGCGGCGGCCACCGACACGGTGTCGCAGTCGATGAACGTCGCCGTCGCCGACATCCTGTGGAACCTGGGATTCGTGGTCGAGTCCCTCGGTGCCGCCGGCCCTGCTCTGGTGACAGCGCTGCGCTGAGGGGTAGGCGCCCCGTCCCGGTGGTTGGATCGGTCCGACCATCGACCCGGGGAGCGCCGTGCTGCTGATCGACAACGCCACGACCGCGGCACTGCTGACCATGCCCGGCGTCGTGGACGTGCTGGAACGGACCTGCCGTGACCTCGCCGCCGGGGAGGCGGTGTGCCGGATAGCGGGCCCTCGCCCGCGCTCGAGGGCCCGGCCAGGACGTACCGACCTCGCTGCTCCTGCAGGACATCGGTGACCGAGCCGCGGCCCACGGGTGGCCCCGACGCCGACTGGACCGATCCGGAGCGGGTGGACCGCTGGGTCGCCAAGGACGCCGGCCGGCCGGCCGTGCAGGCCGCGAGGGACGTCGCCGCGGCGATCGTCGCCCTCGACAGCGAGCCGGCGCTCGTGCTGGAACTGGCGGCCGGCGCCGGTAGCTTCCTCGCCACGTTCCTGCGCACGTTCCCGGCAGCCCGCGGGATCTGGTCGGACAGCTCGGAGCCCATGGTCCGGCACGCGCGCGAGACGCTGGCGGAGTTCCCGGCGCGCGTGGACTTCGTGGTGGCCGATCTGCGCCGGCCGGCCATCGCCGGGGAGGCCGCTCCGGACGTGCTCATCTGCTCGCGGGTGACGCACACCCTCGATGCGGCCGAGCTCGCCGATCTCTACCGCCACGCCGCCGGTCTCCTCGTCCCCGGGGGATGGCTGGTCAACCTCGACCACATGACCGTGTCGCCCACCTGGGACGCGCGGTACGGCGAGCTGACGCCGCGGTTCTACGACGGGATCGAGGCCTCCCGCGGGAGCGCGCCGGGCAAGGACCGGGGCAGCCACACGCTGGCGGCGCACCTCGAGGCGCTGTCCGCGGCGGGTTTCACCGACGTGGGGACGCCGTGGCGCCTGCTGTCGACGGTCCTGCTCCTCGCCCGCAGCCCGTCCGACCGCCGGTAGGCGGAAGGGTCAGCGGCCGCCGTTGACCTTGGCGACGCGGTCGGCCGTGCGGTCGAGGTGGGCGCTCATCAGCGTCTTCGCCCTCTCCATGTCGCGGGCCGCGATGGCGTCGACCAGCGCACGGTGCTCCTCGACGCCCCGGCGGCCGTGCAGCGGAGCCGCCTCACGTGCACGCTCGAGGGACATGAGCAGCGGGCCGTGCAGCGAGGAGACGAGCATGGTGACCGCGCGGTTGTGGGCGCTGGCCGCATAGCGTTCGTGCCACTCCGCCGACAGCTCGAGGGGGTAGTCGTCGCCCTGCAGCGCCGCCTTGCTGCGGTCGCAGATCTCGTACAGCGCCGCGATGTCCTCGTCCGTCGCCCGTTCGCAGACCAGGGGGACGATGCCCAGTTCGAAGACGCGCCGCGACTCGGTGACCTCGGCCGCGGTCAGCGTGGCCAGGGAGATCAGGTCGGCGATGCCCTCGCCGACCAGGCGGCTGCTGGGGGCGGTCACGAACGCGCCACCGCGTGCACCGACGCGGATCTCGACGAGGCCGTTCGCCTCGAGCACGCGGAGCGCCTCGCGGACGGTCACCCGGCTCACGCCGAAGCGCTCGCACAGTTCCCGCTCCGAGGGCAGCCGGTCGCCGGCGGCGAGCTGTCCCTGACGGATGAGCAACCGGACCTGGTCGACGATGACCTCGGAGATGCGCCCGATGCTCACGCGGCTGAGCAGGTCGCCCTTGGTGCTCCCGTGCAGGGACGCGGCGCCCGAGGCAGCATTCGTTCCCACGGTCGTCATGAGGTCATCCTAGGGCCGCGATCGGTGAGCCAGACCGGAATCGACCAGTTCGTGGGGTATGTGGCACGGGCCACGAACCGCGACCGGACGGTCAGCCACCCTCCGATGCGACCGCGGCGGCGGCCCTCGCGGCCGCCTCGGGCTCCAGGTACTCCCCGCCCCGGACCGCCGGCGCCCATCGCGTATCGAGGTCGTACCGCAGCGGCATGCCGGTGGGGATGTTGAGTTCCACGACCTCCTCGGGGGAGAGGCGGTCGAGGTGCGCGACGAGCGCACGCAGCGAGTTGCCGTGCGCGACGACGAGCACGGTGTGTCCGGCGGCGAGATCCGGGACGATCGCGTCGTACCAGTGCGGCAGCAGGCGACGGCGGACGTCGGCGAGGCTCTCCGTGCGCGGCACGAGGTCCTGCGGCAGCGCGGCATAGCGCGGGTCGGTCGAGGCGTCCCAGGCGCTCCCCGGCTCCAGCGGCGGCGGTGGCACGTCGAAGGACCGGCGCCACAGCCGGTACAGCTCGTCACCGAACTCGCCCCGGACCGCCTTCCGGTCCCTCCCCTGCAGGGCCCCGTAGCAGCGCTCGTTGAGCCGCCACGTCCGGCGGACCGGGGCCCAGGCGCGACCCGCGGTCTCCAGGGTCAGGGAGCCCGTCCGGATCGCGCGGCTGAGCAGCGAGGTGTGCAGGACCGTGGGGAGGAGGTCCGCATCGCGCAGCAGCCGGCCGCTGCGGCGTGCCTGCTCCTCGCCGGCCGCGCTCAGGGCGACGTCGACCCAGCCGGTGAACCGGTTCGAGGCGTTCCACTCGCTCTCGCCGTGGCGGAGGAGTAGAAGCGTGCGCATGGGCGCACCCTAGTGCGCCGTGCCACCATCATGGTCTAATGGACAGACCAAAGCTGTCCGGCACTGTCCGGCCGCTGGCGCCGACGAGAGGACCAGGAACCTTGCCGAAGGTGATCTACGTCGGTGACGCCGGCCAGGAGCGGATCGTCGACGCGGCCGCGGGCGAGACCGTGATGTCCGCGGCCGTGAAGAACGGCGTCCCGGGGATCATCGGCGAGTGCGGCGGCAACGCGTCCTGCGCGACCTGCCACGTCTGGGTCCGGGACGAGTTCCTCCACCTGGTCGGTACGCCCGGCGAGACCGAGGAGGACCTCCTCGACATGGGTGTCGACGACCGGCGCGACGGCAGCCGGCTGGGGTGTCAGATAGCGCTGAGCGACGAGCTCGACGGGCTCACCGTGGACGTGCCGCCCGCCCAGCTCTGAGCGCCGGGACGGTTGACAGCCGCGCCCAAAGGTATGACAGTTAGCCCACTCCACCTGGACGCCCGCGACGGCGACGGGTCGGCCCCGGAAACAGGGAGACGCTTGTGCTTCGCGCGGACATCAACGAACTGCTCACCCAGACCGGGCCCAAGACGCCCATGGGTGAGCTCTTCCGGCAGTACTGGATGCCCGCCTGCCTCGCCGAGGAACTCCCCGAGGACGGCTGCCCGCCCATCCGGCTGAAGCTGCTCTCCGAGCGGCTGGTCGCCTTCCGCGACAGCTACGGCAACTACGGCCTCATCGACGAGTTCTGCGCGCACCGCGGCGCGTCGCTGTGGTTCGGCCGGAACGAGGAGGGTGGCCTGCGCTGCCCCTACCACGGCTGGAAGTACGACACGACCGGTCAGTGCCTCGACGTCCCGTCCGAGGCCGACAACTCCAGCTTCGCCGCGAACGTGAAGCTGACGTCCTACCCGCTGGTCAAGATCGGCGACGTCCTCTGGACCTACATGGGCGACCCGGCCACGCAGCCGCCGCTGCCGGAGTTCGAGTTCGCCCTGGTCCCGCCGGAGCACACGTACACCTCCAAGCGCTGGCAGCAGAGCAACTGGCTGCAGGCCTTCGAGGGTGGCATCGACTCCAGCCACGTGACCTTCCTGCACTCCGGTGGCCTGAAGACCGATCCGCTGTTCAAGGGCGCCAAGGGCAACGAGTACAACCTCAACGACACCAAGCCGTTCTTCGAGGTGGCCGACAGTGACGGCGGGCTGTTCGTCGGCGCCCGGCGCAACGCCGAGGACGGCAAGTACTACTGGCGGATCACGCCCTGGGTCATGCCGAACTTCACGATGGTCCCGCCGCGCGGCGACCACCCGATCCACGGCCACTTCTGGGTGCCGATCGACGACGAGAACTGCTGGGCGTACAGCTTCGACAACCACCCGGTCCGCCCCCTCACCCGCGAGGAGCGGCAGGCCATGATCGACGGCCACGGCGTGCACAGCGAGAACATCCCGGGCACCTACCGGCCGGTCGCCAACATGGACAACGACTACCTGATGGACCGCGAGGCCCAGAAGCGCGGCGAGTACTACTCCGGCATCAAGGGCATCGCGATCCAGGACTCCTCGCTGCAGGAGAGCATGGGCCCGATCGTCGACCGCACCAAGGAGCGCCTGGTGCCGGCCGACAGCGGGATCATCAAGGCGCGCGCGAAGCTGCGGAAGGCGGCGCTGGCACTCCGGGACCAGGGCATCACGCCCCCCGGCGTGGACCCGGCGCACCACCACGTGCGCTCCGCGGCCGTCGTCCTGCCCCAGCGGGAGGCGTTCCTCGACGCGGCTCGCGACGACGTGAAGGTCAAGCCCGGCATGCCGGTGGCGTCGGTCTGACATGACCGTCGACAGCAGCCTCCTGAGCAGTTGCGCCCGGGCGGCCTCGGCCGCGGAGGCACGGTTCCGGATCGACGCACCCGTCGAGTCGCGGTCCGCACGGGTCGTCGCACTCGATGACCGCGCCGCGGACGTGCTGCGCTCGGTCGCCGACCTCGGCTGGATCAGCGCGCGGTTCCTGGTGTGCGAGACCGTGATCGGTGGTGGCGTCGCCGCGGGCGACTTCCTGCTCCGCGACATCGACGGGGATCCCGCGGTGCTCGCCGACGAGCTCAGGGGCACCCACGTCGTCGTCATGGTCGCCACCCAGGACTCCGGCGCCGACGCCGCCTACGCCATCGGCAAGGCGTGCTGGGAGCGGTCCATCATGACCGCCGGCCTCGTGCTCGGCGACGGCTTCGAGGTGCAGGACGCCGTGGCCGCGCTGCGGCCGCACGCCCGCGTGCTGCTGCCCACGGCCGACGAGAGCGACGTCGTCGAGCTGCTCCGGGCCCTCCGGGTCTAGGCACGCCGCTCCCCGGTACCCCTGGGACGCTGTTCCGGGCTGCCCGGACGCCGATCCGCGCCCCGCGACGAGAGACGAGACGAGATGGACCAGAAGGTCACCCTGCGCACCCTGCAGCAGATGAAGAACGAGGGTCGCAAGATCGTCGGCGTCGTCGCCTGGGACTACCAGATCGCCCGCATCGTCGATCGCGCCGGCGTGGACATCGTCTCCGTCGGCGACACCGTGGGCGTGAACCTCTGGGGGCAGACGAACCCGTTCGAGGTCACGATGGACCAGATGCTGACCGTCACCCAGGCGGTGCGGCGCGGCGTCACGCGTGCGCTGGTCAGCGCCGACTTCCCGTTCGGCCCGCTCCAGGAGGGCGCCGACGGCGCCGTCCGGGCGGCGATCCGGTTCGTGAAGGAGGCCGGCGTCGACATGGTCAAGCTCGACGCCGCGTCCGACTACCCGGAGGCCGTCGAGGCGGTCACGCGGGCCGGCATCCCGGTCTTCGCGCAGTTCGGCATCACGCCCCAGACCGCGCTCCGGTACGGCGTCGAGTACAAGGCGATCCCGACCGTGGCCGACGCCGTGCCGGTGGAGCTGCTCGACGACCTCGTCACCGAGGCCAAGCGCCTCGAGGACGCGGGCGCGGCGCTGCTGAACTTCACCAACTCCGGCCCGGTCGTGGGTGCCGCGGTCGCCGCGGCGGTCACCATCCCGGTCGTCGGCGGCTTCGGCGGCGGGCCCTGGCTCGACGGCCGCATGCGCATGGTGAACGCCGCGATCGGCTACGCCGCCTCCGCGATCGACGGAGCCCCCGACACCTACGTCAACGTCGCGCAGCTCACCCTCGACGCCATCACGACCTACGCCGACGACGTCCGTTCGGCGCGGCAGCTGCCCGGCGGCATCCCCGTTCCGCCGGCGTCCTGACGCCGGCCCGACCGAGAGGAACGCGCCCGTGCCCACCGCCGTCGTCGACGGGATCTCCACGCGCTACGAGGTGAGCGGGGACGGACCCCCGCTGCTGATGTTCTCGCCGGGCGGCTTCGACTCGACGTTGGAGAGCTGGCGGACGGTCGGCATCTACAAGCGGCTCTCGCTGATGGACCACCTCACCGAGCGGTACACCTGCATCACCTTCGACCGGCGCGAGTCGGGGCAGTCCGGCGGGCGCCTGGAACGCATCTCCTGGGCCGACTACGTCCGGCAGGGTCTGGGGCTGCTCGACGCGCTGGGCATCGGGTCGGCCCACCTGATGGGCGGCTGCGTCGGCTGCTCGGCGGTGGCCGCGATCGGCGTCGCCCATCCCGAGCGGGTGCGCTCGATGGTGCTGTACTCGCCGGCCGGCGGCGTGAAGTACCGGATGAAGCAGCACTCCCGGTTCGAGTCTCACCTCGCCTACGTCGACGAGCACGGGCTGGGCGCGGTCGTGGAGCTCGCCCGCGCGTCCGGCGCGACGTTCACCAAGGACCCGCGGGTCGGCCCGTGGAACAGCGTGCTGCGCACCGACGAGGCCTTCGCCGCCGCCTACGCCGTCGCCGACCCGGCCCGCTACCGCGTCACCGTGGCCGGCCTGGTGCGGCTCATGTTCGACCGAGACACGGTGCCGGGTGCCGAGCCCGAGGACCTGCTCACGCTCGACGTCCCGGCACTGATCGTGCCCGGGCAGGACGAGTCGCACGCCCCCTCGGCGGCCCGCTACCTGCAGGAGTGCCTGCCGCGGGCGCAGTACTGGGACGTGCCGGTGGCCGAGCAGACGGAGCAGACGGCGCCCGCCCGGATCCTGGAGTTCCTCGACGCGGCAGAGCAGGAATCAGGCGCCTGAGTCTCGACGTCGGCGTCGTGGGCCTGGGCGCGATGGGCCGCCCGATCGCCGAGCACCTGCTGGACAGCGGCGCGCCCACGACCGTCCTCGACCTGGATCGGGCGACCGTGGAGCAGGTGGTGGCGCGCGGCGCGCAGGCCGCGTCGACGCTGCCCGAACTCGCCGCCGCGAGCGACGTCGTCGTCGTGATCGTGCCGTCGGACGACGACGTCCGCCGGGTCTGCTTCGGCGAGGAGGGTCTGCTGGCGGGCGCCCGCCCCGGCTCGGTCCTGCTGATCAGCGCGTCCGTGCGCCCGGAGACCTGCGACGAGGTGGCCGAGGCCGCCCGCGGGCGGGGGATGGACGTCCTCGACGCCGCCCTCACCGGTGGCGTGCGCGGTGCCGAAGCGGGGAAGATCAACCTGCTGGTCGGCGGCGACGAGGCGGTGCTCGACCGCATCCGCCCCGCTCTGGCGCCGTGGACGGTCGCGGTGCACCACCTGGGTCCGCTGGGGGCAGGCCAGGTAGGCAAGACGGTGAACAACCTCGTCCACTGGGCGCAGATCGCGGCCATCCACGAGGCACTGCTCCTCGGCCAGCGGCTCGGGGTGCCGGCGTCCAAGGCACGGGCCGCGCTCTCCGACAGCCCGGTGGCCAGCCGGACGCTCGCCGAGATCGAGCAGATGCGCCTGACCTGGTGGAAGAAGGACATCGACAACGCCCGGCAGATGGCCGCCACCATCGACTACGAGCTGCCGGTCACCGACGTCGTGTACTCGCTGATGCCGGGCATCACCGTGGAGCGGATCGCCGATCTGGTGAACGACCGAGACCCGGACGCCTGACGCCGGCGGTCTCGATCAGCAACGGGGCCTCAGCTCAGCCGTTCCCCGCGCTCGAGGGCGGCGATCATGTCGATCCGCCGTTGGTGCTCGCCCCCCTTGAACGGTGTCTCCAGCCAGGTGCGCAGGATCTGCTCGGCCAGGTCGGGGCCGACGACCTTGGCGCCCACGACCAGCACGTTGGAGTCGTTGTTGCCGCGGGAGATCTGGGTGTGGAACAGGTCCGGGCACAGCCCGGCCCGGATGCCACGGATCTTGTTGCAGGCGATGGCCTCGCCCGAGCCGCTGCCGCCGATCACGATGCCCCGGTCGACCGACCCGGCCACGACCCGTCGGCAGACGTCCTCGCAGAGCGGCGGATAGTCGACGACGCCGGTGCCCTCGGCGGCCCCGCGGTCGTCGACGGTGTGCCCGCGCTCGGTCAGCCAGCCGACGAATCGGGCCTTGAGGACGACGCCGTTGTGGTCGGCGGCGATGGCGATGCGCACGGCCGGACTCAGGCGGTGAGATCGAGGGTGCCCGGCGCGAACAGCTCCTCGAGCGGCATCGGCCGGTCGAGGATGCGCTGGTCGACCGCGTGCCGCATGAGCTGCTCGAGCACCGCCCGGTTCGGCTCGATGCCGTAGGGGAGCGGATCGGCGCCGGTCTCTTCCCTCACCCGCGCGTACATCCGGTCGGTCGCGTTCGGCGACTCGATCGCACCGGAGCGCAGCCGCTCGACGTAGAGCTGCTTGCTGCGGGCGAAGGCGTCGAAGACGGCGGCGCCGAGTTCGGGCCGCTCGCGGAGCAGCTCGTCCTTCACCACCACCAGGTGGTTGATCGGATAGAGGCCACGCTCGCGCAGCGCGGCGAAGCCGGCTTCGACGGGATCGGGGATCAGCGGTGCCACGTCGGGGGCGTCGATGTCCGCGCCGATCACCGCCGCGAGCTCACCGCTGCGCAGCAGCTCCTCCAGCGTGCGGCCCGGCTCCACGGGCACCACGTTGGCCGGCGGCCGGTACTGCGCCACGTGCTCGTCACCGGAGAGCACCCAGGTGACCGTGCTGAGGTCGAGGCCGTACTCCTCGGCGAGGATCGCCCGCGCCCAGACGCCGGTGGTGACGGTGTAGCCGCGGTTGACCCCGACCTTGCGGCCCGCCAGGTCCTTCGGGCTGCGGATGCCAGAGGCGGTGTGCACCTGGATGGCTGCGTGGTGGAAGCCGCGGACGAGGAAGGCCGGCACGGCGGTGAAGGCCACGCCGTGCGCCTTGGCGGCCAGGTAGGTGGTCAGTGCCATCTCGCTGACGTCGAACTCCAGGCCGCGCACCATCCTGCGGAAGCCCTGCACGAGGACCGGGATCTCCTCGAAGTCGAACCGGAACCCGGACGGACGGACGGTGCCGTCCTTGAGGGCGGCATTGTTGCCCTGGGTGCGGGTGACGGTCCGGAGGAGGAGCTCGGTCACGCAGATCGCCTCAACTCGTAGCGGGGACTTCTGGCGGGGCCTCGTCGCGGTGGGACCGCGCCGGCCGGACGCGGACAGCACTGCAAGTTAGCATGGTCAGACCAATAGACCTTAAGTTACGGTGCGGTGCGACAGCGGCTCCGGGAAGAAGGCATCAGGTATGGCAGAGCAGGTTCTGGCGGCGGTCCGGACGGGTCCGGGCACCACCGAGATGCGCGAGTTCCCGATGCCCGACATCGGGGACGACGCCGCGCTGCTCAAGATCGAGGTCGCCGGGATCTGCGGCACCGACGTGAAGCTCTACCGCAGACCGACGATCGACGAGCCGGTGATCATGGGTCACGAGAACGTCGGCATCGTCGCCAAGGCCGGTGCGACCTGGTCGGAGATCCACGGGCTGCACGAGGGTGACCGGATCTTCGTCGAGCACTACGTCGGCTGCATGCACTGCGGCTGGTGCCGGCTCGGCGAGTACCGGCACTGCGAGCTCACCGACTGGCGCACCAACCACGATGCACGCCGCTACGGCTACACCTCTTAGAACAATCCGGGGCGGCTGTGGGGAGGCTTCTCCCAGTACATGTACCTGCCCTGGAACGCGGTCACCCACAAGGTGCCGGACGGCGTCACCGCCGAACTGGCCGGTCTGGTCACGCCACTGTCCAACGGCATCGAGTGGGCGCTCAACGCCGGCAAGGTCGGCAACGCCTCCACCGTGCTGATCCAGGGCCCGGGGCAGCAGGGCCTCTCCCAGGTCGTCGCCTCCAAGCAGGCCGGCGCGTCGCTGATCGTCGTCACGGGCACCACCCGCGACGCCTCCCGGCTGCAGCTGGCCCGCGACCTCGGCGCCGACGCCGTCATCGACGTCCTGCAGGAAGACGCGCTGGCGAGGGTTCTGGAGCTCACCGGCGGCACGGGCGTGGACGTCGTCCTCGACTGCACCTCCGGAGCCGGCACCGCACCGGTCCTGCTCGGCATCGACGCACTCAAGCGCCGCGAGGGGATCATGGTCACCCAGGGCGAGGAGGCCGCGTTCCCCGACTTCCCGCTGAAGAAGATGACCGAGAAGTGCATCACGCTGGCCAGCGCCCGCGGGCACAGCTACCGCTCGGTCGAGCTGGCGCTCGCGCAGCTGGCCTCCGGCCGCTTCCCGCTGGAGCGGCTGGCCACGCACCGCTTCCCGCTGGAGGACGTCGACCACGCGATCCGCACCCTGGCCGGCGAGACGGGCGAGGACGCCATCCACATCTCGATGCTGCCGTGGGGGATGAGCGCATGAGCGCGGTTCGCGGCAACGTCGTCGTCACCGGCATCACGCGCGCCGACCGCTCGGCGGTCGACGGGCTGGCGGAGCTCGGCGTCTCCACCGTTCACGAGGCGCAGGGCCGGACGCACCTGCTGGACCCCGCGCTGCGGCCGGTCTTCCGTGGCGCGCGGGTGGCCGGCACCGCGGTCACGGTCAGTCTGCCTCCCGGTGACAACTGGATGGTGCACGTGGCCGTGGAGCAGTGCACCGAGGGCGATGTCCTCGTCATCGCGCCGACCTCGCCCACCCAGGCGGCCTACATCGGCGACCTGCTGGCCACCTCGCTGGCCGCGCGCGGCGTACGGGGCGTGGTCGTGGACGGAGGCTGCCGCGACGTCCGGGAGCTCACTGAGATGGGCTTTCCCGTCTGGTCACGGCATGTGTCCGCCTTCGGCTGCATCAAGGAGACCCTGGGCAGCGTCAATGTCGGCGTGACCTGCGCCGGGCAGTGGATCGAGCCCGGTGACGTGGTGGTGGCCGACGACGACGGCGTGGTGGTGGTCCCGCGGGACCGCGCCGCCGACGTGCTGGCGGCGGCGCGTGCCCGCGAACAGCGGGAGACCGCCATCCGCGAGCGGTACCGGTCCGGCGAGCTCGGTCTGGACATGAACAGCATGCGCGGACCGCTCGAGGCCAAGGGCCTGGTCTACGTCGAGCAGGAGCCCCCGCGTTGATCATCGACTGCCATGGTCACTACACGACCGAGCCGGCCCAGCTCAAGCGATTCCGTGCGGCCCAGCTGGCCGCGCTGGAGAGCGGCGGCGCTGCGCCGGAGCTGGAGTCCATCAGCGACGACGAGGTGCGCGAGAGCGTCGAGAAGAACCAACTGCGGGTCCTGCGGGAGCGCGGCGGGGATCTGATGATCTTCTCGCCGCGGGCGTCGGGGATGGAGCACCACGTCCCCGACCCGGCCACCGCCGTGGCCTGGGCCCGGGTCAGCAACGACCTGATCGCCCGCGTCACCGATCTCTACCCCGAGCACTTCGCCGGTGTCTGCCAGTTGCCGCAGACCCCGGGGGGGTCGCTGGACGACGTCGTGACCGAGTTGCGCCGCTGCGTCGAGGACCGCGGCTTCGTGGGGGCCAATCTCAATCCCGACCCCTCGGGTGGGAACTGGACCTCGCCGCCGCTCACCGACCCGTACTGGTACCCCGTCTACGAGGCGCTGGTCGAGCTCGACGTGCCGGCCATGGTGCACGTCTCCAGCTCGTGCAATCCGAACTTCCACGCCCTCGGGGCGCACTACCTCAACGCGGACACGTCGGCGTTCATGCAGTTCCTCGAGGGCGACCTGTTCGAGCGGTTCCCGACCCTGCGGATGGTGATCCCGCACGGCGGCGGTGCCGTCCCCTACCACTGGGGCCGCTACCGCGGCCTGGCCATGCGCATGGGCTGGAAGGACCCGTCGGAGCTGCTGCGCAACGTCTTCTTCGACACCTGCGTCTACCACCAGCCCGGGATCGACCTGCTGACCCGCGTGATCCCGACCGGGAACATCCTCTTCGCCTCGGAGATGCTGGGCGCCGTGCGCGGGGCCGACCCGGACACCGGCATCGAATGGGACGACACCTTGCGCTATCTGGAGGCCGCGGACCTGACCGGGGAGCAGCAGGCGGCCGTCTTCGAGGGCAACGCCCGGCGGGTCTACCCCCGCCTGGACGCCCGCCTCAGTGGGGCAGGAAGGTAGCTCCGTGTCCCGACTGCAGCTGACGTTCGCCTGCGGCGACTACGACCGCACCCGGGCGCTGGAAGAGGGCACGGTCCGCCCCGACGGCATCGATCTCACCTACCTGCGGCTGCCGGTGGAGGAGACCTTCTTCCGGATGCTGCGGCACCGGGAGTTCGAGGTCGCCGAGATGTCGATGTCGTCGTACGTGAAGTCGCTGGACCTCGACGATCCGCCCTTCGTGGCGCTGCCGGTCTACACCTCCCGGCAGTTCCGCCACGCCGGGATCTTCGTGAACGTCGACTCCGGTATCGAGAAGCCGGAGGACCTGCGCGGCAAGGTCGTCGGCACGCCCGAGTGGCAGCTGACCGCCAACGTCTGGATCCGCGGCCTCCTCGCCGACCATCACGGGGTGCCCGTCGACTCCGTCGAGTACCGCACCGGTGGGCAGGAGACGCCGGGCCGGGTCGAGAAGGCCGCCGTCGACCTCGGCGAGCGCATCCGCATCGAGCCCATCCCGGCGGACAAGACCCTCTCGGCGATGCTCGCCGACGGCGAGATCGACGCGTTCCAGGGCCCGCGGGTGCCCTCGTCGTTCGGTCCGGGCAGACGGGTCCGCCGGCTGTTCGCCGACCCGGTGGCGGCCGAGAAGGCCTACTTCGCCGAGACCGGCATCTTTCCGATCATGCACGTCGTCGTCGTCCGACGGGACGTCTACGAGCAGCACCCGTGGGTGGCGCAGACGCTCACCAAGGCGCTCGGCCAGGCGAAGAAGAAGGCGATGGCCGAGCTGTACGACGCCTCGGCGCTGCGTTTCATGCTGCCCTGGCTGATCCCCGGCCTCGAGGAGGCCCGCGCACTGCTGGGGGAGGACTACTGGTCCTACGGGCTGGCGGCCAACCGGCACGTGCTGGAGACGTTCCTGCGCTACCACCACGACCAGGGGCTCTCCCGGCGGCAGTACGAACCGGACGAGCTGTTCGCCCCGGAGTCGACGGAGAACTTCGTCATCTGAGGGCGCCGCGCCCGGCCCTCGACGAGCAACGGCGACGATCCCGGGTTGCCGGGACCGTCGCCGCCGACGGCGTGCGTCCGGTCGGTCGCGGAGGCCTCCGGGTCAGGAGGTGGCGAGCCGGAGCCGGCGGAAGAGCGGCAGCGTGCGGCGGGCCGGCGTGGTGGCCATGGATGGGCCCTCGGCCACGGCATCGGCGACCGGCCGCTGCTCGTGCCGCTGGACCAGCTGGACGGCGGCGAGCTGGGCGGCGACGCCGTCCTGCGTCAAGAGCATGAACTGTGCATTGCTGAACATGGAAGAGCCTCTTTACCCGTGCGCGTCTTTCGACTTTCGATGTGTGCGTTCCGTGCCCCCCATTTTGCCTCGTCGGCCCAGTACTTCCCACGTGATCTCCGGCATAGACCCAGGTCACTCCCCTTGTCGGCGATTTCTCGCGCATTGGTGACGGGCCCCACACCAATGCCTCGACCGTGGGCGGGAATGGCGTGAATGGAGCGCCCGGGTAGTGGATGTCTCATCCCCTGCCGGCGCGTCCCTGTCGGCGGCAGGCGCCCGGAGGCCCGAAGAGCAGGCGGCTCACGGACGGCGGCGACATACTGCGGGCCGCGAGGAGGGCCCAGGTCGTCGACCGGCCCCGGGCGGCGATCGCCGCGTCGGAGATGAACGAAGGGACGCCGTATGGATCTCAAGAGCTACATCGAGTCGGAGTTGGAAGAGGAGAGGGAGTCCTCCGGCCCCGGGACCGCCGAGCCGGCGCCCGGGGCGGCAGTGGACGGTTATCCGGGCGACCCCGCCGTCTCGGTGCGCGAGACGGACGTCGCTGCCGAGCGCGTGCGGTTCGACGCCGGCCACGGCGAGGTGGAGGCGTACCTCGCGCGGCCCTCCGGGAACGGGCGCGCCCCCGCCGTGCTGGTGATCCACGAGAACAAGGGGCTGGCCCCCTACATCGAGAACGTGGTGCGTCGGCTGGCATCGGTGGGGTACGTCGCCGTTGCGCCCGATCTCCTGTCGCGGGTCGGTGGCACGGCCGCCTTCCCCGGTCAGAGCGAGGTGACCGCGGCTCTCGGCGGGATCGCCGGTGAGGACGTCGTCGCCGATGTCCGCAGCGCGCTCGGCTGGATGGCCGACCTGCCGTACGTCATACCGGACCGGCTGGGGATCCTCGGGTTCTGCTACGGCGGCGGCGTCGCCTGGCGGGTACTGACCAAGGACACGCGCCTGAGCGCGGGAGTCCCCTTCTACGGGCCCATCCCGGAGCTGGAGGAGGTTCCGGCCATCGAAGCTCCCGTCCTGGCGGTGTACGGCGGAGCCGATCAGCGGATCACCTCGATGCTGCCGGCGATCTCCCAGGCGATGGCAGAGCACGGGAAGACGTTCGAGGCGGTGGTGCTCGAGGGGGCCGGGCACGCTTTCCACAACGACACGAACCCCGACCGCTATGACCCGGACGCTGCGCGGCAGGCCTGGGACGCCGCCGTGGCGTGGCTGGATCGCTGGCTCAAGGCTCGATGAGATTCGCGGCGCGCTCGGCGGGGCGGTCCTCTGGCCCTGCTGAGGTGCGCCCGGGCGGGTGACATCTCGGACGTCCAGCGCAGGGCCTTGAGCTAATGGTATGACCTACGTTACGTTCCGGTTGGTCCTCCGGGGAGCGCGCTCCCCGTCGGCCGTGTCCTGCAGCACGAGCCTCGAAGGGCCGACAGTTGCGCCGCACCATCCGGGGGGTGTGATTGAAGCGTCCGAGCATCCATCAGCTCGAGGTTTTCTGCCGGGTCGTGCAGCTGGGCAGCATGGCGCGAGCCGCCGAGGAACTGCTCGTCGCTCCCTCGTCGGTCTCGATGCAGATCCAGGAACTCGAGAAGCGCTACCGGACGCGCCTGCTGGTGCGTGGCCCACGGCGAACGGTGCCGACAGCGGCCGGCAGTGCGCTCTACGAGCAGGTGCTGGCCCTGCTGCAGGGGCTCGACGCCGTCGAGCGGGAACTCAGCCACATGGGCGCCGTCGAGCGCGGCACCCTGCGCTTCGCGAGCAGCCGCACCATCGGCGCCGGCGTCGTCCGGCCCGTGCTGCAGTCCTTCGAGCGCGCGCATCCCCAGGTCGACGTGTCCTACTTCATCATGTGCAGCAGCCAGCAGGCCAAGGCCGAGGTCCTGGACGAGCGGGCCGAGTTCGCCCTGGTGGGACGAATCGGCTCGGGGTGGCCGCTCGACGTCCGGCCCCTGTTCAGGGAGCCGCTCGTCGTGGCCGTCGCGCCGGACCACCCGCTGGCGGCTGAGACGCAGCCGACGCTCGAGAGCCTGTCCCGGCACGTCCTGGTCATGCGTGAGGCTCCTGTCCTCGGCCGCGAGCAGGTCTCCCAGCTGCTGGCGGAGGCAGGCATCAGCCCCGAGATCCTCGAGCTCGGCAGCACCGAGGCGATCAAGGCGGAAGCGGTGGCAGGCCGAGGTGTCGCCGTCCTGCCACGGACGACCGTCACCGAAGAGATCGCCGGCGGTGCCTTGGTCAGTTGTTCGGTGGCCGGCTTCGAGCCGTACCGCACGGTCTACCTGACGTCGCTGTCCAAGACGCCCCTGTCGCCGGTGGCCCAGTCGTTCGTCCGCCTCATCAAGGGCCGCGGTATGCCGGCGGAACCGGTGGGCACTTCGCTCTAGCGAGTAAATGGGCCGGCCGATTCCGCGAGAGCGTGGCCGCGGGGGCCCGGACATCAGGAGTCCCCGAACTACCCTTCGAGAACCTGATTGTTGTTCCGGTCGCAGTGACCTGCGAGCGTGACACCTGTGAAAACGATGCCCCGTCCGGGCGGCCGCCACCACGCGCCCAGCTCAGGGATTCCCGCCCGTTGCGTGCGAGAGACCGCGCATTCCGCCGTCCCCGAACGGGAATTCGGGTTCCTCGGGCTGCCGGCCGGACCGACCACGTGAGCGCGCTGGCCGGTGTCAAGGTCGTCGAATTCGCCAATTACGTTGCGGGGCCCTACGCCGGTGCGCTCCTGGCAGACCTGGGCGCGGAGGTCGTCAAGGTCGAGGTCCCCCCGCGCGGCGATCCCTACCGGGGCTGGGCGAACGGCAATTACAGCAGCATGTTCTGCTCGCTGAACCGCAGCAAGCGCAGCATTCTCGCCGACCTCAAGACCGAGCGCGGACTGGAGGTGGCGCGTTCCCTGATTGCCGGCGCGGACGTACTCGTGGAGAACTCGAGACCAGGGGCCATGGCCCGCCTCGGACTGGGGTACGAGCAGGTTCAGTCCGTCAATCCGCGGCTCGTCTACTGCTCCATCACTGGATTCGGGCTCAGCGGCCCGGACCACGACCGTCCCGGCTACGACACCGTGGGTCAGGCGACGAGCGGGCTCATGAGCCTGCTCACCGATCTCGACGATCCCCAGCCGATGGGCATCTCCATCTCTGACCACCTCGCCGGGTTGTTCGCCGCGTACGGAGTTCTTGCCGCACTCGCGGCCCGGTCCCGAACCGGACTCGGCCAGTTGGTCGACACCTCGTTGCTGCAGTCCTCCACGTCCTTCCTCGCCGAGAACATGGCCCGCTACCTGCAGGACGGAGGCGAGCCGCCGTCGCGCCGGACGCGGGCGCGGACGGCGCAGGTCTACGCCGTGCGTGACGAGGCGGGAGCGCCGTTCGTCGTGCACCTGTCGTCGCCGGACAAGTTCTGGCACGGCCTGCTGCACGCCATCGGTCGCACCGATCTGCTCGGCGACGAGCGATTCACCGACCGACGGCAGCGCATCGCACATCGAGAGGACATCCAGGCACTCCTCGACGAGGCGTTCGCCACCGGCACCCGGGTCGCCTGGCTCGAGCGGCTCCGGGAGGCCGACGTCCCGGCGGCTCCGCTCAACACCCTCGCCGATGTGGTCGAGGACGAGCAGATCAGCCACCTGGGCCTGATCCAGGAGGTGGAACACCCCTCCGCCGGGCGGATGCGGCTCCTGGGAAGTGGCGTGAACCTGCACGGCACACCGACGCGCCTGGGGCCGGCCCCGCTCGTGGGCGAGGACACCGGTTCCGTCCTGCTGGAACTCGGTCTTCCCGACGACTACCTGGACGCGGCGGTGCCCGCAGCGGTCACCGCGCCCGCCCGCTGAGAAGGAGGCCTCCATGTATCAGCGCAGCGCGGCGATCGTCGGAGCGGCTCACTCCGAGCTCGGTGAGGTTCCCGGTTCCACCGGCCTCGGCCTCATGGCCGATGCCGCCGTGGCCGCCGTGGCCGACGCCGGCCTGAAGCCCTCGGACATCGACGGGGTCGTCGTCCGGGGCCCCGACGACGAGTACGCCTTCCAGCAGCAGCTCGGCGAGCGGCTCGGCCTCAACGCCGCGTTCAGCACCAGCCTCGACAACGGGGGCGCGAGCCAGACGCTGGCCGTCATCCTCGCGTCCCTGGCCATCGAGGCCGGCCTGGCCACCACCGTGCTGTGCGGCTACGGGCGCAACTCGTGGACCCGTACCCGCCAGGCCGGCAGCCGCAGGGCCCGGATGAACCAGTCCACCCACAACCGCGCGCGTGAGTGGCGGGACTCCTTCGGCTACTTCGGCGAGCCGGCCACCCACGCCCTGGGCGCGCAGCGGCACATGGCCATGTACGGCACCACCAAGGAGCATCTGGGGCACGTGGCCATCTCGGTGCGCGAGCACGCGACGCGCAACCCGCATGCGCAGATGCAGACGCCGTTGACGATGGAGGAGTACCTCGCCGGCCGTCCGGTCACCGACCCGTTCGGGGTCTACGACTGCTCACTGCGCACCGACGCCGCCGGGGCGGTGGTGGTCACCAGCCTCGACCGGGCGCGGGACCTGCCGCACACGCCGGTCGTCGTCCGCGGGTTCGGCAGCCACAACAACCTGCAGGGCTGGACCGTCGACGATCACATGGTGACCACGGCGGCCAAGCAGAGCGGGGAGCGGGCCTACCGGATCGCCGACGTCACTCCCGCCGACATCGACACGGCGCAGCTCTACGACTGCTTCACCTACATGGTCCTGGCGCAGATCGAGGACTACGGGTTCTGCGAGAAGGGCGACGGGGGCGAATTCATCGCCGGTGGTGCCCTGGCACTCGACGGTGCCATCCCCACCAACACCTCTGGAGGGCAGCTCTCCGAGGGCCATGTCGAAGGCATGCTGCAGGTCGTCGAAGGCGTCCGCCAGCTTCGCCACGAGTACCCCGAGGAGCGGCAGGTGCCCGACGCCCGACTGGCTCTGGTCAGTGGGCACGGCGGGAACACCGTCTGTCACACCACCCTGATCCTGGAGCGTGGCTGATGAGTGCGCCGCAACCGACGACGGAACCGATGCGGCCGCGTCGGGTTCCTCCCCAGCCGACCCCGGAGTCGCAACCGTTCTGGGACGGGTGCGCGCGCCACGAGCTGGTGGTCCAGCGATGCAGTTCCTGCGAACGGTTCTCCTTCCCGCCGACCAACCGCTGCCAGCACTGCTGGAGCGACGACGTCGTCTGGACCCCCGTGTCGGGTCGCGGCGAGGTCTTCACGTTCACCGTCTACCGGCGTGCCTACGCGGCTGAACTGGCCGACCAGCTGCCCTACGTCGTCGGGATCGTCGAACTGGACGAGGGGCCCCGGCTGATCACCAACATCGTCGGCTGCGAGCCGTCCCGCGTGCGGGTCGGAATGCCGGTCGACGTGGTCTTCGACGACGTGGCCGACGGCGTCGCCCTGCACGCCTTCCGCCCGCGGGAGGAATGACCGACCGTTCCGCTCCCGCCCGTCCCGGCAGATCCCACTCGGAGGACCCATGGCAGAGATCGTCTCGATCGTCGGCACGACGCACCACCCCTGGTACCACAAGAAGACGTCGGCGCCGGAGAAGGAGCTGACCGAGGACGCCCGCAACCTCCTGGGCTGGTCGGAGCGCGTGCAGGAGTCGTTCGCCCGCACCAATCCCGACGCCGTCGTGATCGTGGCCAGCGACCACTTCCACCAGTTCTTCCACAACAACATGCCGCAGTTCATCGTCGGTCGGATGGCGTCCTACCAAGGGACCTTCTACAACGAGATCCGCGAGTTCGACCTGCCCCGGGTGCAGCTCGGAGGGAACCGGCAGCTGTCGACCGACATCATCGAGGCCGGCTTCGACAACGGGTTCGACTTCGCCTTCTCCGACGAGATGCGCCTGGACCACGCCTGCGTGGTGCCGAGCCTCATCGCCCAGCCGTCACTGGACATCCCGGTGGTACCGGTGCTGACCAACTGCGGGGCCCCACCCATCCCCAAGGGCCAGCGGTTCGTCGATCTGGGCTCCGCCCTCCGCAACGCGATCGAGGGCTCCAACTCCGTGGACCGCGTCGCCGTGGTCTTCAGCGGCAATCTGTCCCTGGAGGTGGGTGGACCCGAGCAGATGATGCCGTACTCGGTCGACCCTGACTTCGACGTCCAGGCGATGGACTGGCTGACCGGGCGCGACTTCGACGCCCTGGTCGCCGACTCGACGTACGAGCGGCTGATGACGCACGGGAACACGTCGTTCCAGTTCCTCAACATGATCTCGATGGCCGCGATGCAGGACGACATGCAGATCGTTCACGCAGAGGCCATGAAGCGGCGCGGCTCACCCGCGCCCTGCTTCATCTACGAGCAGAAGTCGGAGGTTACGCAGTGATCGACCACTACGCCGTCAACAAGTTCTGCTACGACACCGATCGCAATCCGGACTTCGTCAAGCGCTACATCGACGATCCGGACGCCTATGTCGACTGGTACTTCGAGGAGCGGTTGAGTCGGCTGCTCGACAACGAGAGCGAGCAGTCGGACGTGCAGACGCCGGACGACCGCACGCGGGCCGCGCTGAAGGGCTACGACTTCGCCATGCTCTACGGCGAGGGAGCTCACCCGTTCGTCCTGTGGACCCTCATGCTCCCGGTGATCGAGGCGAAGCTGGCGTCGGGGGAGTTCGAGACCCCGACCGCGCCGGACGGCGCCCGGCTGGAGAACCGTGCCCCGATGGCGTACTACCGGGACCGGATCCTGCCCCACGGCCGGCCGTACTTCCGGTACTGAAGGGCCGGGAGTCCCAGTCATGTCCAGCGGGCCCCTCGCCGGTGTCACGGTGATCGAGAACGCCTCCTACATCAGCGGTCCCTACGCGGGCCTGCTGCTGGCGCAACTCGGTGCCGACGTCGTCAAGGTGGAGGCGCCGGGCAGTGGCGACCCGTTTCGCAGGTGGGGCGGTGCCGCCTCCGGCGTCAGGGTGCGGCCGCAGTTCGCCGCGCTCAACCACGGCAAGCGCAGCGTCGCGCTCGACCTGCGCACGCCCGAGGGGCAGGCCGGCTACCTGGACCTGGCGGTGCACGCCGACGCCCTGGTGGAGAACTTCCGGCCCGGCACGCTTGATCGCCTCGGGGTCGGTGAGGCCGCGGTGCGCGACCGCAATCCCGAGATCGTCTACTGCACGGTCACCGGGTTCGGTCCGACCGGGCCGTACAAGGACCGGCCCGCGTACGACGCGATCGTCCAGGCGCTCTCCGGCTTGTGGGGCCTGCTCTCGCCGGTGTCGGCGCCGCAGGCGACCGGCCCCGCGATCTCGGACACGCTGTCGGGACTCAACACCGCGCTCGCCGTCGTCGCCGGCCTGGCCGGTACGGCACGGCATGCCGACGCCCCGCGGCGCTTCGACGTGAGCATGCTGGCGGCGTCCCTGAACCTGGTGGGTCTCAGCGTCGCGAACTACGCGGAGACCGGTGAGGTCGAGGGGCCGTTCTCCCGGGGCCGCCGGTCGCACTCCATCGCCCTGCGCTGCGGAGACGGTCGTCCCCTGGCCGTCCACCTCTCGTCGCCGGAGAAGTTCTGGGTCCGGCTCACCGATGTGGTGGGCCGGCCGGACCTCCGCGACGACGCACGCTTCGGCACCTACCCTTCCCGCCTCGCCCACTTCGACGAGTTGCTGGGCGAGCTGGAGACCGCGCTCGCCGACCACGACCGGAACCACTGGCTGAAGCTGCTCCACGACGCCGACGTTCCCGCCGCTCCGATCTACGCGGTCGACGAGGTCGTCGAGGATCCGCACGTCCTCGAGGCGGGTCTCCTCCGGCAGGTCGCCGGGCCGGCCGGTGAACGGTTCCTCGTTCCGCGGGGCGCCATCGCCTACGCGGGTGACCTCGACGCCTGCTCGATGGAGGTGGCGGCGCTGGGCGGAACGGTCCGCGGGGCGACGTGAGGTCCATGACGATCGAAGGCGGGTGCCCATGAGCGACGTCGCCGTGCGACGACATGTCCGGTCGCTCGAGGACGTGCGGGAGCTGATGATGCGCCGCGCGCGGAGCGGGAAGAACCCCTTCGCGTTCGTCGACGCGGACACGGTGGAGCGCAGGCTGCACACGCTCACGTCGCTGGACCGGGACGAGTGGGCCGATGCCTTCATGGCCGCCGCGGACGGGCTGGAGGACCGAGCGGCCGAACGCGCCGCCGCCGGAGATGCCGCAGGTGCCCGCCGGACCTGGCTCGAGGCGTACGGCTACTACCGCGTGGCGCGCTACCCCACCACGAACTCGGCCCGGAAGCGCGAGGCCTACGACCGGTACCGCCACTGCTTCCTCCGGGCCAGCGAGTACTTCGACACTCCGCTGGAGCGGGTCGAGATGCCCCTGCGGGACGCGAGCCGTCCCGGAGCCTGCGTGGTCGGCTACCTGTCGCTGCCCGCAGCGGCGAGTGCACCGGTCGGGGTCGTCCTGATGTGGGGCGGCATCGACACGTTCAAGGAGGACCTGCCCCTGCGCAGCGATCCCTACCTGACCGCGGGTCTGGCCACCCTGGCGCTCGACATGCCGGGCGTGGGGGAGGCGCCGGTCAGCGGGGCGGACGACGTGCGGCCGATGTGGGACGCCGTCTTCGACTGGATCGCCGGCCGAGCCGATCTGGACGGGGACCGCGTCGCCGCGGTGGCGCGCAGTACGGGGGGCTACTGGGCGACGTGGCTGGCACACGTCTACCGCGAGCGGCTGCATGCGTCGGTCAGTCATGGCGGGCCCGCTCACCACGCGTTCACCCCCGCATGGATCGAGCAGGCGCAACTGGGCGAGTACCCCTTCGAGCTCGCCGAGACCCTCGCTGCCGCCTGGGGCCGCTCGACGCTCGAGGAGTGGGTGGAGTACGCGCCCAGCCGGTCGCTCCTCACGCAGGGGGTTCTCGACACCAGCTGCAGCCCGCTACTGTGCGTCAACGGCCGGGACGACTCGGTCTTCCCCATCCAGGACGTCTACCTGCTGCTCGAGCACGGCAGTCCCAAGACGGCCCGGGTCTATCCCGGCGGTCACATGGGCTGGACACCCGACACCGAGCCGGCCATATCCCGATGGGTCACCGCGCAGCTGAGGCGATGAGCGCGGCCGCCCGACACCGCCCTCCCTCGCCGCGGGCGGACCACGTCCCACGTGGGATCCGGTCGCGTCCCCGACCATTGCGGGGCCTTTCCCCTGAAAGCGGCTGCGCGTCATGACCGATCAGCACCAGACCGACCTCACCGTCAACGGGCGCCCGGTCTCGCTCGCGCTCGACCCGAACACACCCCTGCTGCTGGCGTTGCGCAACGACCTGGGACTCAAGGGGGTCCGCGCGGGCTGTGCCATCGGCGAGTGCGGCGCCTGCACGGTCATCCTGGACGAGGAGCCGGTGCGCTCCTGCATCACGCCCCTGGGCTCCGTTGCCGGTGGTCGCGTGGTCACACCGGAGGGGTTGGGCACGCCCGAGGCACCCCATCCGGTGCAGCAGGCGTTCCTGGACGAGCAGGCCGCGCAGTGCGGCTACTGCACGAACGGCATCATCATGACCGTCGCCGCCCACTACGACAGCGGACCGGGAGCCGGGGACCGCATCCGCGCCGCGCTGCCCGAGCACCTGTGCCGCTGCGGCACCCACGTGCGCATCCTCCGGGCCGTGGACAGGGCCGTGGACAGGGCCGTGGACAGGGCCATCCCGCCGACCGGCGGCGGCGCTGTCGTGGCGGCCGACGCGGTGGTACGCGACCTCCGTTCGCCGTGCACCGGCGCCTGCCCGTCGAGCGGCATGCCTGCCGCGGTCACCGACGACCCCGCCGTGGAGCGGTGGCTGACGCTGCTGCCGGAGGGCCGGATCGAGGCGCGCAGCGGCAAGGTGGAACTGGGTCAGGGGATCCGGACGGCGTTCGCGCAGATCGTCGCGGCCCAGATCGGCCTCCCGCCCGAACGTGTGGCGGTCCGGGACACGGCCACCGGCGTCAGCCCGGACGAGCGCTACACGGCCGGCTCCCGCTCGATCCAGGACGGCGGAACCGCCCTGGCGTTCGCGGCCGTCGCATTCCGCCGCGTGCTGGTGACCCGTACCGCACAGCGACTGGGGGTGCCCCCGGGGACTCTCACGCTGGACGCGGAGGGCATTCGGGGAGCCCGAGGTCCTGGCCTCGACTGGGCCGCGATCTGCGCTGACGGCCCGGTCACCGGGGTCGTCGAGCCCACGGACGTTCCGCACTGGCACGGCGGGGCCCTCGGCACCGCTGCCCGCCGGGAGGATCTGGTGGCCAAGCTCACCGGCGCGGCGGCCTTCGTGCACGACATGGAGCTGCCCGGGATGGTGCACGCCCGTGCGGTGCTGCCACCCACCTACGACGCCTTGCTGGACTCCGTGGACGTGGACGTGGTCCGTGACATGCCCGGGGTGAGGGGGGTGGTCCGGGAGGGACGACTCCTGCTGGCCGTCGCCGGACGCGAGGAGCAGGCTCGCGACGCCGCGGCCCGCTTGCGGCGCTCGGCGCGATGGGCCGATCCCGGTCTGGCCGTCGACCGGGACCTGGAGCGATTGTTGCGGTCCCTGCCCGCCGAGACCATGACGGTCCGGGACGATCGGCGGACCGAGGAGGTGCTGTCGGCGCAGGCACGCCGGCTGACGGCCACGTACCGCAGGCCGTACCAGGCCCACGCCGCGATGGCGCCCTCCTGTGCGGTCGCCCACGACGACGGCACGACGCTGACCGTGTGGACGCACAGCCAGGGTGTCTACCCGCTGCGGCGGGAGCTGGCGCAACTGCTGGGGATGGCCGAGTCCCAGCTGGACGTCCGCCATGTCGACGGTCCCGGCTGTTATGGACACAACGGCGCCGACGACGCCGCTGCCTTCGCGGCGGTGGCGGCGAGGTCCCTGCCCGGTGTCCCGGTGCGCTTCCAGTTCAGCGTGGACGAGGAGTTCGCGTGGGAGCCCTACGGCTCGGCGATGCTCGCCGACCTGGAGGCCGGCCTGGACGATTCCGGCTGCATCGTCGCCTGGCGGCACCGGTCCCGCACCGACGTCCACGCGTCCCGTCCTGACGGAACCGGTGATCGGCTGGTCGCGTCCTGGCTGACGGGGACGGCGGAGCGACCCTGGACGGGACCGAGGGACACCGGGTCCGGCAACGTGGTGCCCATCTACGAGATCCCCGCCGTCTCTGCGGCCACCGATTTCGTCCGCGGCCCCCTGCGGACGAGCGCGTTGCGGTCACTGGCCTCCTTCCACAACGTCTTCGCGGGCGAGTCGTTCATGGACGAACTCGCCGAGGCGGCCGGCCGGGACCCGGTCGAGTTCCGCCTGGCGCACCTGCGCGACGAACGTGCGCGACGGGTCCTGGAGGTGGCCGCCGAGGTAGCGGGCTGGACGCCCCGGGTCGGTCCGAGTGGGCGCGGCCAGGGAATCGCGGTGTGCCGGTACAAGG
The DNA here is from genome assembly GCA_025965795.1 of Blastococcus sp. Lineage (GTDB taxonomy): Bacteria > Actinomycetota > Actinomycetes > Mycobacteriales > Geodermatophilaceae > Blastococcus_B. The sequence goes on from JAOPWH010000247.1 coordinate 26,953, forward strand.
AGAAGATGGCCTACGTCGCGTCGGCGGTCAGCGTGTCCGTCGACGGGGAGACCGGCCTGGTGACCGTGGACCGGGTGGTCCTGGCCTGCGACGCGGGGACCGTGGTGAACCCTGACGGCCTGCGCAACCAGCTGGAAGGCGGCACCATCCAGGGACTGAGCCGGGCCCTCTACGAAGAGGTGCGCGCGGACGGGTCCGGCATCACCACCCGGGACTGGACGACCTACCCCGTCCTGCGGTTCGGCCAGGTCCCCGACGTCGAGGTCGTCCTCATCGACCGACCTGATCGCCCACCGCTGGGCGTGGGGGAGGCAGCGACCCCCCCGCTGGTCGCAGCGCTGGCCAATGCCATCGACGACGCGCTGGGTGTCCGCGTCCGCCGGCTGCCGTTCACACCCGCTGTCCTGCGCCGGCGCCTTCTGGACCTCGACGAGGCGGAGATGCAGCGCTGCCTGCTCTGAGCACTGGGCTGCGGGGCCTGTCAGTTCGGCAAACGCTGAAGTCTGGTTCGACAAACCGGTTGTTGTATCCGCGAAATGGATCAACCTAACCTGTGAAGCGCCTCACAAAGCCTGTTCGCGGGGTGCAGCCGACCCCTCGAGCGGCACGAAGCCAGGCAGCCGGGGCGCCACGCGCCGGCTCCGTATGACGACGAGGAACGGCTCACCTGAGCGGCACTCTGCACACCTGTGTCTCACCGCTCCCGACTGAAAGAGATGCGATGAAGATCCGCCAGGTAATGGTCGTTCCACTGGCCGCCCTCACCTTGCTCACCACCGCCTGCGGCGGGTCCGGTGAGCCGGCTGACGCGGCGGCCTCCGGAGACGGCACCAAGGACGGCGTCGTCCAGCGGAAGGACGGCGAGTCGGCCGACGACTACGTAGCGCGCCTGTACGAGGCGGCCCAGAAGGAAGACGGATGCGTCTTCTACACGCCGGCGCAGGAGAAGGAGGTCGCGTCCATCCGGCAGCACTGGGACGAGACCTTCCCCGAGATCGACATCGAGACCACCGCCGGCGGCTCCGACGAGATCCTCCAGCGAGCCATCGTCGAGGCGCAGTCGGGCAACACCCAGGCCGACGCGATGCTGGGGTCCACGGGCGAGATGACCCTGATGGCCGACGAGGGCATCCTGCTGAACTACCGCCCCGCGAACGAGGAGTTCGCCGATCCCGCCCTCGTCGACCCGGACGTCCCCTGGACCACGGACTTCTACCTGACCTTCCATGTCGCCTACAACACCGACCGGGTCCAGGCCAGCGAGCTCCCCACGGACTTCGAGGGCTTCACCGAGCCGCGGTGGAAGGGCAAGATCGCCATCGACCTCAGCGCGGTCGAGTGGACCGCGGGCCTGATCGAGGCGTTCGGCGAGGAGAAGGCCACCGAGCTGCTGAAGGGCTTCTCCGACAACGACGTCCTGCTCGTCGAGGGCAGCACCAACCGCACCGAGCAGCTGGCGGCCGGCCAGTTCGACGTGATGCTGGACGGCTACGGACACGCGCTCAAGCGGTTCGTGGACGAGGGGGCGCCCATCGCCGTCGCCGAGACGCAGCCCGAGCCGGTGACCCAGGTCCTGGCCGGTACGGCGATCTTCAAGGACGCGCCGCACCCGAACTGCGCCCGACTGATCGACGAGTTCATGCTCATGGAGGCCGGACAGCAGGTCTACGCCGAGCAGAACAAGGCGGGCGCACGCGCCGAGGGTGACACCGGCAACCCGTACCCGGAGTTCTTCGGTGGCCAGGATCCCCTGCCCCTGGGAGCGGACGTGGACTTCGACCGGGCCCGTCAGATCCTCGAAGACGTCGTCGTCCGCGGAAACGGCTGACCCGACCGCTCCACCGGTCGACAGCACGGTGGTAAGTGCCCCCCGGCGTAGCCGTCGGGGGGCACCCACCATGGAGAGGAAGAAGCTGCGGTGACCATCGTCGAGAACGCGCCACCCGCGCAGACGGAGGAGGCGACGCCTTCCGCCGGGCGCCCATCCCGCGTTCCGCGGTTCGTACGGCGGATCGTCAAGGCGGATCCGAAGTACTGGATCTTCGCCGTCGTCACGGCCGTTCTCGTCTACGAGATCCTGGTCCCCCTCGTGATGATGGTGTGGTCGAGCCTCAACGAGAAGCGGCCCGGGAACCCCGAGTTCTTCGACTCCGAGAGTCTGACCTTCGGCAACTACTCGCGGGCCGTCACCGGGACGGCGGGTGAGGCGGCGCTCAACACCGCCATCTTCGCCATCGGCGTGACCGTCGTGTCGTTCCTGCTCGGCGGGTTCCTGGCCTGGGTCGTCGAGCGCACGAACACCCCGCTGCGCAAGCTCCTGACCGCACTCTGCCTGCTGCGGTTGTTCATCCCCGGTGTCATGACGACGTTCGCGTGGATCCTCCTGGGGAGCCCCGAGATCGGCCTGGTCAACAAGTTCTTCGACAGCGTGATCCCCGGCGTCGACGGTCCGATCTTCAACGTCTACACGATGTGGGGCATGATCTGGGTCGAGTCCCTGGACGTCATCCCCCTGGCGTTCCTGCTGATGTCCGCGGCCCTGCGCTCGACGGATCCCTCGCTCGAGGAAGCGTCGTTGATGGCCGGCAAGGGCCGCCTCATCACCACGTTCCGGATCACGTTCCCGCTCATCCTGCCGGCGATGCTCGCCGCGGTGATCCTGATCCTCATCCGCGGGTTCGAGACCTTCGAGGTCCCCGCCCTGATCGGCATGCAGGCGGGGATCTTCACCTTCGTCATCGAGATCTACCTCAACACCAACGGCGTTCCCTCCGACACGGGGCTGGCCGGTGTGTACGCCGTCGCGGTGCTCGCCGTCTGCGCCTGTCTCATCTGGTTCTACAACCGGATGACGCGGAACGCCGACTCCTTCGCGACGATCGGCGGCAAGGCATTCCGCCCGAAGCGCGCCAACCTGGGGCGGGGTCGGTGGGTCACCCTGGCCATCTCACTCGTCATCATGCTGGCGTCGGTGGGTCTTCCCCTGCTGGTCATGATCTGGTCCAGCCTGAGCCCCGCGTACAAGCCCATGCAACCTTTCACGGCCGAGGGCTTCTCGAACCTGTCACTGGACAACTACCGCCTCGTCCTGGACAACCCGACGACCGTGCGGGCATTCATGAACTCGGCCGTCCTCGCGGCCGCGGCCGCCGTCCTCATCGTCTTCCTGATCTCCATCGTGGCGTGGATCACCGTGAAGACGAAGATTCGCGGGCGCAAACTGCTCGATCACCTCGCCTTCGCGCCTATCGCCATTCCTGCGGTCACCATGGGTGTCGCTTTCCTGTGGTTCTACCTGTCCGTCCCCATTCCGGTGTACGGAACGCTGTGGATCCTGCTGCTGCTCTATATCGCGCGGTTCACGCCCGTCGTCATGCGATTGCTCTCGGCGTCCATGACGCAGATCGACGACGAACTGATGGAGGCGTCGGTCATCACCGGTGCATCGTGGTGGCGCTCGTTCCGAACGGTGGCTCTACCGCTCCTGCGTCCTGGAATGGTGGCCGGCGGCATTTTCGTGGTCATCCACGCCTTCCGGGAGTTGTCCGCCTCCCTGTTCGTCCAGACAGGCGGCAACGAGGTCGTCGGAGTCACCATGTGGAGCCTGTGGGCCGACGGCAGCTACGCGCTCCTCACGGCCTTCGGGATCATGGTGCTGATCGTCATCACCGTGCTGTCCCTCGCGGCCAATCTCATCGGCTCCCGCTTCGGGATTCGCGAATGAACCACTCCCGGCGGCGGGCGACCAGTCACGAAAGGAAGCGGCGATGATTCGGGTTCGAGGGCTGGTCAAGGAGTTCCCCGGCGGAGTACGGGCGGTCGACGGGGTCGACTTCGAGGTGCCGAAGGGCTCACTCGTGACGCTGCTCGGACCGAGCGGTTGCGGCAAGACGACCTCCCTGCGGTGCATCGCCGGGCTGGAGGACCCGACCGGCGGCACCATCGAGATCGGTGACCGCGTCGTCTTCGACGCCGCCAAGAAGGTGCTGCTGCCGCCGAACAAGCGTCGCATCGGGATGGTCTTCCAGTCCTATGCGATCTGGCCGCACATGACCGTCTTCGACAACGTCGCCTACCCGCTGCGCAACACGAAGACCAACAAGGCCGAGATCAAGGACCGGGTGATGGCGTCCCTCGAGCTGGTGGGACTGGCCGCGCTGGCGCCCCGCCGGGCCCCCAACCTCTCGGGAGGGCAGCAGCAGCGGGTCGCACTGGCCCGGGCCCTCGTCGCGGAGCCGGAGGTGCTCCTCCTCGACGAACCGCTGTCGAACCTCGACGCCAAGCTGCGCGAGTCGATGCGCCAGGAGATCCGGGAGATCCAGCAGCGGCTGGGAATCACGACCCTGTACGTCACCCACGACCAGGTGGAAGCCCTGGCGATCTCCGACATCGTCGCGGTCATGTCCGGCGGGAACATCGTCGACTTCGGCAGCCCGCAGCGCATCTACGAGGCTCCGAGGACGCGGTTCGTCGCAGAGTTCATCGGGCTCGCCAACGTCGTGCCGGTCAGCAAGGTCGCGGCTGCGCCCTCGGACGACATGCTGCGCGGTGTCGCCCCGATGGGACCGATGACCTTCGCGAACAACGACACGGGGCAGGCCGTCGCGGACGAGGCGAGCGTGCTGGTGCGGCTGGAGGACATCGAGTTGTCCCGCGAACGTCCGGCCGACCAGGACAACGTCTGGCGCGGCACGGTCGTGTCCGCGCTGTTCCTGGGAACCCACTTCGACTGCGTGATAGAGGTGGGCGGTCAGCGCATGCGTGCCCATGCCCAGCGGGCCGCGAAGCTGAAGGCGGGCGACGAGGTGTGGGTGAGGGTGCCTGCGGGCTGCGCCCTGCGGCTCCGCGACGACGGCGCGCCGGTGGCGGCCGGCTCCAGTGCGGCGGCCGACGCCGACGACTCCGCGACGGCGACGACGCCCTTGCTGGGCCTCGCACCCTAGCCCGGTCGATCGTGGCCCCTCGAGGGTCGCCGAAGCACGACGGCGCGGACGTCGGTTCCGCTCCTGAACGGTTCACCGGTACGCGCCGGTCCGCCTCGTCAGCGGTTCGGCGATACCGCGAGCACGACCTTGGTGGCGAGCGGAACAGTGGAGGTACCCGACCATGCCGACGGGCGCGCAGGACGCGTACGTGACGACGCGCAGGTTTCGTGAGCAGCGGTGGCTTCTGGACGCCGCTGTCCGCACCATCGGCGTGGACTGGGACCAGGGGCGGACCCGGTCGGCGCTGAGCGCCTGTGGGGGTCTCGACGCGCAGGCCGATTTCCAGCGGGTCCGCGACCGCGTCAAGAAGTTCACCGACATCCACCGGGAATTCGCGTCGGCGGCCGAGCGACGCGAACGGCTCGCGGAACAGGCCCGGAGCCGCGGGCACCTGGTCGAGGCCCGCGAGCACGCCTTCGTCGCAGCGCTGCTCTGGGGCAACGCCGAGTGGCCGCTGTTCGGGCATTCCTCCCTGGGCCAGGAGTACTCCGACCGGAAGATCGCCTGTTTCGAGCAGTACAGGGAGGACGCGCCCTATCCGATCCGTCGGGTCGACATCCCGTTCAAGGACGCGGCGCTGCCCGGATACCTGCACCTGCCCCGGGAGGGCGCTGCTCCCTTCCCCTGCCTCGTCGCCATCGGCGGCATGGACGGCTACAAGGAGAAGCGCGTCGCCATGTACGGCGACAAGTACCTCGAGCGCGGTATCGCCCAGCTGGTGGTGGAGCTACCCGGCCAGGGAGAGGCGCTGGCCCGCGGCCTGGTCATCACGGAGGACAGCACGGTCGAGGCGGGCCGGGCGATCCACGCGTGGCTGTCGGAGCAGCCGGACATCGACCTGGGACGGGTGGCGATCGCGGGAAGCAGCTTCGGCTCCTACTGGGCGACCCAGATCGCCGCGACCACCGAGGGCTTCGTGGGGTGCGGCGTCTCGGGCGTGGTCCACGAACCGGGGCTCAACAGCATCTTCGAACTGGCCTCGCCGACGTTCAAATCGCGTTTCATGTTCATGTCCGGCTATCGGGACGAGGCGGCGTTCGACCGGTTCGCGGCCACCTTCGACCTCCGCCCGTTCGCCGACAGCCTCTCGTGTCCGTACCTCGTCGTGGCCGGGGAGGACGACGAGCTCAGCCCCATCGCGCACACCTTCGAGCTGGTCTCGCGGATCAAGGCACCCGTCCGGATGGTGCTGTTCGAGGGGGAGAAGCACAGCGTCGGCGGCGGCTCGGCCAGCGCCCTCGGGCCCAACCGCAACCACCTCGTCGCGCAATGGTTCCTGGACCGTTTCGCCGGACGGGAAGCCGAGGACCGGTACGAGCACGTGGACAGCAAGGGACAGGTTCACCAGCGCCCGCCCGTCTGGCGACAGTCGTAGCCGGCCGGAGACAACGAGAGGTGTGCAGACCATGACAGTGGCAGGCCAGATCGAGAGCCGGACGTATCCCACCAATGTCGGCGGCGGATTCAGCGCCGCCGAGTACGAGCGGCGCTCTGCGGCCGTTGCCCGCCTGATGACCGACCGAGATCTCTCGGCCATCCTCTTCTACGGGGCACGGGGCGGCGGCGACGTGCACTACATGTCCAACTGGGTGCCGTCGATGGAGTCCTTCCTGCTCTGGCCGGCCGACGGCGACCCGACCCTGTTCGTCCAGCTGTACAACCACGTACCGCAGGCGCGGCAGATGGCCGTCATCGACGACGTGCGGTTCGGCGGCGCCAACGAGCGCGGCACCGTCGACTCCTCCGCGGAGGTCCTGGGCGCGATCCGGGCCCGGGGCCTCGACCGTGGGCGCATCGGCGTCTCCGGCGGGGTGCCCTACCGTGCCTACGACCGCCTCCGCTCGTCCCTCGGGGGCGCCACGCTCGTGGACGTCTCCAGCGACATGCGGGATCTCCGGACCATCCGCAGCGACGAGGAGTTCGAGCGGATCGCGCGGGCCGCCGACCTCAGCGACCGAGCCATCCTCGCCCTGTCGGAGTCCGCCCGAGCCGGTCTGACCGAGATCGACCTCGGGGCGATCGTCGACGAGGCGCAGCACCAGGACGGCGGCTACACCACGCTGCGGCACATCGTGAGCACGCCCATGGCCGCCCCGGCGGCCTGCGTTCCGGCGAAGTACCTCACCGACCGCGTGCTCGAGACCGGCGACGTCTTCGTCGTCGAGCTCAGCGCCGGGTGGGGCGGCTACTCGGGGCAGGTCCTGCGCACGTTCACGATCGGCCAGGAGCCGACCCGCCAGTACGAGGAGCTGCACGAGGTGACCATGGCCGCCTACCAGGCGGCCCGGGCGACGATCAAGGACGGCGCGGCCGTCGAGGACCTGCTCGACGCGGTCGACCTGATCGACAGGGCGGGATTCACCATCTGCGACGACCTCCTGCACGGGGCCAACCAGTTCCCGCCCATCCTGCGGACCTGGCAGACCAGTCATGGCGTGCCGAAGGGAATGCGGTTCCGCGAGGGCATGGCCGTCGTCCTGCAGCCGAACGTGGTCACGAAGGACGGCTCCGCCGGAGTCCAGTACGGGCAGATGCTGAGGGTGACCAGCGAGGGCGTCGAGGACCTCCACCACGCTCTCGAGGGCCTGATCGTCTGCCCGTCCGGCGGGGCGGCATGAGGGCGGTCGTCCTGAGGGAGTACGGCGGGCCGGAGGTCCTGCACGTCGAGGAAGTGCCCGATCCGGTCGCGGCACCGGGCGAGGTGGTCGTCGAGGTGCATGCCGTCTCGGTCAACCAGTCGCTGGACCTCAAGGTGCGGGCGGACGGCACCAATCGGGGCACCGTCCTGCCGCACGTCCTGGGGGTCGACCCGGCCGGCGTGGTCGTGGCCGTGGCTGACGGCGCCGACGGGGTCGCCGTGGGGGACCGGGTCGCCGTCATCCCGCACATCCGGTGCGGACAGTGCGACTTCTGCGCCGGCGGCCGGGAGGAGCAGTGCCCACATTCCCGGCACATCGGCGTACACCGCTGGGGCGGCTATGCCGAGTACGTGACGGCTCCGGCGAGGAACCTCGTCCCGGTCCCGGACGGCGTGAGCTTCGTCGACGCGGCGGTCATCCTGCGGCACGCCCCCACGGCCTTCAACCTGCTGCGCAACCTCGCCGAGGTCCAGTCCGGCGAGTGGGTCCTGGTGATGGGGGCCACCGGGGGCCTCGGCGCGGCCGGCGTCCAGGTCGCCAAGATCCTCGGCGCCACGGTCATCGCGGGCGCCGGCGCCGACTCGCGCGTCGAGGTCGCCTTGGCCAACGGCGCCGACCACGGCGTGAACTACCGCTCCCACGACCTCACCGAAGAGGTCCTGCGGATCACCGGGGGCCGCGGCGTGCAGGTGGTCTTCGAGAACATCAGCGACCCCGTGACCTGGCCCAAGGCCTTCGCCTGCCTCGCACACGGCGGCCGGCTGGTCACCGCAGGGGCGCACGGTGGCGGCAAGGTGGAGCTCGACGTCCGCCGGCTCTACGGCAGACGGCTGCGCATCATCGGCGGCGCCGGCGCGTCGCGGCAGGACGTGGCCACCGCGCTCGAGGCCGCCCGCGAGGGACTCCTGCACGCCGTCGTGGACCGGGTGCTCCCGCTGGACTCTGCCGCCGAGGCGCACCGGCTGGCGGAGAAGGGCGGCCTGCTCGGCAAGATCGTGCTCGATCCGCGGGCACGCGGAGAGGCGACGGAATGACGCGCATCCTCACGATGAACACCTTCTCGCGAGTGAGCACGCTGCTGGCCGCCCAGCAGCGCGGCTATCTCGAGGAGCAGGGGCTGGCCCTCGACGTGGACGACGCCGCCGACTCCCGTTCCCAGATGGAAGGGCTGCTGGCCGGCCGCTGGGACGTGGTGCACACGAACGCGGACAACATCATGAAGTTCCGGGCGCTCGGCCACTCCGGTCTGGCGACCTTCCTGGTGCTCGACACCGGCATCGCGCAGAAGCTCATCGTCTCCTCCGACGTGGACGACTGGGCGGACCTCCGCGGCCGTGCCGTCGGCGTCGATGCGCCCGACTCCGGGTACGCCTTCGTGCTGTACGAGCTGCTGCGGCTGGGCGGCCTCGAGCCCGGCGACTACGAGGTCGTGCCCCTCGGCGCCACCGGCTTCCGCCTGCGCGGGCTGCAGGAGGGAAAGGTCGCGGCCGCCTTGCTCAGTCACCATCACGAGGCCACGGCGATCGACGAGGGCTTCCGGATCCTGGCCGACACCCGCGCGCACTTCGGCGGCCACCCCGGAGTGACGGCGGCGACGACCACCGCCTGGGCGGAGGCCAACGCCGAGGCGCTGCAGGGCTATGCCACTGCGCTGCTGCGCGCGGCCGAGTGGGCGATGGACCCTGCTCACCGCGAGGACGTCGTCCAGGTGATCGCAGCGGGCCGCGGGGTCGACGAGGACCGGGCCCGCCGCATCCTTGACATCGAGACCGCGAGCCGGACGGGCACGGTGCGCTCCATCGAGGCCGCGGAGCGCAGCCTTGCCCAGACGGCCGCCCTGCGGGCGCAGTACACCGGCACGCAACCGACCGGATACTTCGACCCGACGGTCATGCGGAAGGCGCTGGGGGCTTCGGGGCGCGGGACGGCTTGACCGCGGAGGAGGGCACCGCTGACGAGGTGGGGCCAGATGAGCAGGCCACCTGGCGCCGTACGTTCGCCAGCCGGTGGGCTCTCGTCTCCCTCCTCGCGCTGCTGTACTGGACCGCTTCCCACTCCCTTCGGCCGTTCGTCGTCGTCCGGCTCGACGCCCTGGGTGCGTCGACCCAGGAGGTCGGCCTGGTTGCCGCTGCCTACGCCTTCTTCTCGCTGTTCCTCGCGATCCCGGGCGGCCGCCTGATCGACCGGCTGGGCAGCACGCGGGTGCTGTACTGGTCGCTGGTCGCCATGGCCGGTCTGGGCGTGGCGTACGCGTTCGCGGAGTCGATCCTGCAGCTGTTCCTCCTGCAGATGGTCAACGGCGTCGTCGAACTCGGCGTGTGGCTGGCCGTGCAGACCCTGGTGACCGGCGCCGGCACGGGTCAGTCCCTGGCCAAGCAGCTCTCCCTGTTCTCCTTCACCTGGGGCCTCGGCATCGCCGTCGGCCCCACCCTGGGCGGCCTGGTCTACGACGGTCTGGGCTTCCGGGCGCTCGCCCTGACCTACGCCGGGCTCGGGTTGGCGATGCTGCTCGCCACCTGGTTCGCCCCCGCCATGACCGCCGGGCTGCGCAGCCGGGGCGGCCGGCTCGGCCGCGACGCCTGGCAGACGGCGATGCAGCCGGCGATCCGGAGCGTCCTGCTGTCCAGCTTCGCCGTCATGTACGTCATTTCGATCCGGAGCACCTTCTACCCCCTGATGCTGCAGGACCGCGGGATCGCCATTCCGCTGATCGGCGTCCTGCTCTCCCTCATGGGGATCGCCTCGCTCGCCGTGCGGGCCGCCCTGCCCGTCCTGGTCAAGCGGTTCGGGCCCGGTTCGGTGATGCTCGCCGGCACGCTCGTCGGGGTGGTCGGGATCAGCGTGACCCCCTGGCTGCTCCATCCCGTGCTGCTGGTGGCCGGCGCCGTCGTCACCGGCGCCGGTTATGGCTCCAACCCGCCGGTGGCGATGCAGCTCCTCGGTGAGCAGAGCGCCCAGTCCAACCGGGGCCTGGTCATGGGGCTGCGGGCCACGTCCAGCCGGCTCGCCCAGGTGCTCCAGCCACTCGCCTTCGGCTCCCTCGCGGCGGCCGCGGGGACCGCGGCGGCGTTCCCGATCTCGGGTGCCGCCCTGACCGCAATGGCGCTCTGGATGCGCCGCGACCTCGTGGCGCTCCGCTCCGGCGCGCCACCCGACGATCGGAGACCCCCCGCATGACCCTGACCGGGATCGACGTCCACGTGCACATCCACGACGCGAAGGCGCGTGCCCTGCAGGGGCCGGAGGCCGTGCGCAAGTTCGAGGAGAAGGCCCGCTACTTCAAGCGGGAGGCCAAGCACCTCTCGGTCGAGGACCAGGCCGAGCAGTACCGCAGCCGGAACATGATGGCCGTGCTCGTCAACGGCCGGGACGAGACCGTCACCGGGCTCACCCCGTTGCCGAACGACTTCGTCGCCGAGACGGTGCAGCGGTTCCCCGACGTGTTCATGGGCATGGGGGCGATCGACCCCTGGACGGGGGAGCTGGCTCGCCGGGAGATCGTGCGGATCAAGGAGATGGGGCTGGTCGGCATCGGCGAGCTCAACCCCGCCCGGCAGCACTTCTACCCGAACGACCGGCGCTTCTACCCGCTCTGGGAGGAGGCCGAACGGCAGGGGCTGGTGGTCCTGTTCCACAGCGGCTACGCGGCGGCGGGCTCCGGGACGCCGGGCGGCGGAGGCGTGAAGCTGAAGTACTGCCAGCCGCTCCTGCTCGACGACGTCGCGGCCGACTTCCCGGACCTGAAGATCATCTGCGCCCACCCGTCATGGCCGTGGACCGCCGAGAGCCTGGCGATCGCGCGGCACAAGCCGAACTTCTACATCGACCTGTCCGGGTGGTCGCCCAAGTACTTCCCGCCGGAGCTGGTCCAGCAGGTCAACAGCGTGATCCCGCACAAGGCGCTGTTCGGGTCGGACGCGCCCTCGCTGCCCCTCGACCGCTGGCTCGCGGACTTCGAACAGCTCCCCCTGAAGCCGGAGGTGCGACAGCAGATCATGCTCGACAACGCGCTGAAGGTCTTCGGACTCGAGGAGCCGTCGACGTGAGCGAAGCGGGCAACGGGCTCCCTCTGCGGGACGTCCGGGTACTGGACCTCGGGCAGTACATCTCGGGTCCCTGCGCGGCGGTCCTCCTGGCCGAGATGGGCGCGGACGTGATCAAGATCGAGCCGGTCCAGGGTGACCCGTTCCGCAAGTGGGAGACGGGAAAGATGAGTGCCACGTTCGTCGCCTTCAACCGCGGCAAGCGCAGCGTCGTCCTCGATCTGAAGTCCGACGAGGCGAGGGAGCGGCTGTTCGACCTGGTGGGCACCGCCGACGTGCTGATCGAGAACTTCCGGCCTGGGGTGATGGACCGGCTCGGTATCGGGTCCGCCGCGCTCCGGCGGCACAACCCACGGCTGGTCCACTGCAGCATCACGGGGTTCGGCAGCAGTGGTCCCTACGCCGGGATGCCGGCCTATGACGGCGTCGCCCTGGGCTACAGCGGTCTGGCCGGTCTCCTGCTCGATCCAGACGATCCGCGCCTGCGTGGGCCGGCCCTCGCCGACGCGATCACGGGCCACTCGGCGGCGTTCAGCATCCTGGCGGCGCTCCTGGACAGCCGTCGCTCCGAGGAGGGCGCGTACCTGGAGGTGAGCATGCTGGGCGCCCTGGTGCACTTCCTCCACTCGGCGGTGTCGAAGAAGATCGTGGAGGGCCGGGAGGAGACCCCCTACCTCCGACCGCACAGCTCGCAGGCCTACGTCTTCATCGCCCGGGACCAACGCTCCGTGCTGATCCACCTGTCGTCGCCGCCGAAGTTCTGGGAAGGACTGTGCCGAGCGGTCGCCCGCCCGGATCTCCTGTCCGACCCCCGTTTCGCCAGGCGGTCCGACCGCCAGCGCAACTACGAGGTGCTCCGGGCCGAGCTGGCGCCGGTGTTCGCCACACGCGACCGGGACGAGTGGCTCGACGTGCTGCAGGCCGACCAGGTGCCGTGCGCACCGGTGAACACGGTGGGGGAGGCACTCGACGACGAACAGATGCGGCACCTGGCGCTCATCGACGTCCTCGACGATCCGGAGCTCGGTCCCTTGCCCCGGATCCGCCCGCCGGTCCACTGGAACGGCGCACCGTTGCAGCCGGTGGCGCGTGCTCCGCAACTGGGTGAGCACACCCAGGAAGTCCTGGCGGAGGTCGCGTCACGCCTCACCGGAGACGGTGGACGGGACAGCCCGGAGGCCGACCTCGAGGTCGTCGAGGCCTGAGCCGGGGCGCGGTCGTCCGCCGCACATGCGCCGGACGACCCGACCGCCCGTCGCCGAGCCTCCGGTCGCTATGCCGCGGGAGCGGCGGCGAGCAGTGTCTTCAGCGGGATGGTCGCGTCGGCGGCCAGGTGCGGCGGGATGGTCGCCCCCTGGGTGAGCGCCTTGCGCACCACCATGTAGTCCACCGGATTGTTGACGGCGTCGACGGCGAGCAGCCGGTCGTCGGCGAAATAGAGGACGGAGAACCGCTCGGCGGCCATGTCGCCGCGGACCACGTAGGAGTCGAACCCCGTGGACAGGCCGGCGATCTGCAGGCGGAGGTCACCCTGATTGGACCAGAACCACGGGACGGCGGGGCGTTCCTCGGGCCGGCCCACCAGGGTGGCCGCGGCCAGGGACCCCTGCGTGACGGCGTTCTGGACCGACTCCAGACGGACCCTCCCTTCGCCGGTCATGGGGTGCGGCAGGACGGTGCAGTCGCCGGCCGCGACCACCGACGGGTCGCTGGTGCGGGCGCAGGAGTCGACGACGATGCCGCCGTCGCACGCGAGGCCGAGCTGCTCGGCGAGCTCGGTACGCGGGATGACGCCGACGCCGACCATGACCAGGTCCGCGGGCAGCTCCCGGCCGTCGGACAGCAGGACCCCGGTGACCCGTCCCTCGCAGCCGGTGAACCCCTCCACACCGGTGGCCAGCAGCACCTCGCTGCCCCGGCGGCGGTGAGCGCCGAGGTAGAACTCCGACACGACCGGTGCGACCGCGCGGCCGATGAGCCGGTCCGCGGCCTCGACCACGGTGACGGTCTTGCCGTAGGCGCGGGCCACCGCGGCCGCCTCGAGGCCGATGAAGCCGCCGCCCACCACGACGACGCGGGCGGCGTCGGCGAGGCGGGTGCGCACCTCCGTCGCGTCGTCGAGGTCGCGGAGGTAGCAGATACCGGCCAGGTCGGCGCCGGGGAGCCGCAACCGTCGCGGCGATGCGCCCACGGTGAGTGCCAGCCGGTCGAAGGGCAGTTCGCGCCCCGCGGCCGTGCCGGCGGTGCCCGCCCCGGGCCGGCCGGCACCGTTCATGCGCAGCTCGGTGACCCGCTCGCCGCAGACCAGCTCGATGCCGGCATCGGCGTAGAAGGCGGCGGTGCGGAACTCCAGGGAAGCCCGCTCGGCCGTGCCGGAGAGGAACTCCTTCGACAGCGGAGGCCGCTGGTAGGGCGGGTACGCCTCCTCGCCGATGAGCGTGATCGCAGCGGTGTCCCCGAGCTCGCGCAGCGACACGGCGAGCTGCACGCCGGCCTGGCTGGCACCGACGATGAGAGTGCCGCTCACAGGCGTGCCGACGGCAGAGGCGTGCTGCTGCGAAGCATTTCTTCGCCTCCTGGACGAGGGCCCGAACGACGGTAGCGAACGGTATGACCATTTTACCGAAAACTACCCAGAAGCGATACCGTCCACGGCGACCATCTGGGGCGCGTGCAAGTACACCAGGAGAACCGTTGACCGAGGACCTGCGGCAGCTGGTCTCCCTGGGGTGCCGGGTGCTCGGCGCCGCGGACCAGGGAGATCTCATCTGGGGCCACGTGTCGGCCCGCGACCCCGAGGGGCGCGGCGTGTGGATGAAGGCGTCCGGGCTCGGCTTCGAGGAGATCGGCCCGGCCGACGTCGTCCTCGTCTCGTGGGACGGCGAGGTGCTGGCCGGCGACGGGCGCCGGCATGCCGAGTACCCGATCCACACCGAGGTCATGAGGGGGCGGCCGGACGTCGGCAGCGTGATCCACACGCATTCCCCGGCAGCGGTCGCCCTGGGTGCCCTCGGCGTCCCCCTCCGGCCCATCTCACACGAGGCGAACCTGTTCGTCCCACCGGATCTGGCCCGGTTCACCGGAACCGCGGACCTCATCCTCACTGCGGAGCTGGGACAGCTGGTCGCCGCAGCGCTCGGCGACCGCAACGCCTGCATGCTGGTCAATCACGGGATCGTCGTGGCGGCCCCGGACGTGCCGACGGCGACGGTCACGGCCTACCTGCTGGACCGGGCCTGCCGCATGCAGCTCACCGCGATGGCCGCCGGTCCGCTGGCCACCTGGTCGGCGCCCGACGAGTCGCTCGCCAAGCGGGAGCACTGTTACTCCGAGCCCATGCTCCGCGGCGCCTGGGACTACCTGGTCCGCAGGCTGGACCGCGCCTAGTCAGTCCGGGCGGTCGGTGGGCAGGCCGGGCAGCCAGCGCGGTACCCGCGCGGCGTACTCCCGGTACGGCTCGCCGAAGAACGTGATGAGCCGGCGGTGGTCGGCGCGCGCCCGTTCGTCGAACCATGGCACGTGCGCCGCGGTGACGGCGAGTGCGAGCGGCGAGCGGGTGAGCAGGGTCAACCCCGTGAGGAACACCAGGTGGCCCAGGTACATCGGGTTCCGGCTGTACGCGTAGACCCCGGTGGTCACCAGCCGGACGGGGCGCCCCTGCGACATGCCGGGCGGGCCCCCGGCCCGGCTGATCCGGTAGTCACCGGCCAGCCGGTACTGCAGATAGCCCGCCACGAGCAGGGGTGCCCAGCGCAGCCGCAGCCGCCGTCGGGCCAGGAACTGCTCGGTCAGGACGGCGGCCGGGATCGCGGCGAACGTCCGGGTCGAGGTGCTGGACAGGGACGGTCTCACGAGACCTCCGGGATCGTGGTCCGGCGCCACAGCCCCAGCGCGGGGGCCGTCATGGCCGCCCCGACCAGGGCGACGGCGGGGCCGAGGGGGACGACGACGACCAGGCCGGCCACGGCCAGCGGTGCGGCGAAGAGGGCGGCGGCGCGGAAGGTGCCG
>JAOPWH010000251.1 GCA_025965795.1 Blastococcus sp.
GCCTCCCGGTGCCGGCCAGCGCCGCCAGCGCAACCATTCCCTGCAGCACGCGCCGGCGGGACAGCCGGTCGCCCACCCAGGCGTGACCGTGTGAAGCGTGGTCGTCCTGGGAAGCGTGGTCGTCACACACCGCTCGACATCTCCTCTGCCCCCCGGGGGAGTGCACCGGCCCCCGGCAGTGCCGGTGGACCGAGCCGGGGCGAAGCCTCCCCCGCAAAGGGCGCCGGGACAAGACGTCCCGCGTTCCCTTCTGCGGCGACGTCCGCCGGCGCGGCGACGTCAGCCGGCGCGGCGACGTCCCGGCACGCCGGTGGCCGGTTCGGCGTCCAGCAACCAGATCGGCTGGCCGTAGGCCACGACGGCGCCGGTCCGATCGGTCACCTGCAGCCGGTGGAACGAGTCGCCGGAGACGTCCAGGGGAAGATCGCGGCTCCGCTCCAGGTCGGCCGCGCCCAGGGTCTGCACCACCGTCGTCCCCGGTGTGGGGTCCGCCGTCCCGGCACGATCGACGGCGCCGCGGACCACCTGGACCGAGCCGCCGTCGGGCAGGCCGGTGACGTCCAGCCGCAGCGTGCGCGCCCGGGCCGGGCCCACCACCACCGAGCCCATGGGCACCGTGCCGTCCAGCGACATGTCCAGCGTGCCGGCGAACGAACCGAGGTAACCGACGTAGGCCCGACCGCCGCCGAGGGAGTTCAGCAGGTCTGGCTGCGCGAGCCCGGTGGACCAGGCCGCGGTGTAGTAGCGGTTGCCCTCCTGATCCCAGCCCTGCCCGCTGTGGTCGTCGGAGGCGCCGGTGCCGGTGAGGAAGAGGCCGTTGCGGCTGAGCGTGTCCCAGAGCGCGAGCTGCTGCGGCACGGTGGCGGGACCACCGCGGCCGAAGCCCACCTCGATCATGTCCGCACCGCCGGCCTGCTGTGCCAGCAACGTCGTGATCGACACCCCGGGGTGGTTGATGCAGGCCAGGCCCCCGTTCGCGTGGATGTGCCGGACGATCGAGGGGATGGCGTCGTCACCCGGTCGGTCGCCGAGCCGGGCGATCGCGCCGTAGTCGTAGGGTGCCTGCTCCCCGCCGTAGTGGTTGAGGTGCGGACCCAGCGAGATCTCGCTGCCGATCAGCCCGAGCACGTCCGACCCCTCGGAGGCGTACCGCGCCACCAGGTCGTTCTCCACACCGACGGCGTCGTAGCCGTCCTGCTCCTCGAAGCGCAGGTGGCCGAAGCAGACGTCGGACGGCGCCCGGCGCCGGCTCACCCCGCGGAACACGATGTCGTGCAGCGAGTGGTCGCGCGCGTCCAGGTCGGGATAGATCGCGGCCAGGTCGGCCACCGCGTCGAGGGTGACGGACTGCCATCGGCCGGCGGGAACCGGGACGTCGACGACGCCGGTCAGCCCCTCGGCCGACGTCGACCGCTCCTTCAGCTCGGTGCGGAAGCGATAGCGCAGGGCGTAGACGCCCTCGGGCCGTCCACCACTGGCCGGGTGGTGGGACAGCGACAACAGCACCTCGCCCCAGGCGTCGGGCCCGCCGGCCGCCATGAGCACATCGAGCTTCTCCACCCGCCCGGCGATCCGGCTGCGGAAGTTGGTGCGCGACCCACCCTTCGCCTGCACGCGGAGGGTCACCGCCGCGGCGTCGTCCCCGGTGCTGGTGGCGCGGATCCGCAGCGATGCCTTCGGGGTGGCCGGGTCGGCCGGGCTGACCGGGTCGGGAACGTGGTCGCCGCCGCTGCCCCGGGCCAGGGAGCCCTCGTCCGGCCGTCGCTCCAGGCCCCAGGCGCCGCCGTTGGCCATCTCGCCGGGCACGAAGGAGTACGTGGAGCGGAAGAGCAGCCGGCGGCGGCGCCAGTCGTGCTCGGTGAACCAGGCGACGTCATAGCCGTGGGTCGCGGCCTGGCGGAGCTGGGAGTGGACGCTGCCCTCCCCCTCCGACGCCGAGGCGTGCAGGTGCATCGCCATGACGTAGGCACCGGGACCGACGGGGCGCGCAGGAGCGGTCGGGGCCGCGGTGGACCGCGGTGCGCGCGCCCCGGCAACGGGCTGATCCGGTCCGCAGCCGGCCAGCGCGGCCAGGGCCACCATGCCCTGCAGCACCTGCCGCCGGCTGACCGGGCGGCCGGGCGGGGGCGCAGCGGAGTGCGGCGCGTCCTCGCACATACCGCCCCCGATCTCCGCGCGGCAGGCTGCGCCGCCGGACTGGGGAGTTTCCCACAGCCCTCAGCTGGTCGACATGAAGTACGGGTCGAGGGCCATGCGCCGCCACGCTGCCAGGGCCGACGCCGAGCTGTCGACGTTCCAGTCGAGGACCCGGCCCTCCTTGGTGTTGGCGGTGCTCCACGCGACGACCGCCTGCAGGAGCGGGAACGCCGTCGGCACGACGGTGCGCATGTCGTCGTACCAGGCCGCCTTGCGGGCGGGGATGCTCGGGTCGTCCAGGACGCCGTACTCCGCTGCCATGAGGGGCTTGGGCCGCTGAGCGGCCCAGGTGTACCAACGGCTGAAGACCTGGCTGAAGCTGTTCCACTTCGCCCCGGGCTTGACCGGGGCGAAGTTGTAGCCGTCCGCCCCGATCCAGTCCACATACGCGTCGCCGGGATAGAAGCTCTGTGGCGGCCTCGTCTCCGCCACCCGGAACGCGTAGGCGGTCGTGCAGAACACCCAGACCACGTTGGTCGCACCGACCGCGTCGAACAGCGTGCGGGCCCGCTTCCACGCGGTGATGTAGTCGGCAGCGCTGGAGACCATCGCGTTGCGGTAGTTGCCCTCCGGCTCGTGGAAGTAGCGCAGGAACACCGGGGCGCCGAGGTTCTTGATCCGGATCGCCTGGGCCCGGATCCAGGAATCCTCCAGGCCCTGCTTGATCCGCGTCGTGCTGGTCGCGCCCCAGGTGATCATCGGGGTCCGGCCCCCGGCGATGTCCTGCACCTCGCCCTGGGTGCCGACCTGTTGCTGATACGTGTAGAAGTGGTTGACGATCTCCAGCGTGCGGCCGATCTTCGTCTCCAGCGCGCTCACCTCGGCCGGAGTGCTCGACGGGTCGGCGCGGTTCGGGTTGACCAGCGCACCGAAGAGCGCCCCGGACGCCGGCGACAGCGGGCCGACCGGCCGTACGGCAGCACCGGCCGACGGGGCCGCGAGGACCAGCCCTCCGGTCAGCACCGCGGTGACGACGGCGACGAGCAGCGTGCGCAGGGAGCTGCGTCCCACGGGCGGCCTCCTCGAGGAGCGCCGGTCCTCCGACCGGCGGGGAGCCGACGGTGCACCCGGGCGCCGCGAGTGCGCAAGGGTCCCGCGCGCGAACGGGAGCCGCGGTAGCCGGATCGGGTAACGCTCGGGCGGCCGGAGCGCACGGCGGCCCGCCCTCGGCGATCATGACCCGATGGGCACCACCGGACGACGGATCCTGCCCGCGAGCGCCTGCACGCCGTCGTGGCGCGCATGAACGACTCGCACCCGGCGGACGCGGCTGGCCCGGCGCGCCCCGCGGCCACGGAGACCGTGCGCCGCGACGGCCTGCTGGCCTCGTGGGAGCCGAGCGGTCGACTCGCCGTCCCCGTGATCGTGCTGCTGGTCAACGTGGCCAACCTGATCGGCGTCGGCACCGTCGTCCTGCTGCTTCTCGGTGTGGACGACGGCAGCAGCGAGGGCCGGCTGCCGGTGATCGGAACCGCGGCCGTCTACCTGCTGGTGGCGTTCCCGGTCGGCACCGTGGCCGGCCTGCGGAGGCAGCGGGGCACCAACCGATGGCTGATGGCCGGCCGCGCACCCACTGCGTCGGAGGGGGCGCAGGCACTCCGGCTACCGGTGGACACCGCGCTCATCGCGGGCTCGATCTGGCTGGTCGGCGCCGTCCTGGTCGGGATCGTGGCCGCCGTCGCGTTCCCCGACGCGCGGGTGGGGCTGCGGATCGGGGTCGCGGTGCTGCTCGGCGGCATGGTCACCGCCGGCGTCACCTACCTCCTCGTGGCCCGGGCGGCCCGTGACGTCACCGCCCAGGCCCTGGCCGCGCACCCGCCCTCCGGCGCGCTGACCCTGGGGGTGCGCCCGCGCCTGGTCCTCACCTGGGGCCTCACCAGCGGGGTGCCACTGCTCGGGATCGTGCTGCTCTATCTCGACCCGAGCAATCCTGACGGCCCGGGGACGGGGGCGGTGGTCCTGCTCGTCGTCGTCGGCCTCGGAGTGGGCGGGCTGGCGACCCTGCTGATCGCCCGGGCGGTCGGTCAGCCGCTGCGCGACCTGCGTGAGGCGGTCCGGCGGATCGGTCAGGGCGACTACGCGGTGGAAGTGGTTGTCGACGACGCCGGCGAGATCGGGCTGCTTCAGCAGGGCGTGAACACGATGGCGGCCGGGCTGGCCGAGCGGGAGAAGCTGCGCGACCTGTTCGGCCGGCACGTCGGGACGACCGTGGCTCAGCAGGCGCTCGCCACCGGCGTCGCGCTCGGCGGCGAGGAGCGGACGGTGGCGGCGTTGTTCGTCGACATCGCCGGCTCCACCGGCCTGGTCCGTCGCACCGGCCCCGAGCAGATGGTCGGCCTGCTCAACCGGTTCTTCGAGGTGGTCGTGGACGCCATCGAGGTCGACGGGGGTCTGGTGAACAAGTTCGAGGGCGACGCGGCGCTCTGTGTGTTCGGCGCACCTACCGACCACCCCGATCCCGCCGGTGCCGCGTTGCGTGCGGCCCGGCGGATCGGCGACGCCGTCCGCGCGGCCGGCGAGGTGGACGTCGGGATCGGGGTGGCCTGCGGCCGGGTCTGGGCCGGGCAGGTGGGGGCCGCCAGCCGGCTCGAGTACACCGTGATCGGCGACCCGGTGAACGAGGCGGCGCGGCTCACCGAGCTGGCCAAGGACCATGCCGGGCGGGTGGTCGCCAGCGCCGCCACCGTGCAGGCCGCAGCACCCGACGAACAGGCCCACTGGATGCCCGAGGGCGAGACCACACTCCGCGGCCGGGACGTGCCCACGGAGACCTGGGTGCGCCGGCCGGCCTGACCGCCGAGGTCCGACCGGCCGGGGCCCGTCAGGTCAGGCGCGGGTCGCCGACGGCGCCCGGAACGACTGCCAGGCGTTGCTCATGCGAGCGACCTGGCCGGAGGTGAAGCGGTTCATGCAGAAGTCCTCGGCGTAGTCCATGAAGTTGTGGATGGGGTCGGCGCCGGCCTGGTAGGGGCAGCTGTCGCGGCCGGCGTCCTCCTTGCACTGGTACGCGGGCTCCGCCTCGGCCGGGGTGTCGCTCACGTAGTCGCCGGGGCCGCTGCAGCCGCCCTCGAAGGTGTGGAACAGCCCGAGCCAGTGGCCGACCTCGTGGGTGGCGGTGTCGCCCTCGTTGTAGTTCACGGCGTTCCCGCCGGGCATCGACTCATCGAGCATGACGACGCCGTCCTGGTAGAGCTGGCTGCCGTAGTAGGCCTTGGGGAACGTGGCCCAGCCGAGCAGTCCGCCGCCGATGTTCGCGACGTAGAGGTTCAGCGTCGACGGGCCCCCGGTGTGCAGCGCCTTCTTGGCCGCGGCCTCTGCGGCGGTGTCGGGCTGCATCCTCGACCAGGTCCCGTTCACCGTCCACGTCGTCTCGGCGGGGCTGTAGGAGTAGCGGAAGGGCGTGTTGCCCGAGATGGCGGCTGCGCCGGTGCCCGCGAACGCGTTGTTCAGCACGCGCACCTGCGCGGCGATCATCGACTCGCGGCGCGACTTCTGGGCCGGGGTGAGCGGCTTCGCGCTGATGACGTGGAAGACGGTCCGGATGGTCACCGACCCGCCGGGGAGGACGGCCTGCGCGCGGGCGCTCGCCAGCTCCTGCGCCTGGGCCTGCGACGCCGAGTTGGGGTCGAGGACCGTGGCGCCGGGCCGCAACCGGGCCGCCGCGTTCCCTGCGCTGCCGCCGTCGGCACAGACGGTGGCCGAGGCCCGCGTCCCGCCGGCCTCGACGGAGGCGGAGGCGGGAGAGGCCAGGGCGAGCACGAGGGCCGCGGCCCCGCCGAAAGCGGCGACGGTTCGTCGGGAGAGATGCATCGTTGATTACTCCATCGGGTCGGTGCTGGTCGGCAGATCATGGCCCGACTCGTTTCGCTGCGCGAGGGTTGCGCTACTCCTTGTCCTCGATCATCGGCGCGGACCCGACGGAGTCGAGCACCGACTGGGCCTTCTTGTCGACCAGTCCGGTCACCAGTTGTTGCGCCGCGCCGAAGAGGAGCGCCCACGCCAGGATCTGACCCGAGGAGTCCAGCGCCGAGAGTCCGGGCACGAACCCGCCCTGGATCAGCAGGAGGCCGAACAGGGCGGTCAGGGCGCCGGTCGGCAGCTTCAGCGCGACCAGGGCCACCGGCACGGCGAACGGCGTCGACGTGCCGCGCACATGGCGGAGCGCCGCGGCGCCGGTGACCGCCGCCGCAGCGAGGCCCACCAGCATGACGAGGGCGATGTCGTGCGGCTGGGCCGTCGCGGCGATCGCCGATGCGGTGTCCGCCCCCGACGCAGGGACGCCGGTCGCCGGGTCGTCCGGGAGCGCGGCGGTCGCCGTCGGGCACACGACCGACTCCAGGCCCTGCGGCGCGAAGCACAGCGGGATCCAGGCCGGTTGGCGCGCGCCCATGACGGCCAGGCCACCGGCGAGCACGAGCATGGCGACCGTCGTCATGATCACGATGTTGCGGAAGCTGCGCAGGCGGCTGTGCTCGCGCCGTGCCGCCGCGCTCGCCGTTCCCACCGCCGAGACCACGGTGGCCCGCTGCGCGTCGGTCAGAGGCGCCGGCACGGAGGTCGCGGTCAGGTCCTCCGCCGCGAGGTCTTCCACCGCCATGCGCTCGGGATGGGTCGGGGGGAGGTGCGCGCGGACGTGCGCGAGCAGATCCGGCAGGAGGCCCGACAGGTAGTCGCCGGGCGTGCGCCGGAGGACCTCGGCCTGCGCGCCGTCGATGTTGCAGAAGGCGCGCTCCATGCGCGCGCTGCGCGGGCCGGGCCAGAAGGACAGCCCCTGGGCCGCGTCGACGGCCCTGGTGAGCCGGCCCTGGATCGCCCGGTCGGTGACGGCGTCGGCGGCCCACCCGGCGGCCGAGGTCGACGGCCCGTCGGTGCGGCTGTCCAGCCAGATCGTGAGCGCGGCCAGTTCGTCCGCGCGGGCGAGCACCTGCTCGCGCCACATGCGACGGGGTCTCGAGGACATCGCCGGTGCACCCCACAGCCGGACGCGCTCGGCGGCGTCGTGCGCGCCGGTGGCGCTCCTCGGCGGCTGGGCCGGCGGAGGGGTGCCACCCGCCTCGACACCCATCGTCTGGTGCCGCATGCGGGAGGTGCGCCGCGAGCGCGGGTGCTTCGTCGCCGGCGACCGCCCGACAGGTGCCGGCGGACGCCCGACAGGTGCCGGCGGACGCGGCGCGGCCGTGCTGCCGGCCTGCGCCGGAGCGGGAACCCCGATCTCCGTGGTCAGCGGAAGGGCAGCAGCCGCTCCGTTGCCGGCGGTCTCACCCGTGGTCATGGCAACCGGTCCTCCCAGCGCTGTACGAAGTCGGCGGCCGTCGTCCGGCCGCGCTCGATCAGGTCGGCCTTCTTCGACGCCCCGATGCCGAACTCGGTGATCGAGGTGCCCGCGGTGTCCACCGTCATCGTCCGTTCGCGGACCCCGGGGCGATCGAGATGGGTCTGGTCGCGGCCGACGAGCGCCGTGGCCACCACCTGCTCCAGCAGCCGTACCGACGGCAGCATCGGCACACCGAAGAAGGGCACGAGGTCACCCAGTCCGGCCGGCAGGTCCGGCAGCAGCCGGACGCCGAACGTCGGCCACCGCGGCGCCTGGCCGTCGGTCCGGTCGAAGATCTCGATCGCGAAGTTCGACAGCACGCCCCCGTCGACCACGGTCGCGGTGCGGCCGGTGGCCGGGTTGCCGAGGGTGCACGGCCGGAAGTAGAAGGGGATCGACAGGGACATCCGTACGGCGTCGGCCACCAGCTGGTCGTCGGGGTCGAGCCCGAACCGCGCGTAGTCCCACGGCAGCCGCAGCAGCCGGCCGTTGGTGACATCGGTGGCCATGACGACCAGCCGGTAGCGGTGGTCGGGGGTGTCCAGGAGGGGGTCGGCGCCGGCGTCGTCGCGGCGCAGGTCGCCGAAGGTGCGGACGCCGAGCTCGCCGAGCTCCCGGAGCAGGAACGACCGGATCCAGTCGCCGGCGTAGGCGCCGCGCCGCGCGACGAGGGACAGACCCTCGCTGACCAGCGGTACCGGGATCCGGCGGTCCGGCACCTTGCTGAGGTCGAACCGGCTCAGGACGTCGCGGAAGCCGGCCGAGTCGGTTCCCGTCGCAGCGAAGCAGGCTGCCACCGCTCCGACCGAGGTGCCGGCCACGCGGGGG
The DNA here is from genome assembly GCA_025965795.1 of Blastococcus sp. Classification (GTDB taxonomy): domain Bacteria; phylum Actinomycetota; class Actinomycetes; order Mycobacteriales; family Geodermatophilaceae; genus Blastococcus_B. Next base: position 8,339 of record JAOPWH010000251.1, read on the forward strand.
AACCGGTAGCCGGCATCGAGCAGGCCCATGACCGCGCCGGCCGTGCCGAGGCCCTTGACCCCGCCACCTTCGAGCACCAGGTCGGCGTCGGGCACGTCATCGCCCGCCGCTGGCCGCGAGCCGGATCGTCCGCGCCCGCTCGCGCAGCCGGGGGTCGCCGGCGCCGAGCGACTCGGCCGCCTCGATCGCCGTCAGTGCCTCCGCCGTCCGTCCGGCCCGGTGCAGGCACCACGCCAGCAGCGACAGCGTGGCGCCGTTGCGCCGCAGACCGACGTCGGCTTCGGCCCAGGAGACCGCGGCGTCCGGATCGGGCCGCACGTCGCTGAGGAACGCCGCGAGATGGTGCAGGTAGTGCACCTCGCCCCGGGCGGCTGATGCCGTGTACGCGGCGAGCGCGGTCGCGTGGCAGTGGGCCGCTTCCTCGGGCTCCCCGGCTGCGGCGAGCGCGGTGCCCAGCGCCTCGCGGAACTCCGGCCGGTCCACCTCCGCCAGCACCTCGCGGTAGCCCAGCACGGCCTGGTCGGCGGCGCCCCGCGCCGCATCCAGGGCGGCCCGGTGCGCGGCCACGAGCCACCAGCCGGGGTACGCGGCGGCGGCGTCGTCCAGGAATCGGCCGGCCCGGTCGAGGTCGCCCAGCCCGTGCCACAGCTCCGCGCGCTGCACCCTCAGCCACGCGAAGGAGCGCATCTGCTTGGCCGTGATGTCGTCCTCGGCGGCGGCGTACCGGTCCTCGGCTTCGTCGAGGTCGCCCGTGGTCACCGCCAGCGCGGCCAGCCGGGCGTCGGTCTCCCACCTCGGGTCCTCCCGGGCCGCCCGCAGGTAGCCCTTCCGCGCGCCGGCGTAGTCCCCGTCGAACGCGGCGAGGTCGGCGGCCAGCACCCGGCCCGGCGGAAGCCCGGTCAGCCCGGGGACGGCGGCCAGCGCCGTCCGGGCCACCTCCGTCTGGTGCAGCGAGAGCGCCACGGTCGCCCGCAGCAACCGGAGGTCCGGCCAGGCGGGGAACCGCTCGAGCGCGCGGTCGATCGCCGCTCCGAGGGCCAGCAGGTCCTCCGGCCGGCCGCCGGCCAGGCTCACCTCGCGGTGCCGCAGGGTCAGCTGTTCGGCGGTCGTCGTCGGGCCGGGCGGATGGGCAGCCGCCTCGTGCTCTGCGCGCCGCCGGCGCACCGACTCGAGGTCGGCCCGGTACCCGGTTAGGGCTGGTGCCGTCGCCGTCACCCGGAGCTCACCACGGCTCGGCCAGGTAGGGGAACTGCGGCAGGAAGGGCTTGTCGTTGGTCAGCGGGTTGGGCGGCGTCTTCGGCGTGACCGGTGCGCCGTCCCAGGTCGACTGCAGGTTCAGCGTCTCCACCGAGTAACCGCTGTCGCCCAGCGGCGCCTCCATGTCGAGGAACAGGGAGAGGAAGCGGGTGGCGACCTGGTCCTCGAGCCGGCGGCCGAACGGCCAGGTGCCGGTGGTGTCCATGTCGATGGCGCAGACGTTCGGGATGAAGATCTCGAACGGCCGCCGGAGCGGGATGTCGAGCTTGTTCTTGTTCCACGAGTCGTCCGGCATGCGCATCTGCTGGAAGACCACCTTGCGGCCCCTCGGGAAGGCCGTCGCCGCGCTGGCGTACTTCCGGTGCACCGACACCGGCGCGTCGTCGTGGTCGAAGGCGCTGGCCAGGCCCAGCGCGGTCACCGACGGTCCGAAGCCCCATCCGAGGTGGGCGAGGCGACGCACGAAGGTCGGCGCGAGCCAGAAGTTGTTCGCCCCCAGCTGCCGGTTGTCCTCGCGCTCGCTGAGGCCGGCGTCGGCGAAGGGCTGCCCGACGGTGTCCACCAGCTTGTAGCGGCGCAGTTCGTCGTCCAGCCTCCGGCGGCGCAGGAGCGCGACCGGGTTCTCGGTCCAGAGCGGGTCGTCGGGGATCGTCTCGATCTTCGACGACGCCTTGCGCACCCAGCTCTCGCCCCAGACGTTGACGATCCGCTCGTCCTCCGGATGCTCGGTCAGGAAGCCGAGCGGCAGCTCGAGGATGATCGCGTTGACGTTGCGGCCGGCCTGGGCGTCCTCGCCGCTGTAGACGAACCGGTAGTTGCCGTCGGCGTCCTTGGCGAAGCTGTCGCCCTCCCAGGTCAGCGGCCCCTCGGGGAGGTCCAGCTTCATGCCCCGACCGTGGTCGGGGCGTTCGGGGTCGTAGTTGAACAGCGTGTTGCCCTCGAGCTCGAGCAGGGTCTTGGGGATGGGCAGCTCGCGGACGTCCTGGCGCGCCTGCGGCACGTCGTAGAACTGCGGCGCGTAGTTGATCGAGCGGAAGAACCCGGGCAGGTCGTTGAAGAAGGCGTCGTCGCGACCCCCGAGGTAGGCGGTGATCCCCGCGCCCGACGGCGCACGGACCGTCGTCACCTCGTTCGTCGGGACCTGCACGGTGAAGCTTCCGCCCGGGAAGTCGGCGAACCGCACCGTCGCCGTCCCGGTCTCGTCGACCGTCACCCGGATCTCGGCGGCCTCGCGCTGGCCGAGGTAGCGGTCCTTCATCGCGTCGAAGTAGCGGGTGAGGGCGCCCAGGCTCCACTCCTCGCTGCCGGGCCGGACCGAGCGCGCATGCGGGTTCACCAGCAGCCGGTAGAGCATGTCGGTGTCGAACACCCCGGTGTCCGGGACCGGGGCGAAGGTGAGGGCGAGAACCACCGTCTCCTGGTCGGGAGCGTCGCCCGGATACCCGAACATGTCGTAGAGGTCGGCGGCGCTCACGTCGACGTCGGAGAAGATGCTGTTGACCGCATTCGGGTCGTTGTGGTCCGCCACGGTGTCCCCCAGTCGGTGGTGGTGGAGGTCCGGCGCCGGCCGGACCACGATGGTCAGGACGGCGCGCGCGACTGCTCGAGTCGTCGCACGGAGCGCCGGAGATCGCGGGCGAAGTACCTGCTGCCGCCGAGCCCGAGGAGCACGTCGAGGACCCGGCCCTTCAGTGAGCACGGCACCCGGACGACCGCGAGGTCGATGTCGGTGCCGCCGGCGCCGTCGGGTTCCAGCCGGTAGGTCCAGCTGCCGCCGGGGCCGAAGGCGTTGCTGTCGAGCACCTCGAGGGTGACCTGGCCGGGAGTCGACCAGTCGTAGCGCAGCCGCTGCCAGACGCCGCCGCCTGCGCCCGAGCCCTCGGTGACCTCCGCCCAGGTGTCGCCCCGGTCGTGGACGGCGAGGTGCCGCGGATCGCTGTTGCCCCAGACCTCCGAACGGCCCGGGCCGAAGTCGACGAGAGCGGACACGAAGCGCTCCGGCGGAAAGGTGCCGTGCGCGCGGACGTGCGCCCTCCCCATGAATTCCCCCTCGCCGTGCGTCTTCTCGGCCGAGCTGCACTGATGCGCTGCGAAAGACCGGGGAATGGGCGCAGGAATTGCTTTTCCGGCACCGTTGCCGTGCACGTCGGGTTCGTCCGGTCTGACGGTGCAGCGTCCGCTCACCCCCTACCCCTGTCAAGGTCCCCCGCGCCCGGGAAGCCCTCTGCGGCGCGTCTCCGGCGCGGCCGGCGGACGTTCTCCCGGACGACGCACGCCCCCCTTGTGCTGACCAGGGGACGGGAGGAATCTCGGCGCCGCCGGAGCTGCTCCGGTGCACGATTCATCCAGGGGGAAATCCGGACCGGCGGCCCTGCGCTGCCCGGGAATCGGCGTGTCTCCGGCGGAGAACCTGCATTTCTTTTCCTGCCGAATGTGCCCTTCGCGCGTCTCCTCCGACGAGTTCGCCCGGTGCGAGCCGGGCCGGGAGGACCGCCGTGACGGCCATCGGGACCATCGCGAAGACGGCGCGCTATGCCCTGGGAGGAGTTCGCCTCCTCGCCGGCTCCTCGGGGCTCCTGGCGCCGACGATGATCATCCGCCGGTTCGGCGACGACGATCCCGCGAGCAATCCGGCGGCGATCTACGGACTCCGGCTGTTCGGCATCCGGACGGTGCTCATCGGCGCCGATCTGTTGCTCCTCCGCGGCCGTGAGCTGGACCGGGCGGTCCGTGCGGCACCGCTCATCCACGCGAGCGACACCGCGACGGTCGCCGCCCTCCAGCGCAGCAAGCAGTTGTCCCCGCAGCTGGCCCGGCCGTTCCTGCTGATCTCGGGCACCAACACCGTGCTCGCCCTGATCGCCTACCTCACCTCTCGCTGGAGCCGGTCGTGACGGCCGCCGGAGGGCAGTTCGACTACGTCGTCGTCGGTTCCGGGGCCGGGGGAGGGCCCGTCGCGGCCAACCTGGCCGAGGCCGGTCACCGCGTGCTGCTGCTGGAGGCCGGGCTCGATCCCGAGGACGACGACTACCAGGTCCCGGCCTTCCACGGGCGGGCATCGGAGCACCCGGACATGAGCTGGCCGTTCTACGTCCGGCACTTCGACGACCAGGCCCAGCAGGAGCGGGACGAGAAGTACGTGCCCGAGCACGACGGCGTCCTGTACCCGCGGTCGGGCACCCTCGGCGGCTGCACCGCGCACAACGCGATGATCACGATGTATCCGCACGACGCCGACTGGAACGGCATCGCCGAGGCCACCGGCGACCCCAGCTGGCGGGCGGACCGGATGCGCCAGTGGTTCGAGCGGCTGGAGTCCTGCGGGTACAAGTCGCGGCCCCGGATGCTGCCGCGGCACCCGTGGCTGGCCCGCCTGTTCGCCGTCCTCCCGCTGCTGAGCGAGAAGTACGTCAACCGCAGCCGGCACGGCTTCGACGGGTGGCTGCACACGTCGCTGGCCGACCCCGCGCTCGCGATCGGCGACGGGCAGGTGCGCCGGCTGCTCAAGCACGCCGCCGGCACGAGCCTGATCGACTTCCTCGGCCGGCCGCTCACCCTGGTCGAGGGGCTCCACAGTGCGGTGGACCCGAACGACTGGCGCGTGCGCAACTGTCCCGAGGGGCTGTGGCAGATCCCGCTCGCCGTCCGGGAGGGACGCCGCAACGGGACCCGCGAGCGGATCAGGGACGTCGCCCAGCGATTCCCCGACCGGCTGGTGGTGCGCACCGGGGCGCTGGTCACCCACGTCCTCTTCGCGGAGGGCACGCCCGACGGTGCCGAGCCGGTGGCGGTGGGCGTGGAGTACCTGCCGCAGGAGCACGCCTACCGTGCCGACCCGCACGCCGACCAGGGGCCGGCCCGCGAACCGGTGCAGGTACGGGTCCGCCGCGAGGTGATCCTCGCCGGTGGTGCGTTCAACACCCCGCAGCTGCTGCAGCTGTCCGGCATCGGCCCCCGGGCCGAGCTGGAGCGGTTCGGCATCCCCTGCCGAGTCGACCTGCCCGGTGTCGGCGCCAACCTCCAGGACCGCTACGAGGTCGGCGTCGTGACCAGGATGCGCACCGACTTCACGCTGCTCGAGGGGCTGACGTTCACGCCGCCGGCTGCCGGCGAGGACGGCGACCCCGGCTACGTGCAGTGGCGGCAGGGGAAGGGGGTCTACACGACCAACGGGGCGCTGCTCGGCATCGTCCGCCGGTCCAGCCCCGACCTGGAGAGCCCCGACCTGTTCGTCTTCGGGCTGCCGGCCAGGTTCACCGGCTACTACCCGGGTTACTCCTCGGCCCTGGCCCAGCAGAGCTGCGTCTTCACCTGGGCGGTGCTCAAGGCGCACACGGTGAACCGAGCCGGCACCGTGCGGCTGCGTTCGGCCGACCCGCGGGACACCCCCGACATCCGGTTCCGGTACTTCGAGGAGGGCGACGACGCCGCGAGTGCGGACATCGACGCCGTCGTCACGGGCATCGAGGCCGCGCGGTCGATCATGAACTGCCTCCCGGACGACGTGGAGGCCGAGCTCGTGCCCGGCGAGGACGTGCGGACCCGGGAGGAGCTCCGCGGCTTCGTGCGGGACCAGGCCTGGGGGCACCACGCCTCCTGCACGGCCGCCATGGGACGGCGCAGCGACCCCGGCGCCGTCCTCGACGGCCGGTTCCGGGTGCACGGCACCCAGCGGCTGCGCGTCGTCGACGCCTCCGTCTTCCCCCGCATCCCCGGCTTCTTCATCGTCACCGCGATCTACATGGCGGCGGAGAAGGCAAGCGCCGCCATCCTCGCCGACGCCTCGTTGCCGCCGCACCCACCGTCGCGTCCGGACCTGCGGCAGGTCCTCGACCGGCTGCCGCACCCGCGCAAGCCCATCCGACCGGCTGTCATCCGCCCCAGCGAAGCCCAGGAGACACGATGAGCACCGAGATCTCAGGTTCCACGAACGTCACCCGCGCCGCCGTGCCGCAGCCCCGCGCCGACGCCGACGGTCACCCGAACGTCCGCAAGGCCACTCCGGAGCCCCCGATCCCGGGCGCGGACTACCGGACGTCGTTGTTCTGGCGTCTGTTCGACAGGGCCGCGCGGAGCGTCGACTCCGCGGTGGGCTGGGACAAGCTGAAGCTGCCGGGGGGCCTGGCCGTGCTGATCGGCGTCCGGAACATCTACCGGCAGAAGAACCTGTTCGACCCCTCCACGCAGGTGCCGGTGGTCGGCGGACCCACGGCGCCGCCCCGGACGCCGGAGCACCTGGTCAGCCGCAGTGTCGACGGTTCCTACAACGACCTCGAGCACCCCTCGATGGGCATGGCCGGCGCCCGGTTCGGCCGCAACATCCCGCTGGACGCCGTCCTGACCGTCACCCGCGACGAGCTGATGGAGCCCAATCCGCGGGAGGTCAGCCGTCGGCTGCTGACCCGCGACCCGTTCCTGCCGGCGACGAGCGTGAACACCCTCGCTGCGGCCTGGCTGCAGTTCATGATCCACGACTGGTTCACCCACGGGGAGGGTGACACCTCCCGCCTGGTGGACATCCCGCTGCCGCCCGGGGACGACTGGCACGAGAACCCGATGCGGATCCCGCGGATCAAGGGCGACCCGTCCCGGCCCGCGAGCGCCGACGGGCCGATCACGTCGGTCAACGACGTGACGCACTGGTGGGACGGCTCCTCGCTCTACGGCTCCTCGCTGGAGGAGCAGAAGATGGTCCGCTCCGGGACGGACGGGAAGCTACGGCTGACCGAGGACGGCCAGCTCCCCATCCCCGAGGACCCGGCGCGCGACTTCACCATGCGCCCCGGCTGGTGGACCGGCATGGGCATGCTGATCACGCTGTTCGTCCGTGAGCACAACGCCGTCTGCGACCGGCTCCGGACCGAGTACCCGCAGTGGGACGACGAGGAGCTGTTCCAGCGGGCCCGCCTGGTGGTGGCCGCCCTGCTCGCCAAGATCCACACCGCCGAGTGGACGCCGGCCGTCATCAGCCACCCGACGACGGTCTACGCGCTGCGTGCCAACTGGTTCGGCGTCGCGGGGGAGCAGATCGCCAAGAACTTCGGGCGGATCAGTGGCAGCGAGGTCATCAGCGGCATCCCGGGGGCCGCCACCGAGCACTACGGCGTGCCGTTCGCGCTGACCGAGGAGTTCACCAGCGTCTACCGGATGCACCCGCTGCTGCCCGACGACTTCGACCTGCGCTCGCTGGACGGGGACACCCCGCTCGGGCCGGCGATCTTCCGCGAGCTCTCCGGGCCGAAGTTCAAGGAGGTCATCAAGACCTACCGCCTCGATGACCTCTTCTACTCCTTCGGGACGACGCACCCCGGAGCGATCGTGCTGCGCAACTACCCGAAGTTCCTGCAGGCCTACGAACGCCCGGACGGGAAGGTCATCGACCTCGCGTCCACCGACCTCGTGCGGGTCCGCGAGCTCGGTGTCCCGCGGTACTGCGGGTTCCGGCGGCAGCTGCACATGGCGGCGCCGGCGACCTTCGCGGACCTGACCGACGACGCGGCGCTGGCCGCCGAGATCTCCGACGTCTACGGCGGCGACATCGAGAAGGTCGACCTGATGGTGGGCCTGTTCGCCGAGAAGCGGCCGACGGGATTCGCCTTCAGCGACACGGCGTTCCGGATCTTCATCCTGATGGCGTCCCGCCGGCTCAACAGCGACCGGTTCTTCACCGCGGACTTCCGGCCGGAGATCTACTCGCCGGTGGGCCTGCAGTGGGTGCGGGACAACGACATGCGCACGGTCCTGCTGCGCCACTTCCCGGAGCTGCGCCCGGCCATGCGCGGCCTGGACAACGCCTTCGCCCCCTGGAAGCGCGTCACGGAGTAGGCCAGGAGGAACGGCGCGTGGTGTCGTCCGGAGGACGACGGTGTCAGAGCCCGCGGTGTCGTCCGGAGGACGACGGTGTCATCGGTGAGAGCGGACGACGACCAGCTCGTCCTCGGGCTGCAGGCTGCCGATCAGCGGGTCGTCGAAGCGCAGCGTGCGCCCGCCGCGGGTCACCGACAGGACGATGTCGCGCAGGGATCGGGAGTCCAGTCCGACCTCGCTGCTGCTCACCCGCCGCTGGTGCAGGTCCAGGCCCTGGCCGCCGGTCACGAGGTCCTCGACGACGGCGACCACCCGCGGGGCGTCGGTGGAGAGGCCCAGCAGCCGCCCGGACGTCGCCGACGTCGTGATGACGGTGTCGGCGCCGGACTGCCGCAGCAGGTTGGCGTTCTCCTCCTCGCGGACGCTGGTGGTGATCGGCACGCTGGGGTTCAGCTGCCGCACCGTCAGGGTGATGAGGACGGCGGCGTCGTCGCGGTTGGCGGCGACGATCACGGCGCGGGCCCGCTCGACCGACGCCCGGCGCAGCACCTCGGTGCGGCCGGCGTCGCCGACGATGCCGGTCAGCCCGAGTGAATTGGCCTCGTCGATGGCCCGCGGCTCGGGGTCGACGACGACGATCTTGTCCAGCGGCGTGCCGAGGGCCTGCAGGGAGCGGATGGCGCTGCGGCCCTTGGTGCCGTAACCGCACACGATGACGTGCTGTCGCACGCGAGACCTCCAGCGACGGATGCGGAACTCCTCCCGGGAGCGCGCGGTGAGCGCCTCCAGGGTGGTTCCGATGAGGACCAGCAGGAACGTGATGCGCAGCGGGGTGATCAGCAGGATGTTGACCAGCCGCGCGCCCGGAGTGATCGGCGTGATGTCGCCGTAGCCGGTAGTGGAGAGGGTGACGGTGGCGTAGTAGAAGGAGTCCAGCAGGGTCAGGCCGACGTCGTCGCCGTCCCGATAGCCGTCCCGGTCGAGGTAGATGACGCCCACGGTGAGGAGCAGGACGGCGAGACCGATGACGACCCGGCGCCAGACCTGGCGGACCGGGGACTCCTCCTCGTGGGCGAGCCGCACACCGGTGTGCTCGGTCTCCGGGCCTACGTGCGCGCTCTCCACCCAGCGGACAGTAGTGAGCGCTCCCTGGCGACGCGCGCTTCCGCACCCGGCCGGGTGAGTCGCCGCCCCGCCGGCGTCAGCCGCCGACGTGGATGACGGGCCGGCGGTCCGGGTCGGGCTCGACCTCGCGGATGATCTCGCGCACGACCGGCGGCGTGTCCCCGCGGCCGAGCAGCAGATAGCGGAACAGGTGCCCGAGCGGATTTCCCTCGGCCCACTCGAAGTGGCAGTGCGGCCGCACCCCGGTCGCGTCGCGCAACGCCAGCAGGATCGCGGCGATCGCGTTCGGAGCCGCGGGACTGTGGGTGCGCAGGATCCGGTGACCGTCGACCTCGACCCCCCGGACCTGGAGCACGTCACTGAACTCCGACGGATCGACCACGTCGACCTCGAGGAAGAGGATGTCGGTCCGCCCGGGCACCGGGTTCACCTCCCGCTGCGCCTCCTCCTTCTCCTCGTACTCGGCGCGGTCGCCGGCCTGGCGCCGGTTCGCCACCACGTGCAGCTGGCCGTCGTGGGCGAGGGAGTCGGTGATGAACCGGCGGGCGGTCTGGTCGAACTCGATCCGATCGGCGCGGAGCTCGGTCGTCCGGGTGACCCGCGAGACGAGCGAGATGACCACGATGCCGAGGATGAACAGCAGCGAGATCGTGATCCCGTCGGGCTTCTCGATCACGTTGTCGATGAGCGCGTACAGGAGCACCAGCGTCAGGACGCCGAAACCGGCGGCGGCCGCTCGCCGTCCGCGGCGGGCCACCGAGATCGTCACGGCCACGGCGCCGGAGACCATCATCGCCAGGATCCCGGTGGCGTAGGCACCGGCCTGGGCGTTGACGTCGGCACCGAAGGCGATGGTGAGGGCGATGCTGATCGTCGTGAAGACCAGGACGACCGGACGTACGGCGCGCCCCCACTCGGGAGCCATGCCGTACCCGGGCAGGTACCTCGGCACGATGTTGATCAGCCCCGCCATCGCGGACGCGCCCGCGAACCACAGGATGAGCACGCTGCTGATGTCGTAGGCCGTTCCGAATCCCGCGCCGACCCGTTCGTGGGCCAGGTATGCCAGCGCCCGGCCGCTGGCGGCGCCGCCCGCCTCGAACTCGGCCGGCGGGATCAGGACGGTGGTGATGAAGCTGGTCATGACCAGGTAGACGCTCATGATGAGCGCCGCGGTGGTCAGGAGCCGCCGCGTGTTGCGGATCCTCGAGGCCAGCTGCTCCTCGGGGGTGCGGCCGCGGGCGGCGACCAGCGGCATCATGCTCACGCCGGTCTCGAACCCGGACAGTCCCAGCACCAGGAGCGGGAAGGCCGCCAGCGCGGGGCCGATCACGCCGCCGAGCCCGCCGCTCCCGGAGGACAGCCGGTCGGTCCAGTCCGAGAGCGCTCCGGGGTCGGCGAGGACGTCGACGATGCCGACGGCGACGACCACCGCGTTGAGCGCCAGGAAGACCCCCACGAGCGGGATCGCGACGACGACGGCCTCGGTGAAGCCGAGGAGGAAGACCCCGCCGAGCACGAGCAGCAGTCCCACGGTGAGCGCCACGGCATGGCCGGCCAGGAACGTCGGGAAGAACGGGTTCTCGAGCACGTGCACCGAGGCGTCAGCCGCGGACAGGGTGATCGTGATGATCCAGGAGGTGGCGACGAAGCCCAGCAGGACGAGGACGAAGATCTTGCCCCTCCAGAAGGGCAGCAGGTGCTCGAGCATCGCCACCGACCCCTGCCCGCTCGGGCTCTCGGCCGCCACCCGCCGGTACATGGGCAGCACGCCCAGGAGGGTCAGCCCCACGATCAGCAGAGTGGCCAGCGGCGAGAGCGCTCCGGCGGCCAGCGCGGCGATGCCCGGTAGGTAGGAGAGCGTGGAGAAGTAGTCGACGCCGGTCAGGCACATGACCTTCCACCACGCGTGGCCCTCGGTGCGCCCCTCCCCGCCGGCCGGACCCTCCGGCTGCACGCGGTGGGCCAGCAGCCAGCGAGTCACCGGACCGGTGGGTCCCGGCGGTTTGCTCGCGCTGGGGACCGACGCTGGAACGGCGAACTCGGTGTCGCTGGCCATGTCCCATCCTCACTGTCGCGAGGACGGGCCGGCATGCCGAGTGCGGACCTGCTCCGGAACCCGGCCTCGTCGGGTCCGGGTCGTCAGCCGCCGACCTTCGCCCGTTCCCTGGCCGCCAGTTCACGCTCGAGCACCTTGCCGGCGGCCGAGACCGGGATCGCGGCTCCGCTCGCTCGTCCGGTTCGGCACACAGCGTGGCTCAGGGCACACGCGCTGTCGCAGGATGCCCCGGATGTCTGTGAAGATGGGTCACATGAGCGATCAGCGCGCCGCCCTCGTCCTCGGCGGCGGTGGGATCACCGGCATCGCCTGGGAGATCGGGCTCCTGGCCGGGCTCGCCGAAGCCGGCACGGACCTGAGCGGCGCCGACCTCGTCGTGGGCACGTCGGCCGGCTCCGTGGTCGGTGCTCAGGTCACCGGCGGGGAGGAGCTGGAGGCGATGTACGGCCGCCAGCTCGAGCCCGCGACGGGTGAGCGGGCGGCCCGGCTCAACCGCGCGACGCTGGCGCAGTTCGGCTGGGCCATCCTGCGCAGCCGCGGGCGGGACGTGGAGTTCCGGCGGCGGGTCGGCGCGCTCGCCCTCGCGGCGGAGAAGGCCGGGGTCACGCCGTCCGAGCAGGAACGGCTCGACGTGATCGGCGCCAGGCTGGGGGGCAGGGAGTGGCCCGAGCGCGATCTGACGATCACCGCCGTCGACGCCGAGACCGGCGAGTTCACGACGTTCGACCGGACGTCCGGTGTCCCCCTGCTCCAGGCCGTCGCGGCCAGCTGTGCCGTTCCCGGCGTGTACCCGCCGGTGACGATCGGCGGACGCCGGTACGTCGACGGCGGCATGCGGTCGGCGGCGAACGCCGACCTCGCGCAGGGCTATGACCGGCTCGTCGTCCTCGCCCCGATCCCGCGGGGGATCGGGCCGATCGCCAGCGTCGACGCGCAGGTGACCGGAATGGTGGCGCGGGTCGCCGTCGTCTCGCCGGACAAGGGGAGCCGGACGGCGATCGGGCGCAACGTGCTCGACCCCGCCGCCCGGGCACCGTCCGCGAAGGCCGGGCGCGCCCAGGCGGCCACCGTGGCGCGCCAGGTCGCCGAGGTCTGGTCCTAGCGCCCGGGGCCTGCGTCCCGGGCGATCGCGCGGTGTCCCGGGCCCTGGTCGGGTCGGAAGCGGGGCCCGACTCCGCGGAGTCCCTCAGCCGCCGCCGGGTCGGACCAGACCCGATTCGTAGGCGGTGACCACGGCCTGCACGCGGTCCCGCAGGCCGAGCTTGGTGAGCACCCGGCCGAGGTGCGTCTTGACCGTCGCCTCGCCGAGGAAGAGCTCAGCGGCGATCTCGGCGTTGGACATGCCGCGCCCGACCAGGCGCAGCACGTCGGTCTCCCGCTCGGTCAGCCCGGTCAGCGCGGGAGGACTGCCGCCGGGCGGCGGGCCCTGCACGAACCGCTCGACCAGCCTCCGCGTCAGCGACGGGTGCAGCAGTGCGTCGCCCGCGGCCACCGTGCGGACGGCGCCCGCCAGCTGCTCCCGCCGCACGTCCTTGAGCAGGAACCCGCACGCGCCGGCCCGCATCGCGTCGTAGAGGTACTCGTCGGCGTCGTAGGTCGTGAGGATCAGCACCCGCGCCGGTGACCCGGCCCTGGTCAGTGCCTGAGTTGCGGCGAGCCCGTCGAGCACCGGCATCCGCACGTCCATGAGGACGACGTCGGGCCGCAGGCGCCGCGCCTGCGCCACCGCCTCCTGCCCGTTCCCCGCCTCGCCGACCACCTCGATGTCCGGCTCGAGGTCGAGGATCAGCCGGAAGCTGTCGCGGATCAGCGCCTGGTCGTCGGCGACCAGCACCCGGATCACACGTCCTCCTCGGGTGGCGCGGGCAGGCGGGCGTGCACGGCGAAGCCGCCGTCGGCCGAGGGACCGGTCTCCAGCGTTCCGGCGAAGACGGCCACCCGTTCCCGCATGCCGAGGAGCCCGCGGCCCCCGCCGGGGGCGC
>JAOPWH010000263.1 GCA_025965795.1 Blastococcus sp.
CTAACGGGCGAGATCCCGGTCGGAGGCACCGAAGTACGTCTTGCAGATAGGCGGATCCTCGGTCTCGGTGAAGTCGATCACCCGGTCGACGTTCTGCTTGAGGTCGGTGTGCGTGAAGTCCAGGCCGGTGTCGGCCACGCCCACGGTCACGGTCGGACGGCCGGCTGTGGTCTGCCAGCCCTGGGGCAGGCCGATGCGGCGGAGGTCCCACTGCAGGCCCGGGTGGTCGAAGGCGGGGTCGGGGTTGATGCCTGCCTGCGCCGCCGGGCTGGCGGGCGCCAGGTCGATCTGGCGAGCGCTGCGGAGGCCAGGTGCGGCCAGGTTCGGGGCCGGGCGCTCCGCACTGTCGATGGTCGCGATGTGGTCCGCGGCCATGGCCTCGACGCGCGGATCAGCCTGCACCCTGGAGCGCGCGTCACTGGTGCCGGCGATGACGAACGTCTTGATCTGCGGCATTTCGGAGACGATCTTCGCTCCGCTGCGCGCCACGCTGTCCCGAAGGGCGGCGTAGTCGGCCGCGGACCGGGCGACGACGAGGTACCGCCCCGACGCGCTGTCCGGCTGCGGCGCTGCCTGCGCTGGGCCGGATACGAGGGCGGCGCCGAGTACGGCGGCCGCGAGGGCAGCCGACAGTCGGGCGGCTCTGGCTAGCTTCATGGACTTCCCTTGGCTGGTCGGGCACGCCGAGGCCACGGTCCGGCGTCAGCGTCTGGCACTGCGCGGTGCCGCTGACAGGTCGCCCCCGTGGGTCCGGAACTCCCTTCTGTCGGTGCCGGGGCAGGGCGGGAGAACGATCGGCCTGGTGCGGCTACCGCCTGTTGCGTCGGGCACTATCCCGCTGTGCCCCTCCGCCGTCCATAGGTGACCGTGCGAGTGCCGGATCGTCCGACTGGCGTCCCCGGTTCAGCCCCCTCGGAGCGGGGGCGGCCTCGCGCACAGAGGCGCCCAGCTGCTGTGCGACGAACACGAAGCCGATCAGGAATGCGAACCCGTCGGTGCACCTCAACGGCGCGCCGCGTCCGTCGGAGCGCTACGTCGACCCGCCGAGAGACCTGGCCGCTCTCGGTTCGTGGGGGCGGCCAGATCACTGTTCACCGTCCCGCGGGAAGGCGTCAGCGCCTTTTCCGCAGCGCGGGCAGCGCCGGCTCCCTCGACAGGGTGCTGACATGTGGCTTTACTCACACGGCCGGCGACGGCGGCTCACGAGGCTGCCGCCACCTGTTCCAGGTCATCTCCAGGAAAGGCATGCGCCCATGAGGTCCCATCGTTTCAAGGAACGCAGCATGGCCAGGACGGTCGGTGTCCTGGCCGCGGCCATCACCACCGTGGTCGCGACAGCGTCGGCCGCGACCGGAGCCGCCGACGACGCAGCGGGGCCCGCCGGCGCCGGCGCGGAGTACGTCGTCTCCTTCAGCGGCAGCCCGCAAGCGGCTACCGACGCCATCAAGGCGGCCGGCGGCACCGTCGAGGACGTGACCGCGCAGATCGGGATCGCGCTCGTCTCCTCCAGCGACGGCGCGTTCGCCGACAAGGTGCGTGCACGGGGAGGGGTCCAGGAGGCCATTCCCAACCACACGGTCGGCACCACCCGTCAGGACATGCCGCACCGCTTCTCCGAACGACCGTCGGCGGCGGAGCGAGCGAGTGCGAATCGTTCCTCGGCCGAGGTGACCCGGGCGCCCGGCGCCGAGCCGCTGGCCAGCCTGCAGTGGGACATGAAGATGATCGGCGCCACGCCCAGCGGCGCGCACCGCACCGCCACCGGCGAGGGTGTCGACGTGGGGATCATCGACACCGGAATCGATGCGAGCCACCCGGACATCGCGCCGAACTTCGACGCGGCGCGGTCGCGGAACTTCACGCGCGACATCCCGGCGATCGACGGCCCCTGTGAGTACTCGGGCTGCAAGGACCCGGCGAACGTGGACGACGGCGGCCACGGCACCCATGTGGCCGGCACGGTCGCTGCCGCTGACAACAACTTCGGCATCTCCGGCGTCGCCCCCGACGCCACCCTGGTCAACGTGCGTGCGGGCCAGGACTCCGGCTACTTCTTCCTGTACGAGACGGTCAAGGCGCTGGTGTACGCGGGCGACATCAGGCTCGACGTGGTCAACATGAGCTTCTACACCGACCCGTGGCTGTTCAACTGCTCGTCCCGGTCGGACTACGTCTCCGGCACCGTGACCGATCAGGAACTGGCTCAGCAGCGGCTGGTCCGACAGAAGGTGCTGGCCGCGGTCTCCTACGCGCACAAGAAGGGCGTCACCCTGGTCGGGGCGGCGGGCAACGACTTCACCAACCTGGCCAAGCCGACCCGGTTCGACGCCACGAGCCCGGACTACCCGCCGGACACCGCGCGGGAGCGCACGGTCAAGAAGTCGTGCCTGATCCTGCCCAACGAGGCGCCGGAGGTCATCTCGGTGTCGTCGGTCGGGCCGTCGACCACCAAGTCCGACTTCTCCAACTACGGGCTGGGTGACATCGAGATCGCCGCCCCCGGCGGCTGGTACCGCGACTACGTCGGCACACCGAGGTTCCAGACCGCGCGGAACCTCGTGCTGTCGTCCTACCCGGTGCACGTGGCGATCGCCGAGGGTCTGGCCGACAAGAACGGCAACCCGGTCGACGACTTCTCCGTGAAGTACTGCTCGAACGGGAAGTGCGGCTTCTACACCTACCTCCAGGGCACCTCGATGGCGTCGCCGCACGTGGCCGGCGTCGCGGCTCTGATCGTCGGTGCGAAGGGCGGAGCCTCCGGGTACGGCGACAAGTCGCTCGACCCGGCAACGGTCGGCCGCGTGCTCGCTCGCACCGCGACCGACCACGCCTGTCCTCCGGGTGGAACCGAGATCTACACCGATGAGGGCCGCGACCCGTCCTGGAACGCCGTCTGCAAGGGCACGACCGCCTACAACGGTCTGTACGGAGAGGGGATCGTCAACGCGCCGGCGGCCGTCCGCTGACGCAGGGAGCGTCGGGCTCCGGCCCGTGGCTCCCTGGTCCCGATGACCGATCTGGCCGCTCTCCCTCGTGGAGGGCGGCCAGATCGCCGTTCGTGCCCGATCGCCGTCAGCACGGAGGAACCCTTCCGGGAACCCGCGCCGATCGCCTCCTGAAGCGGGACCGAGGCGCTGACCTTGTCGGTCATCCTCGCTACGGTGGCGGTACCGGGATTCGCCCAAGCAAAGGAGCGACCACCATGCCCTCTCGCCTCAACCCCTACATCGGTTTCGCGGACACTGCGCGCCAGGCCATGGAGTTCTACCGCGGTGTGTTCGGCGGTGAGCTGACCGTGAGCACCTATGGCGAGAGCGGCATGGGAGACGGCCCCGACGTCGACAAGGTCATGCACGCGCAGCTGGAGACTCCGGCCGGCTACACCCTGATGGCCTCGGACGCGCCCACCGGCATGGACCGCACCGGCGGTACCGACATGTCGGTCAGCCTCAGTGGGGACGACGCCGACGAGCTGCGTGGCTACTTCCAGAAGCTGTCGGACGGCGGCACGGTCACCATGCCGCTGGAGAAGCAGATGTGGGGCGACGAGTTCGGCATGTGCACCGACCCGTACGGCGTCGCCTGGATGGTCAACATCGCCGGGTCGGCTGCCTGACGGTTCGACCGACGCGGGGGAGGGCGGTGCACGGGGGCCGAGGTCTGCACGCTGCGGTGCGCTGCGCGGTGCTGTCCGCGGTGACCGCGGCGGGGCTGATCGTGCCGGCGTCTCCGGCCTCGGCCGCCGTCACCGTGCAGACCTGCTACACCTCCGCCCCGGTGAGCGGCACGACCGGGCCGTCCTTCCGGAACAGGACGTCGCTGCTTGCGGCCGACGCGCTGCTCGGCCGCTACGGGCACGCTGCCGGCTGGGGCGACGCCAACGGCGACGGGCTGATGGATCTCTTCCTCGGCACGTACGCCGCCTATCCGCCGCTGATGGCCACGCCGGCCTGGACCGACCCGGCGCACGACTACGCCCCCGACCAGCTGCTGCTCAACACCGGCAGCGGCTTCCGGGTCGACCCGTCGTTCCCCCGCATGAGCGGCTGGACCTCGGGCGTCGTCTTCACCGACCTCGACCGGGACGGCGACGACGACCTCGTCCTCTCCCGGTACGCGGAGAAGGCGTTCGACCGCGCGACCGCCGGCGACACCGTGCTGCTGCGCAACGACGCCGGGGTGTTCACCCGCACGTCCGGGCTCCCCGCAGGCCCGGGCGGCCGGCTCGGAGGCCGCAGTGTCGGCGTCCTCGACTACGACGCCGACGGCTGGCTGGACCTGCTCCTCGTCCAGGACCGCTACTCCGGTGGCTCCAGCCGTCTGCTGCGCAACCCGGGGTCGCTGGACCAGCCGTGGACCGACGTCACCGCGGCCGCCGGGCTGCCGCTCACCCTCGAGGGCTTCTCCGCGACCACCGCCGACCTGACCGGTGACGGGCGACCCGACCTCTTCGTCGCCGGCAGCGACCGCCTGTTCGTGGGCCGCGCCGGGGGCACGTTCGTCGAGGGCACCGCGAACGTGCCGCGGGGGCCGAGGCCGATCAACATCAGCGCCGACGGCACCGTCAACGACTTCTACACCGGCAGTTCGACGGCGGACCTGAACGGTGACGGGCGGCTGGACCTGTTGCTCGGCGCGCACTTCATCAGCGTCGAGACGCACGGCAATGCCGTTCCGCCGGTGCGGATGCTGCTCAACCGGGGCAACACCGCCACTGGGCTGCCGCGCTTCGCCGACACCACCGCCGACGCGAGACTGCCCACCGCGGTGCGGTCGAAGTCGGCGACCGTGCACGCGCAGGACTTCGACAACGACGGCCGGCTGGACATCCTGGCCGGGGTGTCCAACGGGACGACGCCCGGCGCCGTGGTGCCGACGGTCTTCCGGAACACCGGCCAGAAGTCGGCGTCGGGCACTCCGCTGTTCAGCGCACCGACAGCCATCGCCGCGGTCAAGGGACCGACCACCCCCAACGCTGCGATGGCGTGGGTGGCCGCGCCGTGGGTGGACTTCGACCGCGACGGCCGGCTCGACGTCTTCGGCGACTTCTTCTTCAACCACGCCGGGGTGCGGCTGTTCAGCGGTGCGGCGTCGACCCGTCGCTGGCTCGGTGTGGGGCTGGACAGCCGCAGCTACACCGCGCCCGGGGCGCGGGTGGAGGTCTACGTCGCCGGTGGCCTCGGCGTCGCCAGCAAGCTGATCGGCCGGCGCACCCTCGTCGCCACCGACGGCTACGCCTCGGCCGTACCGGTCGAGGCGCGGTTCGGCTTCGGCGCCAGGACGGCGACGAGGGTCGACCTGCGGGTCGTCCCACCACCCGGTTCACCGACCGGGACGACGGACCTGCGCGGGGTCGCCGTCAACCAGATGGTGGTGCTCGGCTCCGAGGTGGCAGGCGCCTGCTGACGGCGCTCCGACCGATCAACCGTCGGACCGCCTTCACGTGACCACTGGCATTCGGCGCTGGGGGCCGCGGCGTCGCGGGGAACGTCAATGGACGAGCGCGGCTGCCAGCCGAGCGTGTGCCGGCGGCGTCACTCGATCGGTCGCACTTGTCCACAGATCGCTTCGCTCCCGCCCCATGGCTCGTTCCGGTTCCTTACAGTCCGCAATTGGTGGGGGGCCGATCGGACGACAGGGGTGCACGTGCCGACCGCGCTCGACGTCGTGGACGGCGAGGTCCGCGAGCTGATCCAGCGTCGCGGGCTCGACCCGTTCACCGATCCCGGTCCGGTGCGGGTGCTGGTGCGTGACGTCGTCGCCGACTACTCCGAGCGGTCGCTGAACTCGGCGCTGCCGCCGATCGCCGACCCGGAGTCCGTCGTCCGTGACGTCCTGGACCGGGTGGCCGGCTTCGGACCGCTGCAGCGCTACCTCGACGACCCGGAGATCGAGGAGATCTGGGTGAACGAGCCCGGCCGAGTCTTCATCGCCAGGCGCGGCCGGAGCGAGCTGACGACGACGATCCTCCCGCCGGGCGAGCTGGCCGATCTGGTCGAACGGATGTTGCGCACGTCGGGACGGCGGATCGACATGTCCACGCCGTTCGTCGACGCGACGATGCCCGACGGATCGCGCCTGCACGTGGTCATCCCCGACATCACCCGTCGCCACATGGCGGTCAACATCCGCAAGTTCGTGCTGCAGGCGCACCACCTCGACGAGCTCGTCGCGCTGGGCACAGTGACCGCGCAGGCCGCCCGGTTCCTGGAGGCGGCCGTCGCCTCCGGGCTCAACATCCTGGTCTCCGGCGGCACCCAGGCCGGCAAGACGACGCTGCTCAACTGCCTCTGCGCCGCCATCCCGGCGCGGGAGCGGGTGATCACCTGCGAGGAGGTCTTCGAGCTGCGGGTGCCGCTGCCCGACGTCGTCTCCATGCAGACCCGCCAGCCGAATCTCGAGGGCGCTGGCGAGATCCCGCTGCGCCGGCTGGTCAAGGAGGCGCTGCGCATGCGCCCTTCCCGGCTGATCGTCGGGGAGGTCCGGCAGGAGGAGTGCCTCGACCTGCTCATCGCGCTGAACTCCGGACTGCCCGGCATGTGCACGCTGCACGCCAACAGCGCCCGCGAGGCCGTGGTCAAGATGTGCACGCTGCCGCTGCTCGCCGGCGAGAACATCGGGACGTCCTTCGTCGTCCCGACGGTGGCAGCCAGCGTCGACCTCGTCGTTCACGTCGGCACCGACGCGTCGGGCCATCGCCGGGTGCGCGAGATCGTCGCGCTGCCCGGACGCGTCGAGGGCGGGGTCATCGAGACGGCCGACGTCTTCACCTCCCGGGACGGTCGGCTGGTGCGGGCGGACGGCTATCCGCCGCACCCCGACCGCTTCGCTGCCCTCGGCTTCGACCTGCCCACACTGCTGGGCGACGGGTCGGGGGGACGTCCGTGACCGGGTCCGGTGCGCTGCTCGGCCTGATGCTGGGGATCGGTCTGCTGCTCATCTGGCGCAGCGGGCCGCGCGCTCCGCGGCCCCGCACCGGTGCGCGTCGGGTGAGTGGTCGGCAGCAGCTGCTGGATGCCGCCGGCCTGACCGGCCTCAACGCGGTGCAGTTGCTGGCGCTGCAGTTCGGGCTCGGGCTGCTGGCCCTGGTCGTCGTCCTGCTCACCACCGGCACGGTCACGGTCAGCCTGGTGTTCGCCGTCTTCGGTTTCGTGCTGCCCCAGGTGCAGGTGCGCCGGCTGGCCGACCGGCGGCGGGCCGACCTGCGAGAGGTGTGGCCGGAGGTGGTCGACAACCTGGCGTCGGCCGTGCGGGCCGGGCTCTCCCTCCCCGAGGCCCTGGTCGCGCTCTCGACCCGCGGGCCGGACGTGCTGCGGCCGCCGTTCGCCCGCTTCGCTTCCCAGTACCGCTCCAGCGGCCGGTTCGCCGCCTGCCTCGACCGGCTGAAGGACGACCTCGCCGATCCCGTCGGTGATCGCATCGTCGAGACCCTGCGGGTGGCGCGCGAGGTCGGCGGCAGTGACCTCGGTCGGGTGCTCCGCACGCTGTCCACGTTCCTGCGTGAGGACGCCCGCGCCCGGGCCGAGCTGGAGACCCGGCAGGGCTGGGTGGTGCAGGCCGCGCGGCTTGCCGTCGCCGCCCCATGGGTCGTGCTGCTCCTGCTGGCCACGCAGTCGGCGACGCTGGACGCCTACGACTCGGCACTCGGCACGGCGCTGCTCGTCGGCGGTGGGGTCGTGTGCTTCGTGGCCTACCGGCTGATGCTGCGGATCGGGCGGCTGCCCCAGGACGTCCGGGTGCTGCAATGAGCGCCGGACTGGTCGGGATGCTGCTGGGCCTGGCCGGCGCGACCGGCGTGATCCTCGTGCTCACGTACGCACCGCCGTTCCGGACGGTGCGGCTGGTCGACCGGTTGGCGCCCTACGTGCACGACACCCCGCCGCCGTCCCGGTTGCTGGGCACCGCGACCGAGGCGGGCCTGCTGACGGCCGCCCGCCGGGTGTTCGGTCCCGCAATCGGCGACGGCGCACGGGTCATCGACAAGTTCTTGGGTGGACGGGCCGCGGTCCGCCGCCGGCTGGCGGCGCTGGGCGGGGACTCGACCCTGGAGGACTTCCGGGTCGAGCAGGTCGTCTGGGGCGGCCTCGGGCTGCTCGGCGCGGTGCTGCTGGCGTCGGCTGGTTCGCTGATCGCGGGCAGTCTCAACGTGCTCTCGGCCGGTCTGCTCTGCGTGGCCGGTGCGACCGGCGGTGTGCTCGGGCGGGACTGGTGGCTGACCCAGCAGGTGCAGCGCCGCGAGGAGCTGCTGCTGGCGGAGTTCCCGGTCGTCGCCGAGCGGCTCGCGCTCGCCGTGACGGCGGGGGAGAGCCCGACCGCGGCGATGGCCCGGGTGACCCGCTTGTCCGGCGGCGAGCTCGCCCGCGAGCTGGGCGCAGCACTGGGCCGGGCGCGGGCCGGCGTCCCGCTGATCGAGGCCCTGCAACAGCTGGCCGACCGGACCTCGCTGGACGCGCTGGCCCGCTTCGTCGACGGCCTCATCGTCGCCATCGAGCGGGGCACGCCACTGGCCGAGGTGCTGCGGGCCCAGGCCGCCGACGTCCGGGAAGCCGGCAAACGGCGGTTGCTGGAGGCCGGCGGCCGCAAGGAGATCGCCATGATGGTGCCGGTCGTCTTCCTGGTGCTCCCGGTCACCGTCCTGTTCGCCCTGTACCCGGGGCTGATCAGCATCGTCTCGCTGGCGCAGTGACGCCGGTGCCCTGTGGAGGAGGAGGAAGGACCTGTGATGCGTGCCTACGCGTTCCTGATCGCTGCCCTGGCCGCGCTGGCGGCCCGGTTGCGCGGCGATGATGCCGAGCGGGGCGACGTGCCCGGCTGGGTGATGATCACGGTGATGACGGCGGCGCTGGTGCTGGCCATCCTCGGGCCCTTCCGGACGGCGATCGTCTCGGCGGTGCAGACCGCGCTGAGCTCCGTCACGAGTGCGGGCTGACCGACCCGTCCCCGCCGATGATCGGGAGCGGGGCAGCGCGGTCGTCGACTTCGTGCTGGTCGGGGTGCTGGTCGTGGTGCTCCTGCTGGCGGTGCTGCAGGTGGCGGTCTACGTGCACGTGCGCAACGTCGTGGTCGCCAGCGCGCAGGAGGGCGCCCGGTACGCGGCCAACGCCGACGTCCCCGCCGAGCTGGGCGCGGCCCGCACCGTCGAGGTCGTCGGCCGGGCCACCTCGGCGCAGACAGCGGCCGGGTTGTCGTGCACCTCGGGCCCGGAGACCGACGTCAGCGGGCTGACCCTGGTCGTCGTCCGGTGCACGGGGTCGGTGCCCAGTCTGTTCGGGGTGCTGGGCGAGGTGCTGCCCATCGACGTCATCGGCCGGGCGGTGGAGGAGGCGCCGTGAGGTGGGTCGCGGGCCGGCTGGGTGGGGAAGGCGACGGGGAGCGCGGCTCGGCGATCGTGGAGTTCGTCTTCATCGCACTGGTCGTGTTCGTGCCGCTGGTCTACCTGGTTGCCGGGTTCTCGGCGGTGCAGCGCGGGGTGTTCGCCGCGACCGAGGCCGCCCGCGAGGCGGGGCGGGCGCTGGGCACCGCGCCGGACCCGGTCAGCGGGCAGGCGCAGGCGGAGGCGGCGGCCCGGATCGCGGTGGAGGACCAGTCCGTGGACGCCACCGACGTGGTGCTGGCCTACGCGCCGGTCGGCGCGGGCTGCGACGCGGCCGGCAGCTACGCGCCGGAGCTGACGCCGGGGGAGGAGTTCTCCGTCTGCGTCACCGTGACCGTGCGGATCCCACTGCTGCCCGAGTTCATCGACGCCAACACCGCCACCGGACAGTTCGTCGTCGAACGCGACCGCTACGTCGACCGCTGACAGCTGGAGAGATGCGCTCCGCGCCACCTCCGGTGACAGGTAGTAGCACGCGTGCTTTGCGCCGCCGCCGCCGCCGAGCGGGCGCTCGAACCGCTGCGCCGGCTCATGGCCCGATCCTCGTGCTCGACGCGGGCCGGGGTGGTCGAGGCCGGCCGGCACGAGGAGCTGCTCCGGCACGACGGCCCGTACGCCAGGCTGTGGCGGCTACGGGGAGGCCGCCGAGCAACGCGGCCGGCATCCTCCGAGGGACACGGACGGCATGCCGCCGTCCCCCAGCACGCGGGCTGAGCCCGCGCCGCCCCGTCGACAGCTCCGAGCGCCCGTCACTGCATCGTGTCGCGGTTCTGGGTGTGCTCGCTGAGCTGCGGCTTCCCCTCGCCGACGGGCCGGGCGGCGTGCGCCGCCGCGGTCGTGCGGGCCCAGCACA
>JAOPWH010000272.1 GCA_025965795.1 Blastococcus sp.
TCGTGGCGTCGGTGGCACGAACGGACGGCTGTCCGTAAGGCGGTCAGCGGTCGCGGCGGTCACCCTCGTGGGTCCTCGACGACCGTGTCAAGAGGTGACGGGATGTCGGTTTCCGACCCGTTGACACGGCCTCCGAGCGACAGCACACTCCCGACGGACGCACGTCCGGAGAGCGGCCCGATGCGGGAGGCGCGAGCAATGGCGGCTGGGCGGCTGAAGGCCGGCAGCGCAGGCTCGGGGCCCCTCGCCGGCCTGCTGGTCGCCGACTTCTCCCGGATCCTCGCCGGCCCCTACGCCACCATGCTGCTGGCCGACCTGGGGGCGGAGGTCGTCAAGGTCGAGGGCCCAGGGGGCGACGACACCCGCACCTGGCAGCCACCACTGCGGGACGGGGTCGCCACCTACTACCTGGGCGTGAACCGCAACAAGCGGTCGGTGGCCCTGGACCTCAAGGACCCCGACGACGCCGCCCTGGCCCACGAGCTGGCGCGCAGGGCCGACATCGTCGTGGAGAACTTCAAGCCCGGCGGCCTGGCGCACTTCGGGCTGGACTACGACTCCGTCGCCCGCACGAACCCCGCCGTCGTCTACGCCTCGATCAGCGGCTTCGGCAGTCAACCGGGCGGGGCGGCGCTGCCCGGGTACGACCTCATCGTCCAGGCCATCTCGGGATTCATGAGTCTCACGGGCAACCCCGACGGCGAGCCCTACCGGGCCGGGGTCGCGCTCTTCGACGTCATGGCGGGCCTGCACGCCACCATCGGCGTGCTGGCGGCGCTCAACCACCGCAATGCCACCGGCGAGGGTCAGCACATCGAGGTCAACCTGCTCTCCTCGGCGCTGTCGGGGCTGGTGAACCAGACCAGTGCGTTCGTGGCCGGTGGCGTCGTGCCGTTCCGGATGGGCAACAGCCACCCGAGCCTGTTCCCGTACGAGCCGCTGCCCTGCGCCGACGGAGACCTGATCGTCACCGCCGGCAACGACGGTCAGTTCCGCAAGCTGTGCGAGGTGCTCGGCATCCCGGAGCTGGCCGAGGACCCCCGCTTCCGGCACAACGAGAGCCGTACCGCCCACCGCGAGGAGCTGCGGCCCCTGCTGGTGGAGCGGCTGCGGACCCGCCCCAAGCTCGACTGGTTCCGCGACATCATCGCCGCCGGCGTGCCCTGCGGGCCGATCAACACCATCGACCAGGGGGTGGCGTTCGCCGAGGAGGTGGGGCTCGATCCGGTGGTGACCGTCGGGGAGGGTGCGGCCGGTGTTCCGTCCATGCGGAACCCGATCACCTTCTCCGCGACCGCGCCCCGGTACCGGTTGCCCCCACCGACGCTCGACCAGCACGGCGACGAGCTGCGCCGCTGGCTGACGGAGGGCAGCGATGGCTGAGCGGCCGGTCTACTCCACCGCGCTCGGCGCGTCGAGCCTGCACTCGATCACGCTGCTGGGCGCCGACCTGGCCCGGGACGTGATGGGCAGGGTGGGATTCGGCGAGCTCGCCTTCTGGCTGGCCACCCAGCGCCGGCCGTCGTCCAGCGAGACGCGGGTGTTCGAGGCGGTGCTCGCCGCACTGGCCGACCACGGGTTCACCCCGACCGCGATCGTCACCCGGCTCACCCATCTCTCCGCGCCTGACTCCGTTCAGGGGGCCCTGGCGGCCGGGTTGCTCGGCGGCGGCTCGCGGTTCCTCGGCGTCACGGAGGACTGTGGCCGGTTCCTGCACGACGTCCTCGCCGGCGTCGAGGGTCCGCTGCCGGACGACGACGCCGCCTGGGACGCGCTCGCCCTCGAGACGCTGACCGCCCAGCGCGCCGCGCGGCGCTTCGTGCCCGGACTCGGCCATCACGTGCACAAGGAGGGCGACCCCCGCACGCCCCGGCTGTTCGAGATCGCGACCGAGGAGGGGCTGTACGGGCCGCACCTGTCGCTGTTCGCTGCCATCGGCCGGGTGCATCCCCAGGTGCTGGGGAAGACGCTCCCGCTCAACGGCGCCGGTGTCTGCGGGGCCGCGCTGGCCGACCTCGGACTGCCGCTGGAGCTGCTGCGCGGCTTCGCGCTGCTGGCCCGGACCGCAGGCCTGATCGGGCAGCTGGCCGAGGAGCTGCGGCACCCGGTCGCGAACGACGTCTTCCTGTCCGTCGACCTGAACAACAGGCAGGTGCCCCCGGACCCCTACGTCCCTGACGCCCTCGGAGGCCGGCATGAGTGAGCAGCATGGCTGAGATCGCCGCGGTGATCGCATCCACGCACCACCCGTTCTACTACCGGGCGAGCACCGCCACCGGCGACGACCGTCCGCCCTTCGCCGACGAGTGGGTCGCCAAGATCGAGCGGTTCCGGGAGACGCTCACCCGCGCCGAGCCCGACGTGCTGGTGATGGTGGGCAGCGACCACTTCCACCAGCTGTGGCTGGACAACATGCCGCAGTTCCTCGTCGGCAAGGCGCCCTTCTTCGACGCCAACTGGCACAACGAGGAGCGCGAGTTCGGGCTGCCGCGGATGACGCTCCGGGGTCAGGAGGACCTCGCCGCGCATCTCCTGCGCGACGGTCTGGACCGAGACTTCGACCTGGCCTTCTCCAACGAACTGCGGATCGACCACAGCATCACGTGCCCGATCATCACGCTGCGGCCGCAGGCCGACCTGCCGATCGTCCCGATCTACACGAACATCTTCGCCCCGCCGCTGCCGCAGCCGCGCCGGTTCGTGGCGCTGGGTCGTGCGATCCGCGAGATGGTCGAGTCCTGGGAATCCGACCAGCGCGTCGCGATCATCGGCACCGGACACCTGTCGCTGGAGCTCGGCGGCCCGCGCCAGTTCGGTGAGCACGGCCCCGATCCGGAGTTCGACCGGAAGGCCGTCGAGTGGATCGCGTCGGGGGACATCGAGGGCTGCCTGGCGGAGGTGTCGCTGGACTCCCTGCACGCCCCGGGCAACGCCACCCACGGGTTCATTGATTTCATGCTCATGATGGGCGTCGCCGGGGAGGGGCAGAAGGCCGACCACGTCGACAGCCTCGACCTGTTCCACACCATGGAGGCGTACTTCACCTGGTACCCGAACGGCGTTCCGGGAGAGGTGGCCCCGGCATGAGCAGGTACCTGCTGGACAAGTTCCTCTACACCGTCGACCGCGATCCCGGACTGGTCGAGCGCTACCGGGAGGACCCGGCCGGCACGGTGGCCTGGTGGGAGGCGGAGATGGCCAACACCATCCTCAACTGCACACCGGCCGAGCGGACGACGTGGCTGTCGTTCACCGACGACGAGCGGACGGCGCTCACGCAGCACGACCACGTGACGCTCTTCCAGCTGGGCGCGCACCCGTTCCTGACGCTGACGCTCTTCATCGCCATGTTCGAGCGGGACCACGGGCCGCTCGAGTACCAGAAGGCGTACGGACGGGCGATGCAGCACCTCACGCTGCCCTATCCCGACATCGCGACCTAGCCATGCGGGCCGCCGTCCTCTCCGCCCACGGGCAGCCGCCGGCCGCCGGCGAGCGCCCCGACCCGCGGCCGGGTCCGGGACAGGCCGTGGTCCGGGTGACCGCCGCACCCGTCGTGCCGCTGGACCTGCTCTGCGCATCGGGCACGTCGTACTTCGGACCCCCGGCCGTGCCCTACGTGCCCGGTGTCCAGGGAGTCGGCCGGGTCGAGAGCTCGTCGCGGCTGCCCCCCGGGACGCGGGTCTTCGTGTCCACCTCGGCCGGGATGGCGCCCGGCGACGGCTCGATGGCCGAACGCTGCGTCGTCGGTGAGGAGGACCTGGTACCGATCGAGGACGGCGTTCCCGACGACGTGGTCGCGGCCATCGGGTTGTCCGGGGTGGCCGCCTGGATGGCGCTCACCTGGCGGGCGGGGCTGCGCGCGGGGGAGCGGGTCGTGGTGCTCGGCGCAGGCGGCGCCGTCGGCCAGGTCGGGGTGGGCGCCGCGGTGGCGCTGGGTGCGGGACGGGTGGTCGCGGTGTGCCGCGGCGATGCCGCGCGGGAGCGGGCGCTGGTGTCCGGGGCCTCGGTGGCCGTGGCGTTCACCGAGGACGTCGACCTGCTGGCCGGCGAGCTGGCCGAGGCGCTGGGCGGCGACGCCGACGTCGTCCTGGATCCCGTCTTCGGGCCCGCCGCGACCGCGGCCGGGAGGGTGCTCGCCGAGGGCGGGCGACTGGTCAATCTCGGCGGCGCGGCCGGCGACACCGCGTCCTTCTCGTCGGCGCTGCTGCGCAGCCGGTCGGCGTCCGTCCTCGGTTACACGAACAACGCGCTGACCGCCGCGCAGAAGGGGGACGCGCTGACCGCCGTCCTGCGGCACGCTGCCGCCGGAGAGATCGGCGTGGCCTCCGAGACGCTCCCGATCGCCGGTGTGGAGCAGGCCTGGCGCCGACAGGCCGCCGGCACCGGTGGGATCCGTCTCGTCCTCGCCCCCTGATCGACGAACCTGGAGGATCCCGTGCAGCTCGTGACCGAGGAGAACATCACCGATCTCGCCGCCGAGCGGTGGGGGACCGCGGGCGAGCCCCGGCTGGCCGAGCTCATGACGGCCCTGGTGCGCCATCTGCACGCCTTCGCCCGGGAGGTGCGGCTGACCGAGCCCGAGTGGATGGCCGCCGTCCAGTGGCTGACCCGCACCGGCCAGATCAGCGACGAGAAGCGGGAGGAGTTCATCCTCGCCTCCGACGTCCTGGGCCTGTCGATGCTCGTCGTCCAGATGAACCACCGGCTCGACCCGGCGGCGACCCCTGCGACGGTGCTCGGGCCGTTCCACATCGAGGGCTCTCCGGAGTTCGGGTTCGGCGGGGACATGTCCGACGGCGTGCCCGGCACCCCGCTCCTTCTGCACGGCACGGTGCGCGACCTGGCCGGCCACCCCGTCGCCGGCGCGGTCCTCGACGTCTGGCAGGCCGACACCGAGGGCGCCTACGAGTCACAGGTGCCCGACGTCGACGAGGCGCGGCTGCGGGCGAAGTACACGACCCGCGAGGACGGCAGCTACTGCCTGCGGACCATCGCGCCGAAGGGCTACACGATCCCGATGGACGGCCCGGTCGGCGAGGTCGTCTCCCGCACCGCGATCAGCCACTTCCGCCCGGCGCACGTGCACTTCCTGATCAACGTGCCCGGGTACGAGCCGCTGATCACGCATCTGTTCGAGGAGGGCGCCGAGTACCTCGACAGCGACGTCGTGTTCGGCACCAAGCAGGAGCTCGTGGTGCCGTTCGAGCAGCGGGAGCCCGGAGCCACGCCGGACGGAGGGAGCATCGACCGGCCCTGGCTGGAGGCGCGCTACGACTTCGTCCTGCAGCCGCAGAGCTGACCGGCAGCCTCGGCCGGCAGGTCGGTTTCCCCGTGTGCCAGGTGCAGCGGCCGGGTCATCGGGGCCAGGGGGTGCGGCACCATCCACGAGACGCCCCACCCGATCTCGGGCGGGAGACCCGGTGGCGGTGGGTCGGGGAAGGGTGGGGGCACCCGCACCCGTCGCCACGGGTTCGCGCCGCCTCCCCGTCGCCGGCGCTCTCCTCGGCCGGGACGTGGTCCATCACCGATTCCCCTCGAGGGGCACGTCCGCGTCGAGGTGGGACCAGCCCCCACGGACGTCGGTCACCGTGTGCCGCACATGTTCCGGCCGGCCGTCGGGGCGACGCGACAACCGGCCGAGCGGCCCGTTCAGGCGACGAGGACGACGATCAACGTACGGGGCCCGTGCACGCCCTCGACGCGCTCCAGCTCGATGTCGCTGGTGGCCGACGGCCCACTGATCAGGGTCAGCGGCGCGACGGCGTCGACCTTCGCCAGCCCTTCCGGGACACCGCCGACGACCTGGGCGGCCTCGACCACGCAGACCAGGCAGTCGGGGAGCAGTGACAGGGCCCGGCGTCCGCAGAGCGGTGACCCGTCGAGGATCAGGGTGCCGGTCTCGGCGACGGCCACGGAGACCCCGGTGACGGTGGCGGCATGGTCGGCCAGTGCCACGGCCGGGCGGCCGTCGTCCTCGGCCGCGCCGTCCGGTCGCCACTCGGCCGGCAGCCCGGGAGCGACGACGACGTCGCCGGGGGAGTGCTCGCCCAGCGCCGTCCGCAGTGCCGTGGTGACCGCACCGCCGATGTCGGCCGGCGCGCAGCGCACGACCGTGGCCTTGTAGTCCTCGAGCCGGTCGGTCAGCAGGTCCAGGAGTGCGGGGTCGCCGGGGTCGCGGCCGTCGGTGAGCCGGTAGTCGCGGGCGATCTCCGGCACCTCCGCACGGTCCTCGCCGAGCGCCCTCCTGATCCGGCCGAGCACCTCCTCGCGGGCGGTCATCCGCCGTGCTCCCGGGCCCAGGCCTGGGTGAAGGTCTCCGCGGGTGGCGTCGGGAGGTCGCGGCTGCGGGTCCACGTCGAGGCGGGGAACGGGAGCGCGTTCGGCATGGTCGGCTTTCCACGGGCGAGGAACCTGCCCAGCCCGGCGGCGCGCTGGGCGAGCCGCCAGAGCCGGGGGCTCGACATCGCGCGGGACAGCGCCCGGAACGCCGCCGCCTCGGGAGTCGTGCGGGTCTGTGCCTCGACGTGCTCCCCGCGCAGGTGGACGAGGATCGACGGGATGTCGATCGCGACCGGGCAGACGTCGTAGCAGGCCCCGCAGAGCGAGGAGGCGTACGGCAGCGAGGCGTTGTCCTCGACCCCGGTGAGCTGCGGCGACAGCACCGCGCCGATCGGACCGGGATAGACCGAGCCGTAGGCGTGCCCGCCGGTGCGCTCGTAGACCGGGCAGACGTTGAGACAGGCCGAGCAGCGGATGCAGTGCAGCGCCTCGCGGCCGACCTCGTCGGCGAGGACCGCCGTCCGGCCGTTGTCGAGGAGGACCAGGTGGAACTCCTGCGGGCCGTCGCCGGGCGTCACCCCGGCCCACAGCGAGGTGTACGGGTTCATCCGCTCGCCGGTGGAGCTCCTCGGCAGCAGTTGGAGGTAGACCTCGAGGTCGCGCCACGTCGGCACCACCTTCTCGATGCCCATGACGGTGATCAGCGTCTGCGGCAGGGTGAGGCACATCCGGCCGTTGCCCTCGCTCTCGACCACGGCCAGCGTGCCGGTCTCCGCGACGGCGAAGTTGGCGCCGCTGATCGCCACCCGCGCCCGCAGGAACCGCTCCCGCAGGTGCGCCCGGGCGGCCATGGCCAGCTTGCGGGGGTCGTCGCTGAGCCCGGGATCGACGCCGGGCATGGTGCGCAGGAAGATCTCGCGGATCTCGGCCCGGTTCTTGTGGATGGCGGGGACCAGGATGTGCGACGGCTTGTCGTCCCCGAGCTGGACGATCAGCTCGGCGAGGTCGGTCTCGTGCGCGGCGATGCCGGCGGCCTCGAGCGCCTCGTTGAGCCCGATCTCCTGGGTGGCCATCGACTTGACCTTCACGACCTCGGTCGTGCCGGTCGCCCGGACCAGCCGCGTGACGATCTCGTTGGCCTCGTTCGCGTCGCGCGCCCAGTGCACGGTGCCGCCCCGGGCGGTCACCTGCTCCTCGAGCGCGATGAGGTGCTCGTCGAGGCGGGCCATGGTGGCCGCCTTGATGGCCCGGCCGGCCTCACGCAGCTGCGCCCAGTCGGTCAGCTCGCCGACCACGTGGGCCCGCTTTCCCCGGATCGTCGAGGTGGCGTGCCCGAGGTTGGCCCGCAACTGGCCGTTGCGCAGTGCCCCGCGGGCGGCGTCGGGGAACGACTCCTCGCCACGCAGGTGACCCACACCCCGCGGTGCAGTCGGGATCCCGAGGAACACCGCGGTCATCGTGGCCCCCGAACGGCCGGAACGGCGATCTCGGCCCTGCTGCCGGTCATGACGGCACCGCCGGCTCCGTCGACTGTTGCGGCGTCACGGCCTCCTCGGTCGAGGCGAGGATCTCGGCGAGGTGCACGGTGCGGGTGCCCGAGCGCAGCCGGGACAGTCCGCCGCCGATGTGCATCAGGCAGGAGGCGTCGCCGGCGGTGCAGACCTCGGCGTGTGTGGAGAGCACGTTGGCCATCTTGTCGGTCAGCATCGCCGTCGAGGTGTCGGAGTTCTTCACCGCGAAGGTGCCGCCGAAGCCGCAGCACTGGTCGGCGGCCGGCAGCTCGACGAGGGTGAGCCCCCGGACGGCCCGGAGCAGCTGCAGGGGCCGGTCGCCCACCCGCAGCATCCGCAGCGAGTGGCAGGTCGGGTGGTAGGTGACGCGGTGCGGGTAGTACGCGCCGACGTCGGTGACGCCGAGGACGTCGACCAGGAACTGGGACAGCTCGTAGGTGCGCTCGGCCAGCGCGGCCGCGTCGTCGGCCAGCGCGTGCTCACCGGCCCGGCGGGCGACGGCGGCCTGCTGGTGGTGGATCGAGGCCACGCACGACCCGGACGGCACCACGATCGCCTCCACCCCTGAAGACAGGGCTCCGGCGAACGCCCGGACGTGGTTGGCCACGATCGGCACCGCCTCGCGCCGGTAGCCGGTGTTGACGTGCATCTGGCCGCAGCAGCTCTGCCCCGGCGGGACGACGACCTCGTGGCCCAGCCGCTCGAGGAGCACGGCGGTGGCGCGCGCGACCTGCGGCACCATCGTGTCGACCAGGCAGGTGGCGAAGAGGGCGACCTTCACGCGATCCCCCGGGAGAGGGCCTCGACCGGTCGGCGGACCATGCTCGACTCGCGCACCACCAGAGTCGGCTCGAACAGGAGCTGCTCGTGCAGGTGGTCCTCGTTGCGGGCCTCGTCGAGCAGCAGCTCCGCGGCGCGCCGGCCCAGCTCCTGGCGCGGCTTGCGCACCGAGGTCAGCGGCACGGCCGCGGCCGCGGCGAAGTCGATGTCGTCGTAGCCGACGATCGCGAACTCGTCCGGTACCGCGACGCCGTGGCGGACCATCTCCTGGAGCAGCCCCAGCGCGATGAGGTCGTTGGCGCACACGGCGGCGGTGGGCCGCTGGGCCGCCGGCATGCCGACGATGCGCGAGCCTGCCTCGCGCCCCCCGGCGACGGTGAGTGTCTCGGGTGAGAGCACCGTGAGGCCGTCGGTGCTCCCGCAGACCTCCCGGATCGCCGACTCGACGCCGTCATGCCGCTCCTGCACCTGGGGCAGCCCCGACGAGCCACCGATGAAGGCGATCCGCCGGTGGCCGCGCTCGAGCAGGTGGTCGGCGGCGAGCCGCCCGCCGTGGACGTCGTCGACCGCGACCGAGCACTGGTCCGGGCCGGTGGAACGGCGGTCGAGGAGGACGACGGGCACCCCGCGTGCCCGCATGGCTTCGAGGGCCGGATTCGGTCCCGCCGTCGGTGTGATCAGAACTCCCTGGACCCGTTGCTCGGAGAGCACGTCGAGGTAGGAGGCCTCCTTCTCCCGCTGGTCGTCGGAGTTGCACAGGATGACAGCGAGACCCTCCTCGTTGACCGCGTCCTCGACGCCGCGGGCGACGTCGGTGAAGAACGGGTTCGCGATGTCCAGCACCACGAGGCCCACGGTCCGGCTGGAGCCGGCGCGCAGATGGCGCGCGAACTCGTTCCGGACGAAGCCGAGCTCCTCGATGGCCGCCAGCACGCGGACCCGCGTCGTCTCGCCGACCTGCCCAGGCCGGTTGAGCACGTTGCTGACCGTGCCCACCGAGACGCCGGCTCGGCTCGCCACGTCCCGGATGCTCGCGGACACCGGACCTCCTCGTCAGCCTCTAGCGGTTCGGGGATGGGAACCGCTCCCGATCGTGTCAGACACCTCCGGCGGCCCTGGGAGCCGTCCGCGCGGCCAGTGCTCAGCGTCCCCCGTACCGCCGGGTGGTGAGCCCGTTGAGAAGTGCCGCGAAGACCAGCACGGCGCCGAGCGCGAAGAGCTGGAACTGGGAGCCGGCGTTGCCCGGTACGGCCAGCAGGATCCCGGCGTTGAGCCACACGAGCAGCAGGGTCGCGAGGACGACCCCTGCCACCCGGCCGACCCCTCCGGTGATCGCCACCCCGCCGAGTACCGCGATGGTGATCGCCGGCAGCGCCATACCGTTGCCTGCCGTGCCCGCGTCCGGGCGCGCGGAGGCGAACTGGGCAACGGTCACCACCGCCACGAGGCCGGACACGACCCCGGCCATGACATAGGCGGTGAACCGGGAGCGCCGGACGTCGATGCCCGCCCACTGGGCCGCGACGTCGTTCGTCCCGATGGCGTACAGCCGCCGCCCGTAGGTGGTGCGGTTCAGGACCAGCCACACCACGACGGCCGTCGGTATCAGGAAGGTCAGCGTCCCCAGGGGTACCGGGAGCCCGAGCACGTTCACCGACGCCGCTGTGGAGTACAGCTTCTGGATCGGCGCTGTGCTGATCGGCTGCTGGTCGTTGATCACCACGGCCACGGACGAGAAGGCGTAGTAGGTCGCCAGCGTGGTGATGAGGGCGGGATAGCCGATGAAGGCGATCAGGTACCCGTTGATCGCCCCGAGCAGCCCGCCGAAGGCCGCGGCGAGGAGGATGGCCAGCCACAGTGACCACCCCCACTGACCGTAGGCGAATCCGAAGACCATGCTGGTCAGGGAGACGATCGCCCCGACGGAGAGGTCGATGCCGCCGCGGCCCGAGGTGATGACCAGCAGCTCCGCGAGGCCGAGCATCACGAGAGGGACGGCGCTGATGAGTGCGGTCGCCATGTAGGACGTGTCGTAGGCCGCGCTCAGGTAGTTCCGCTGGCTCAGGGCGACGAACGTGACGACGACGGCGAGGAGCAGGACCAGCAGCAGCACGATGCGCTGCGTGAGCAGCGCCCGGAGCAACGTCCCCGGCAGCCTGCGGAGCAGGCTCTGCTCCGTCGCGGGCTTCGCCGGCTGGTCATCCCGGGTCGGTGCCGCGGGGGTGACGGCGGTGCTCATGCGGTTCTCCTCGTTCGCTGGCGGAGCAGGTCGGCTCCCACGGCGATCAGGATGAAGATGCCGATGAACAGGCTGGCCAGCTGCGACGGCCAGTTCAGCTGCGTGACTCCCGAGGTGACGGTCTGGACGAGCAGCGCCCCCAGTACCGTCCCGAAGACGGAGCCCCGCCCACCCATGATCGACGTCCCGCCGATCACGACCGCGGCGATCGCGGCCAGTTCCATGCCGTCACCGACGTTGGGGGCGAGGGTCGCCGTCCCCTGGGCGATCACGAAACAGGCCGCCAGGCCGGTGAGCAACCCGGTGAGGGCGTAGGCGAGCATCACGCGCCGCTGGACCTTGACACCGGCCAGGCGGGCGGCGTTGGCGTCGCCGCCGATCGCGTAGAGGTGCCGGCCGCCTGGCGTGTGACGCATGTAGTACCAGGCCAGCCCGGCGATGACGAGCATGAGCAGGAAGCTGTGCGGTATGCCGAGCGTGCGGCCGGAGCCTCCGCGACCGAAGACGTCGAGGGTGTCGGGGATGCCGTTGACCGTGGTACCGCCGAACAGCTGCAGTCCGAGGAAGCGGAACAGGTTCGCGGTGCCGAACGTGATGATGATGGCGTGCACCCGGCCGTAGGCGATGAGCACGCCGTTCATCAGCCCGAGCACGCCTCCGATGACCACCGACAGCAGCACCGCCGCGATCAGGGGCAGGCCGCTCGAGACCATCTGCTCGGCCACCACCACGGCACAGACCATCACCATGCTGCCGACGGAGACGTCGATGCCGCCCGTGATGATGACGACGGTCATCCCGATCCCGATGAGCGCCACCGGTGCCGTCGCGACGAACAACGGCACGATCGAGCCGGCGGTGAGGAATGCCGGGGTGGCCAGCGACAGGACCACCCACAGGACGACGATCACCGCGAGGAGGACGATCTCCTGACCGGTGATCGGGAACGGCAGCACCCGCCCGCGGGCCGTGGCCTCATGGGTGGTCGACGGGGGAGACGACCCGGGGCCCGTGGTGGTGGTGGTCACGCGGCCTCCTCCAGGGCACCCGCAGCGGCGGCCAGGACGTCGGACTGGGTGGCGCCGCGGCCGAACTCCACGGTGGTCCTGCCGGCGCGGACCACCTGCAGCCGGTCGGAGACCCGGATGGCCTCGGCGAGGTCCGAGGTCACGATCAGCACGGCGGTGCCCTCGTCGGCGAGTCCGCGGATGATCTTGTGGATCTCCTCCTTGGCGCCCACGTCGACGCCCTGGGTGGGTTCGACCAGCACCAGCACCTCCGGACGCTCCACCAACTGCCGGGCCAGGACGACCTTCTGCGCGTTCCCGCCGGACATCGCGGACACCGGCTGACGTTCGTGCGGGGTCTTCACGGACAGGCGCTTGATGAAGTCGCGGGCGACCTCGCGTTCGCGGCGGCGATCCATCCACACGCCCCGTCGGGAGAGCAGGGGCAGATGCCCGGCCGAGATGTTGAACGCGATGGACTGGAAGGCGAACATGCCCTGCCCCTTGCGGTCGGCCGGGAGGAGGGCGATGCCCAGCTTCTTGGCCTCGCGCGGTGACCGGGGGGCGATCGGGCGGCCGTCGAGCAGGATCCGGCCGGCGGTGGCCCGTCGCATCCCGTAGACGGTCTCGCCGATCTCAGCGGCCCCCGAACCCACCAGGCCGTAGAGGCTGACGATCTCACCGGGGCGCACGGCGACGTCGACATCGGCGAACTCCCCGTCGAGCCCGAGGCGTTCGAGGACCAGTCGTGGTTCGGCGGTCGGCAGGGGGTGCTCGTCCGGCGTGTCCTCCAGGATCCCGCCGACCATGAGCTCGACGATCCGCCGCACCGTCAGCTCGCCGATGCGCCAGGTCCCGAGCGTCTCGCCGTCACGCATGACCGTCACCCGGTCGGCGATCACGAACAGCTCGTCCAGCCGGTGGGAGATGTAGACGATCGAGACACCCGACGCGGCCAGCCGTCGGACGACGCCGAACAGCACCTGGATCTCGGTGTCGGTGAGGATGGCGGAGGGCTCGTCGAGGATGAGCACGCGGGCGTCGCCGGCGAGGGCCTTGGCGATCGATACCTGCTGCTGCTCGGCGATGGAGAGCTCGCTGACCGGGACGGTCGCGTACCTCGCCGGCAGGCCGATGAGCTCGAGCAGCTCGACCACCTTGGCGTTCTGCGCGGCCCAGTCGACCTTGCCCCGTCGGGTGATCTCGCGGCCGGTGAAGATGTTCTCGGCCACGGTCAGGTCCCGGAAGAGCTGGGGCTCCTGGTAGACCGTGGCGATGCCCAGCCCGATGGCATCGGCCGTGCTGCGGATGGTCACCGGCTGACTCTCGAAGGTCAGCTCGCCGGTGTCGGCGGTCTCCGCCCCTGCAAAGATCTTGATCAGGGTCGACTTGCCGGCGCCGTTCTCGCCGACGAGGGCGTGGACCTCACCGGCGTGGACCGACAGGTCCGCGTTGCGGATCGCGCGGACGGCACCGAACCGTTTGGAGACCCCTCGGACGGTCAGCCGTACAACCGCGGCCGTGTCCCGGGACTCGGGAGCCGGTGCGCCGGGCGTGCGGGTGTCAGGCGTTTCGCTCATGGTGTCCCTCTCGGACCAGACGTGCCGGGGAGGGCCGGGGCCACCGGCCCTCCCCGATCGCTCAGTAGTTGTAGTCGCCCGCGTTCTCCTTGGTGATCCGCAGCGCCGGACCGAGGAGGAGCGTCTTGGTCTGGTCGTCGAACGTGACGCCGGTGATCTTGTCGCTGACGTCGTTCGTGGCCGCGAACGCCTTGCCCTGCGCCAGTTGCACACCCGCCCATGCGGTCAGGTAGCCGAGGTTCTCGACGTCCCAGAGGATGCTGGCACTGGACGAACCGTCCGCGAGGTAGGGCGCCATCGACTGCGGCGTCCCGAGCCCGACGGTGAAGACCTTGCCGGTCTTGCCGGCGTCCCGTACCGCCTGGGCCACACCGGGCGCCGACGAGGTGCACTCGCCCACGAGGCCGGTCAGGTC
This sequence comes from Blastococcus sp., assembly GCA_025965795.1. Taxonomy (GTDB): domain Bacteria; phylum Actinomycetota; class Actinomycetes; order Mycobacteriales; family Geodermatophilaceae; genus Blastococcus_B. The sequence continues at coordinate 13,815 of JAOPWH010000272.1, forward strand.
CGGATGGGCGTTCATGAGGTCGGTCGCCATCTGGGTCGCCTTGGCCTGGTCCTCACCGGCGTACACGATGTCGACGATCTCGGCGTCGGGGTACTTCTCCGCCGTGTAGCTCTTCTGGACGTCGATCCAGCTGTTGAGGTTCTGGGCGGTCTGTCCGCACGAGACGATGGCGTACTTGCCCTTGCCGCCCATCGCGGTCAGGAGTGCGTCGGTCAACGCCTGGCCGATGCCCTCGGTCGAGGCCTGCTCGACGAAGACCTCGCGCACCGAGTTCGGCGCGTCCGTGTCGGAGGTAGCCACCTTGATGCCGGCGTCCTTGGCCTGCTGCAGCAGGGGAGCCATGGAGTCGGGGTCGTTGGGCGCGACGATGAGTGCGTCGACCTTCTGCTGGATGTAGGACCGGACGATGTCGGCCTGTGCTGCCGGGTCGGCCGCGACCGGGCCCTGGTACAGCCACTTGCAGCCGATCGCCTTGCAGGCTGCCGCGCCGCCGGTGTTCATGGCTTCGAAGTACGGAATGCCTTGCAGCTTCGGCACGAAGGCGACCGTGAACTGCTTGTCGCCACCACTGCTGCTGCCGGAACCGTTGGCGGCCGAGCCTCCGCTGCCCTGTCCGCAGCCGGAGGCCGCCAGAGCGAGCCCCAGACCGAGAACCGCGGCCAAACTCCTCCTACGCATCTTCCTCATGCTCATCCTCTTCTCGTCGCAGGTCGGGTTCGCTGCCCGGGGGAGGTCCCGGCGGGGTGCCGGGGGATCCTCGGGTGGGCCGGTGGGCCCATGGGTGGGACGACCGTGTGCTGCATGAAACGATTCATGTGACCCGAGCCACATTAGGGCGCCGCTCATGCGGCGTCAAGGGGGCTGGTTCGCAGCGGTTCCATCGTTACCTCGCGGTGACGTGTCGGGCCGGTAGCGGGTCCCCGCGATGACGAACGAGGCTGTCGCTGCTGGGCCCGGACGGGGGGTCGACGACGGGGGCGGGTTCTCCGGGCGCGACCGCCGGCGGACCTCCCGGAGCCGCCGCTGCTGTACCGGCGTGCCATCCCTTGACGCTGTCCGAGCGCTTCATTAGTCTGTGTGCCACGTCACGTGAATCGTTTCACTCCGGTCACGTGCGTCGCCACGGGGCGACGGGACATGCCCGGACCTGGAGACCAGGAGCGGGCCTGGCCCTCGATCCGACCTCCCGACGGAGGACGCCGGGCCGCCGGCCGCGAGAGACGGGGGACCTCCCCGGTCTCCGACATCGTCGCCCAGCTCGGCGGCGAGGGAAGACCACCACGAACGGAGAGATCCCGTGACCGACCTCCGAGCTCGCGCCCTCGAGGCGCTGGCCCAGCAGACGATCGAGCTGCCCTCCTGGGCCTTCGGCAACTCCGGTACCCGGTTCAAGGTGTTCGGGCAGCCGGGCGTCGCCCGCGACCCGTTCGAGAAGCTCGAGGACGCCGCTCAGGTGCACACGTACACCGGTGTCGCGCCGCGGGTCTCGCTGCACATCCCCTGGGACCGCGTCGACGACTACGGCAAGCTCACCGCCCATGCCGCGGACCTCGGGCTGCGGCTCGGGGCGGTGAACTGCAATCTGTTCCAGGACGACGACTATCGGCTCGGCTCGCTGACCCACCCGGACGAAGCGGTGCGCCGCAAGGCGATCGACCACCACGCCGAGTGCGTGGAGGTGATGCGGCAGACCGGCTCGACGGACCTCAAGCTCTGGCTTCCCGACGGCACCAACTACCCGGGTCAGGACGACCTGCGCGGTCGCCAGGACCGGCTGGCCGACTCGCTGCAGCAGATCTACGCGCTCCTGGACCCGACCCACCGGCTGCTCATCGAGTACAAGTTCTTCGAGCCGTACTTCTACGCGATGGACATCCCCGACTGGGGCACCTCGCTTCTGCACTGTCTCGCCCTCGGCGATCGGGCTCAGGTCGTGCTCGACACCGGCCACCACGCCCCCGGCACGAACATCGAGTTCATCGTCATGCAGCTGCTCAGGGCCGGTCGTCTGGGTGCCTTCGACTTCAACTCCCGCAACTACGCAGACGACGACCTCATCGTGGGCTCCGCGGACCCGTTCCAGCTGTTCCGGATCATGAACGAGATCGTCGGCAACGAGGCGCTGGATCCGGCGTCCGGCGTCAACTTCATGCTCGACCAGTGCCACAACATCGAGCCGAAGATCCCCGGCCAGATCCGGTCGGTCATGAACGTCCAGGAGGCGACGGCGAAGGCGCTGCTCATCGACCGGGACGCGCTGGCATCCGCTCAGCAGGCCGGTGACGTGCTGGGCGCCAACGCCGTCCTGATGGACGCGTACAACACCGACGTCCGGCCGCTGCTGGCCGAACTCCGCGAGAGCAAGGGGCTCGACGCCGAGCCGTACGCCGCCTACGCCCGCTCCGGATACCAGGAGCGGATCGCCGGCGAGCGCGTCGGCGGCCAGCAGGCCGGCTGGGGCGCATGAGCACCTCCCACGAGACTCCAGCGAAGGATCGGAACATGACGAACCCCGTGGTCAGTGACCTCCTGGCCCGCAGCAACCGGCTCGGCGCAGACCCGCGCAACACCAACTACGCCGGCGGCAACACCTCGGCCCAGGGCACCGGGACCGACCCGGTCACGGGCAAGCCCGTCGACCTGCTGTGGGTCAAGGGCTCGGGCGGCGACCTGGGCACGCTGACCGAGCCGGGCCTGGCGGTGCTCCGGCTGGACCGGCTGCGCTCGCTGGTCGACGTCTACCCGGGCGTCGACCGCGAGGACGAGATGGTCGCGGCGTTCGACTTCTGCCTGCACGGCCGCGGTGGCGCGGCGCCGTCGATCGACACCGCGATGCACGGCCTGGTGCGCTCGGCCCACGTCGACCATCTGCACCCCGACTCCGGCATCGCGCTGGCCACGGCCGCGGACGGCGAGGCACTGACCCGCGAGTGCTTCGGCGACCGCGTCGTCTGGGTTCCGTGGCGTCGTCCGGGCTTCCAGCTCGGGCTCGACATCGCCGAGATCGCCGAGAAGAACCCGCAGGCGATCGGCTGCATCCTCGGCGGGCACGGCGTGACCGCGTGGGCCGGGACGAGCGAGGAGTGCGAGGCCAACTCGCTGGAGATCATCCGGACGGCGGAGCGGTTCCTCGTCGATCGCGGGCGGCCGCAGCCGTTCGGCGAGGTGCTTCCCGGCTTCGAGGCGCTCGGCGCGGGAGAGCGCCGACACAAGGCGGCGCAGCTGGCCCCGGTGATCCGCGGCCTCGCCTCCACCGACAGACCGCAGGTCGGGCACTTCACCGACTCCGACGTGGTCCTCGATTTCCTTGCCGCCTCCGAGCACCCGCGGCTGGCGGCGCTCGGCACCTCCTGCCCCGACCACTTCCTGCGCACGAAGGTGCGTCCCATGGTCGTGGACCTCCCGGCGAACGCGCCGCTCGAGGACGTCGTCGCGCGGCTGAAGGAGCTGCACGCGGAGTACCGCGCCGAGTACGCCGCCTACTACGCGCGGCACGCCACCCCCGACAGCCCGCCGATGCGCGGCGCCGACCCGGCGATCGTGCTGGTGCCCGGCGTCGGCATGTTCAGCTTCGGGGCGAACAAGCAGACCGCGCGGGTGGCCGGCGAGTTCTACGTCAACGCGATCAACGTGATGCGGGGCGCCGAGGCCGTCTCCAGGTACGCGCCGATCGACGAGAGCGAGAAGTTCCGCATCGAGTACTGGGCGCTGGAGGAGGCCAAGCTCGCCCGGATGCCCAAGCCCAAGCCGCTGGCGACGCGGGTCGCGCTGGTGACCGGTGCCGCGTCCGGGATCGGCAAGGCCATCGCGGTCCGGCTGGCCGCCGAGGGTGCCTGCGTCGTCGTCGCCGACCTGGACCTGCAGAAGGCGACCGACGCCGCCGCCGGGATAGGCAACGCCGACGTCGCGGTCGGCGTGGCCGCCGACGTGTCCGACGCCGAGGCCGTCGCCGCCGCGTTCCGCGAGGCGGTCCTCGCCTTCGGCGGGGTCGACCTGGTGGTCAACAACGCCGGGCTGTCGATCTCCAAGCCGCTGCTGGAGACCACCGAGGCCGACTGGGACCTGCAGCACGACGTCATGGCCAAGGGCAGCTTCCTCGTCTCGCGCGAGGCGGCCCGGATCATGATGGAGCAAGGGATCGGCGGTGACATCGTCTACATCTCGTCGAAGAACTCGCTCTTCGCCGGCCCGAACAACGTCGCCTACGGCGCCGCCAAGGCCGACCAGGCCCACCAGGTTCGGCTCCTGGCCGCGGAGCTCGGCCCGCACCAGATCCGGGTCAACGGGATCAACCCGGACGGCGTCGTCCGCGGGTCGGGCATCTTCGCCGGCGGCTGGGGCGCCAGCCGGGCCGCTGTCTACGGCGTCCCGGAGGAGAAGCTGGGCGAGTTCTACGCCCAGCGGACCCTGCTCAAGCGGGAGGTGCTGCCCGACCATGTCGCGGACGCCGTCTTTGCCCTGACCGGCGGCGACCTGACGCGCACCACCGGCCTGCACATCCCGGTCGACTCGGGCGTCGCCGCCGCCTTCCTCCGCTGACGTGCGGGCAGAAGTGGCCATCTCTGTCCTGGGGGACGGGGCGTGAGCCGGGAACTGACCTTCGCGGCCGTCGACCTGGGTGCCTCGAGTGGGCGGGTGATGGCGGCGCGGGTCGGCCCCGACCTGCTGGAACTGCACGAGGTGCACCGGTTCGCCAACCGGCCGGTGCGCACCTCGGGCACGCTGCACTGGGACATCCTGGGCCTCTACGGCGGCGTGCTGGACGGGCTGCGGGCGGCGGGCCGCGACGGCGGCCGGCTGGACGGCGTGGGCATTGACAGCTGGGCGGTCGACCACGGACTGCTGGACGCCGACGGCGCGCTGCTGGGCAATCCGGTGCACTACCGCGACGCCCGGCACGAGACCGGGGTGGCGGCGGTGCACGCGGTCGTCGGCCCGGAGGAGCTGTACCGGATCAACGGGCTGCAGCACCTGCCGTTCAACACGGTCTTCCAGCTCGTTGCGGCCCGCGGGACGGCCCAGCTGGACGCGGCCCGGCAGTTCCTGCTCGTCCCGGACCTGCTGGCGCACTGGCTCACCGGCGCCGTCGGCGCCGAGGTCACCAATGCCTCGACCACCGGGCTGCTCGACGCGACGACGCGGGAGTGGGCCGGAGAGCTGATCGACCGGGTCGGCCTGCCCCGGGAGCTGTTCCCGCCGCTGCGCCGGCCCGGGGACCGGCTCGGCGAGCTGACCCCCGAGGTCCTCGCCGAGACCGGCCTGCCCGGGCCGGTGCCGGTGACCGCGGTCGGCTCGCACGACACCGCGTCCGCGGTCGTCGGCGTGCCCGCCGCAACGGACGCGTTCGCCTACATCTCGTGCGGCACCTGGTCCCTGGTCGGCGTGGAGCTGGACAAACCGGTGCTCTCCGAGGAGAGCCGGGCGGCGGGGTTCACCAACGAGCTGGGCGTGGACGGAACGGTCCGTTACCTCCACAACATCATGGGCCTGTGGCTGCTGCAGGAGTCGCAGCGCACGTGGGCGGCGCAGGGGCTGATCGCCGACCTGCCCGATCTGCTGGCCGCCGCTGCGCAGGTCCCGGCGTTCACCGCCGTGGTCGACGCCGACGACCCGCGCTTCCTCGCACCCGGGGACATGCCGGTCCGGATCGCCGCCGCCTGCGCCGAGACCGGGCAGACGCCGCCACGGAGCCAGGCGGAGGTGGTCCGGTGCATCCTGGACAGCCTCGCGCTGGCCTACCGGAGGAGCGTGCGCAGCGCCGCCGAGCTGTCCGGTCGCGAGGTCGAGGCGGTGCATCTCGTCGGTGGCGGAGCCCGCAATACGATGCTCTGTCAGCTCACCGCGGACGCCTGCGGGCTGCCGGTGTTCGCCGGCCCGGTGGAGGCCGCGGCGCTGGGCAACGCGCTGGTCCAGGCCCGTGCGGCCGGAGCGGTCTCGGGGGGCCTGGCCGAGCTGCGGGCGCTGCTACGGCACACGCAGGACGTGCGCCTCCACCTGCCGCGGCCCGGCGCCGACCGGGCCTGGCAGGCGGCCGAGGCGCGGGTGGCCGCCGTCTGGTCCTAGGTCTCAGGCCCGGCCGGTGGCCGCCGCCAGCCTGCTCTTCGTGAAGGAGAGCGCGTCGCGGGCGAGGGCGCGGTTGTCGGTCCACAGGTTGCGCCAGATCGCCAGGTCGTTGGAGAGCGTGCGGTGCACGACCTCGGAGGAGAACGACTCGAAGGTCATGATGCCCTCGTAGCCGACCTCGGTGAGCGCCGAGAAGAACTCCGTCCACGGGATGGTTCCGGTGCCGAGTGCGCCGCGGTGCGACTCGCCGACGTGCACGTAGCCCAGCCGCCCGGCCACGGCCGCCGCCTGCACCGCCTCGCGGAAGGAGTGCTCCTCGATGTTCATGTGATAAGTGTCGAGGTGGGCCATGACGTTGGGCCGGCCGACCGCCGCGATGAAGTCCAGCGTCTCCTGCGTCGTGTTGATGATGTTGGTCTCGTACCGGTTGCAGAACTCCAGGGCCAGGGTCACGCCGGAGTCGGCGGCCTTGTCGGCCAGCCAGGCGATGGACTCCTGGGAGTTGGCCCGCCCCCGCTCGGTGGCCGGACCGGCGTACTTGCCGAGCTTCGAGTAGAGGACGCCGCACAGCACCGTGCCACCGCTGTCCCGCAGCACGGACAGGGCCGTGGCCAGCCGCTCGCGCCCCCGGGCCACGACGTCGGGGTCCTCGCTGGACACGTCGGTGTCCTCGCTCAGCCCCAGAGACGCGCTGACCTGCAGGCTGTACTCCTGCAGTAGTGCGGCGGTCATCTCCGCGTCGAAGCCGGTCGGGTCGATCGGCGCGATCTCGATCAGGTCGTACCCCGCCTCGGCGGTGGCGGCGATGGCGTGGCGGGCCTCGTCGGGGGACCAGCCTCCGGTCCAGACCAGCGCGTGGACACCGTGGGTGATCGGCATCGATCTCTCCTCTTGTTCATCGGTCGGTCGGGACTCAGGCGCCGTCGTCGAGCCAGCCGCGGCGGCGCAGCTCATCGATCAGTCGCCGGTAGCCCTCCTCGAGAGGGCCGACCTGGGCGGGGTCGGGGTCGACCACCTCGACGCCGTGCACCATCCGGTCCGCGGCCTCCGCGGGGAGCCCACCGGACAGGGCGGCGGCGGCCAGGACGGACGCGCCGAAGGCGCTCGATGGCTCGGCCGGCCGGGTGACCGGGCGGCCGAGGACGCTCGCGCGGATGGTCGTCCACACGAGGGACCGGGTGCCGCCGCCGGCGACGCGATGGTCGGTCGAGGCCACGCCCAGAGCGGCCAGCCGCTCGAGGCCGAGGCGCTCCACGTAGGCGACGCCGTCCAGCCGCGCACGGTGCCGCTCCAGGACGGACAGCGAGAGCGGGGCCAGGAGGAAGCCGATGGCGTCCGGTCGGACGAAGGGGAAACGCTCGCCGGTCCCCGGGAGGGGATAGGCGGTCCAGGGGGAGGGCCCCTGGCGGGCCGCGTCGGCGTCCGCGCCGGCCAGGTCCGGTACCCCGCCCTCGGCAGCGAGGATGCCGGCTCCGGTGTTCGACGCGCCGCCGGGCCACCACCGGCCGTCGGGGGCCAGGTGGGAGTACACCGCCCCGCCGAACCCGGTCACCTCGGCGGCGGCGACCCCCTTGAGCACCAGCGTCGTCCCGAGCACGCCCGCGGTGCGACCCGGCGCGACAGCACCGGCGGCGAGCTGGGCGGTGCAGCCGTCGGTCATCCCGGCCACCACGCGCACGCCCGCCGGGAGTCCGAGCTCCGCGGCGAGGGCGGGGCGGACAACCCCGACGACGGCGCCGGGGTGCACCAGCTCCGGCAGGGCCGCGCAGTCCACCCCCGCCACTCGCAGCAGCTCCGCCGGCCAGCGGCCACCCACCGGGTCGATCCCGGCCTTGAGCGCGTGCGAGGTGTCGGTGACCAGCCGACCGGTCAGGTCGGCGACGACGACATCGGGCACGTGCAGGTAGCGGTGCGGGCCGTCCTCGCCCGTGGCGTCCTGCCCCGCCAGCCACG
>JAOPWH010000187.1 GCA_025965795.1 Blastococcus sp.
CCCGCATGAGCACCACCACGACCATGGCAGAGGTCCCCGGACTCGTCGGCACCGAGCTCGGCAGCAGCGAGTGGCACGAGGTCACCCAGGAACACGTCAACCTGTTCGCCGAGGCGACCGGTGACCACCAGTGGATCCACGTCGACGTCGAGCGCGCGAAGGCCGAGAGCCCCTTCGGCGGCCCGATCGCCCACGGCTACCTGACCCTGTCGCTGCTGGCCCCGCTGTCGGCGGAGGTCCTGCTCGTCACGGACATGGCGATGGGCGTCAACTACGGCCTGAACAAGGTGCGCTTCCCCTCCCCCGTGCCGGTGGGCGCGAAGGTCCGGCTGACCGCGACCCTCAAGGCCGTCGACGAGGTCGCCGGCGGGCTGCAGCTGACCCTGGCCGCCGTCATCGAGCGCGAGGGCGGCGACAAGCCGGTCTGCATCGCGGAGCCGGTCTACCGCTACTACCGCGGCTGACGGAGGCCCCCGTCCCGCTCCCCCCGCACGCTCGGGGCGAGCCCCCGGACGGGGCCGGGAACAGCTCGCGCCGGTGCCCGGCCTAGCCTCCTGCGGATGCGCATCGCCGTCTTCACCGGGTCCCACGCCGGTCCGCCGTCCCACGCCGCCGCCACGGCCGCGTTCGCCCGGAGCCTGGCCGAAGCGGGCGTGGGCATCGTCTACGGCGGCGGCAAGGTCGGGCTGATGGGCGTCGTCGCCGACGCGGCACTGGCCGCCGGCGGCGAGGTCATCGGCGTCATTCCTCAGCACCTGGTGGACGACGAGGTCGCGCACCCCGGGCTGCCCCGCCTGGAGGTCGTGCAGTCGATGCACGAGCGCAAGGCGGTCATGGCCGACCTCGCCGACGCGTTCGTCGCGCTCCCCGGCGCCGCGGGCACCCTCGAGGAGCTCTTCGAGGCCTGGACCTGGGGAATGCTCGGCCTGCACGCCAAGCCGACCGCCCTGATCGACGTCGACGGGTTCTGGCAGCCGCTCCTGACCCAGCTGCGCCGCATGGTGGACGACGGTTACCTCGACGCGGCGCGCCTGGACGCGCTCGGGGTGGTGTCCGACGCTTCCGCCCTGCTCGCGTTCATCGACGGCTATCAGCACCCGGCGCGGAAATGGACCGCCCCGCCGCCGCCGGCCTGAACCGACCGCCCGGCGGCCGGCGCCGCGGATCCTCGGTACGGAAACCGCCCTTCTGCCCGGTAATCCGCCAGCAACAGCGCCGTGGTGGACTGGGTGGATGCCACCCCGTCAGGTCGCCGAGATCCGCGTCGTCCACGGTCATCGACGCGCGTTCATCCGGGCGGGAAGCGGTCCGGCGCTGCTCCTCCTGCACGGGATCGGCAACAACTGCTCCACCTGGTCAGGGGTCATCGACCGGCTCGCGGAGGACTACACGGTCATCGCGCCGGACCTGCTCGGGCACGGCGACTCCGACAAGCCCCGCGGCGACTACTCCATCGCCGCGTACGCCAACGGGATGCGGGACCTGCTCACCGTCCTCGACATCGAGCAGGCGACCGTCGTCGGCCACTCACTCGGCGGCGGGATCGCGCTGCAGTTCGCCTACCAGTTCCCCGAGCGGTGCCAGCGGCTGGCGCTGGTCGGCAGCGGCGGTCTCGGTCCGGAGCTCTCGGCCGGGCTGCGGGCGGCCACCCTGCCCGGCGCCGAACTGGTGGTCACCGCGCTGACCGGGGTCTCCGGCCCGCTGCGGCTGGGCTTCCAGATGGTCGAGAAGGTCGGCCGCACGGCGGGCTGGAAGCGGGTCGGCGACCTGGCGCAGGCCGGCGAGGCGCTCTGGGCACTGAAGGACGTCGAGGCCCGCCGCGCCTTCCTGCGCACGCTGCGCGGAGTGGTGGACGCCCACGGGCAGGCGGTCACCGCGCTGGACCGGCTCTACCTCGCCAACTCCATCCCGATGCTGGTCGTGTGGGGCGGCCGCGACCCGATCGTTCCGGCCCAGCACGCCGACACCGTGCGGGAGCTGGTGCCCAGCGCGCGGGTGGAGGTCTTTTCCGGTGCCGGGCACTGGCCACACCTCGACGAGCCGGGCCGGTTCTGCGACGTGCTGCTGGACTTCATGGCGACCACCGAGCCCGCCTCCCACGATCTCGACAGCTGGCGGCGGCTGCTCTCCCAGAACTTGGACGGCGTCCCGAGGCCCGTTCGGCAGTGATCGCCGCGGCTGCCTAGCGTTCGCAGCATGCCGCCGCCCGCCGAGCACTGGGACGTCGTCGTCGTGGGCGGCGGCCCGGCCGGCGCGGCGGCCGCGCTCGCCGCTCGACGGGCCGATCCGTCGGCGCGGGTGCTCGTCCTCGACCGGGCGCAGTTCCCGCGGGACAAGGTGTGCGGCGACGGCATCGCTCCCGAGGCGCTGGACGTCCTCGCCGGCCTCGGCCTCGATCCGGCCGCGCTCACCGCCGGATACCCCGACGTGCACCGGCTCCGGCTGCGCTCACCCGGCGGGGCCACGGTCGAGCGGGCGATGCACCGGCCGGCCGCCGTCGTCCCCCGGGCGGTGTTCGACGACCGGCTGCTGACCGCGGCGCTCGCTTCCGGCGCCGAGCTGCGCCGGCACGTCGTCCGGCGACTGACCGTGCACCCCGGCGGCGTCGACGTCGACGGCGTGCTGACGGCGAGCGCCGTCGTCGGGGCCGACGGTGCGGAGTCCGTCGTCCGCCGGGCACTGGGGCAGCCGCCGAACCGGCCGGGGCAGCTCGCCATCGCGATCCGCGGCTACGCCCCGGTGCCGGCCGGCCTCGAGGGCGTGCAGGCGATCCTCACCACCGAACAGCGCTGGCCGGCCTACGCGTGGTCGTTCCCGCTCGGCGACGGCAGGGCGAACGTGGGCTACGGGGAGCTGGTGTCCGGCGGGGTCAACCGCGAGGGGCTGCTGGCCGGGCTGAACCGGCTGCTGCCCGGCGTCGAGCCGGCCGAGCTCAAGGCGCACCGGCTGCCGCTGTCGACCGGGCGGCCGCGCCGGCCCGACGGGCGGGTCCTGCTCGCCGGGGACGCCGCCTCGCTGATCAACCCGCTCACCGGGGAGGGCATCTTCTACGCCGTCCTGTCCGGTGCCCTCGCGGGCGCGGCCGCGCTGCGGGGTCCCGACGCCGGGGCGGCGTACCGCGGGGCGCTGCGCCGCCGGCTCGGCCGGCACCTGCTGCACTCGTCGACGGCGTCCCTGGCCAGCCGCTGGCCGCGCATCATGGACGGCGTCTTCCGGGCGGCGGCCGACGACCAGCGGGTGTTCGACGACGTCGTCCGGCTGGGGCTGTCGGACGGCCGGCTCACCGCCCGCACCCTGACCGCCGCCGCCCGCCGCCTGCACTGACTTCGGCGGAGGTGCGTCCATGGGCGCCCCACCGGCGATGGCATTAGCGTCCGGCGGGTGACCGAGGCTCCGGAGAACCCCGCGGACGAGACCGCCACCCGTATCGCGGCCGGATACGCCGTCGAGGGGCAGGCCCTGGAGCTCGGTGCCGTCGTCCGTCTCGGCGCACCGCACCCCGACGCGCGGGTGCGGATTCCGCTGTCGATGCTCAATCGGCACGGCCTCATCGCCGGCGCGACGGGTACCGGCAAGACCAAGACCCTGCAGGTGATCGCCGAGCAGCTCTCGGCCGCGGGCGTCCCGGTCGTGCTGGCCGACGTGAAGGGCGACCTGAGCGGGCTGGCCGCACCCGGCGCGACGAGCGACCGGGTGACCACACGGGCCGCGCAGACCGGCGACGCGTGGGCGCCGACCGCGTTCCCGGTGGAGTTCCTGTCGCTGGGTGGCATCGGCCCCGGAGTACCGGTGCGGGCGACGATGACCGGCTTCGGCCCGGTGCTGCTGTCGAAGGTTCTCGATCTCAACCCGACGCAGGAGAGCTCGCTGGGGTTGATCTTCCACTACGCCGACGACGCCGGACTGCCGCTGCTCGACCTCAAGGACCTGCGCTCGGTCGTGAGCTGGCTGATCAGCGACGAGGGCAGGCCGGAGCTGAAGAACCTGGGCGGGCTCTCCCCGGCCACCGCGGGCGTGATCCTGCGGAACCTGATCGGCCTGGAGGAGCTCGGCGGCGACGTCTTCTTCGGTGAGCCCGAGTGGGAGCCGGCCGACATCCTGCGCACGACGTCGGACGGCCGCGGCGTGATCAGCGCGGTGGAGCTGGTCGCCGTGCAGGACCGGCCCGCACTGTTCTCCACCTTCCTCATGTGGCTGCTGGCCGAGCTGTTCGAGGAGCTGCCCGAGGTCGGTGACGTCGACAAGCCGAAGCTGGTGTTCTTCTTCGACGAGGCCCACCTGCTGTTCAACGGGGCGAGCAAGGCGTTCCTCGAGTCCGTGACGCAGACGGTCCGGCTCATCCGGTCCAAGGGCGTCGGCATCTTCTTCGTCACCCAGAACCCCACCGACGTGCCCAGCGCGGTGCTCGGTCAGCTGGGCAACCGCGTGCAGCACGCGCTGCGCACGTTCACCCCGGAGGACGCGAAGGCACTCCGCAGGACCGTGTCCACCTTCCCGAAGACCGACGACTACGACCTCGACGAGCTGCTCACGTCGCTCGGGACCGGCGAGGCCGCGGTGACGGTCCTGTCGGAGCGTGGATCGCCCACACCGGTGGCCTGGACGATGCTCCGGGCGCCCCGCTCCCTCATGGCGCCGGTCGAGCCCTCGGTGATGACCGGCCTGGTGTCGGCCTCGCCGCTGAACGCGAAGTACGGGCAGGCGGTCGACCGCGAGTCCGCCTACGAGCGCCTCGCCACCCGCCTGGCACCGGCACCGGCGCCCGCGCCGGAGGTCGACGTCCGTGATCGGGAGCCCCGCCGGCCGGAACGTCCCCGCGCCCGTCCGAAGGCCGACCCCGACGAGGGCGGCGTGGTCGGCCAGGTGCTCGGCTCCGCGGCGTTCCGGTCGTTCGCGCGGTCGGCGGCGTCCGCGCTGGGGCGGGAGTTCACCCGCGGCCTCTTCGGCAACCGCCGCCGTCGCTGAGACCGACCGGGCATGTTGCGGCGGTTCGCGGTGTTACCCACCCGTAGGGTCCGCGACAGCTCGCGTCGACCCGCCCCGATTCCCGAACAAAGGCCTGTTCCGACCTGTGAGTGACTTCCCGCAGCAGCACGACGACCGACAGCACGACGACCGACGCCGTAAGCGCAACGTCGCCCGCGACCTCCAGACCCGCAACGACGACCGCGCCGCCGCGCGCATCGAGCGGCTCGCCCAGCAGAGCTGGGTGGAGGGCGCCGAGCCCGAGCTCCCGGTGCGCACCACCCGCCCCGAGGAGGTCGTCTTCCACCTGGGGCCGACCAACTCCGGCAAGACGCACGACTCCCTGGTCGCGCTGGCGAAGAACGGCTCCGGCGTCTACGCCGCTCCCCTGCGCCAGCTCGCGCACGAGGCCTACGCCCGGCTCTCCGCCCAACTCCCGGCGGGCAGCGTCGGCCTGTCCACCGGCGAGGAGGAGATCGACCCCGACGCCAAGATCGTGTGCTGCACCGTGGAGAAGGCGCCCATGCGCGGCGACCTCCTGGTGCTCGACGAGTCGCACTGGGTCGCCGACCCCGACCGCGGCCACCACTGGGCCCGCCTGGTGCTCACCGGCGACTACCGCGAGATGCACCTCATCTCCGCGGCCGAGGCCTACCTGCTGCTCAAGCCGCTGGTGGCCGACGCCAAGAAGCTCACGGTGGTCAACCACAAGCGGCTGTCGCGTCTCGACGTGCTGCGCACGCCCGTCCGCCCCGACGCCGTGCGCCCGCAGACCCTCGTCGTCGCCTTCTCCCGCAAGGCCGTCTACGCCGTGGCCGCCGCCCTCGATCCGGCGCGGCCCGGCAAGGTCGGCGTCCTCTACGGGGCGCTGCCACCGGCCACCCGCCGCGACGTCATCGAGCGCTTCACCAGTGGCGAGACCGAGGTGCTGGTGACCACCGACGTCATCGGCCACGGCATCAACGTGCCCGCGACGACCGTGCTGTTCGCCGAGACCACCAAGTTCGACGGCGTGGAGCGGCGCCCGCTGCGCACCTGGGAGACCGCCCAGATCGCCGGGCGGGCCGGCCGCTACGGCCTCACCGGGCACGGCTCGGTCGGCGTCCTCGCCGGCGTGACCGGACTGCGGGCCGACGCCGGACTGCTCAAGGAAGGCGCGGAGGTGGCCCGCGGCGACGCGATGAGCGACCTGCCCAAGCGGTCGCCACGGCTGCGCCCCGAGCTCGACGACCTGGGCGCGTTCGAGCCGGTCGACCTGCCCGAGGCCCTCACCCGCTGGATGGCCTGGGCACGCGCGGCCACCAAGGACCGCCCGATGACGGCGGACGACGTGACGAGCCTCGTCGTCCGGGTGCACGCCCTCCTTCCGCTGCTGAAGGGCCCGCTCGGTGCCGCCGGCGACCTCTGGACGGTGTGGCGGCTGATCAACCTGCCCATCGACTACAACCCGCCGCGCCGCACCCGCTGGCTCACGCTGGCCGAGGCCGCGCTCCGGTCGGCCGTCGGGCTCCCCGTGCTGCCGGAGACCGTGCTCGCGCCGATGCCGGCCAAGGGCAGCGTCGAGGACTACGAGCAGGCCGCCGCCGCGGCCCGCGACGCGCAGACCCTGCTGCGGTCCTTCCCCGGCGTCGCGGGGCTCGACAGCGACGACGCCGCCGACGTCGAGGACGCCTGCGCCACGCGCATCACCGAACTCCTTCCCGGTGCCATCACGCTGACGGCGTCCGGCACGTGTGTGGAGTGCGGCACGGGGATCGCCCCGTGGTTCACCACCTGCCGCGGCTGCGCCACCCGGCCCGTGCGCACTCCCGGTTCCCGGGACGACGCTCCGCACCGGCACCAGCGGCCGGCGTCGGGGAGTCGAGCCACCGTCAGCGAGGGCGGGCGGAATCGCGGGCGACGGGCCGACGCCGGTCGGGCCGGCCGGACCACCGGTCGCCCGGGCACGGGGCGGTCCTCCCGCTCCCGCTGACCGAGGTCCGGCGGCGAGATCGGCGATCTCGCCGCGTCCCGAGGCCTCCCGCAGCAGGGCGGGCGCTGGCATCCTCCCCTCGGCTACGAGGCGACGGAGGAGAAGCCATGGCAGATGCGAGCTGGTTGCCCGATCCCAGTGGAGCCCACGAACTCCGGTACTGGGACGGCGCGGCCTGGACCGAGCACGTCTCCGATCAGGGGACGACGGGCCAGGAACCGCTGACGGCGCCGTTCCCACCACCCGCCCCCGCGTTCGCACCCCCGCCACCCCCGGCACCGTTCGGCGCATCGGCCGCCGCTCCGGCAGCGGGCGCTCCGGCCGGCGGCAAGGTCAGCTGGAAGGACCGCCTCAAGCAGGTGGCCGACCAGGGCAAGGCCATGGCCGACCAGGGCAAGCAGAAGCTCGTCGAGCAGCAGTCCAAGCGCACCGAGCAGTGGGCCAACGACCCGAACACCCTCTGGTTCGGCGAGAGCAAGAGTGTGGCCACCAGCGCGATGGGCGTCTCGAAGGCCCGCTACCGCGTGACCAGGGACCGGGTCTGGATCGAGAGCGGCCTGCTGGGCACGAAGACCGAGAGCGTGCCGCTGTGGTCGGTGAAGGACATCGACGTCCGGCAGGCCGTCTGGCAGCGCGACAAGGACATCGGCGACGTCGTCCTCACGCTGGACGACGCGGCGTACGCCGCCAACCCCACCGGGATGTTCGACCTGGACGGCATGGCCGACCACGGCAGCACCCACGGGACGACGACCGGTCAGGTCGTGCTGGACAACATCGAGAACCCCTACGGCGTCGTCGACATCCTCACGCCGTTGATCAGCGAGGCCAGGAACAAGAAGACGATCGAGCGGCAGTCCCAGTACCTGCACGTCAACCCCGGCATGGCCGCCGCGGGTGCGGCTTTCGGCGCGCCGGCAGCCCCGCCCGCCGCACCGGCGCCCGCGGCACCGCAGGTCGACCTGGTCGACCAGCTGCGCAGGCTCGGCGAGCTCCGGGACGCCGGGATCCTGACCGAGGACGAGTTCGCCGCACAGAAGGCGAAGCTCCTGAGCAGCTGACCGGTCGCGGGACCCACATCACCGCGAACAGCAGAACGGCCCGCCGGCGGAATGCCGGCGGGCCGTTCTGGGATTACCGCTGGATCAGTTGATCCGGACCTGCATGAAGGTGTCGTTGGCGCCGCTGGTGTTCAGCACCGTGATCTTCGTGCCGGTCTTCGGGACGTTGACGCCGGTCCAGCCGTTGGCGTCGCGCTGCTCGCCCTCTTCGACGTACCAGTCCTTGCGGTCGTCGAACGTGGGCACCGCCGCCAGGCCGCCATAGGTCTTGGCGACACCGGTGTCGGGGTCGTGCAGGGTGATCCGGTCCGTCTTCTGCCGCCCGAAGGTGGAGTCGTAGGACTGGACCCGCGGACGCCAGCTCTCGCCGTCGTACGGGCTCTCACCCTCGTTGTCGTTCGGCTCGTACAGCAGACCGGTGTGCGCGTCGACCGGCAGGATCAGGCCCTCACCGGGGTGCTCGCCCACGTTGTTGTCGCTGTACTGCTCGTTCCAGTAGCTGATCAGCAGACCGTTCTGGTACGGCAGGCGCTCGGCCCAGTCCGGCTTCGTCGGGAACCCGAAGTTGTACGGACCGGTCTTCAGGCCGGCGTCGTACCCGGTGTAGGTCCGGTTCTCGGCGATGTAGGCGTTGAAGAACGCGCTCTGCTCGGTTCCCACCGTCTCGGTGAAGCCGTCGAGCGTCCATGCCTCGTCCGCCACCGGGGCGGCGTCGAACGTCACGCCGTCGACCATGAAGCCCTTTTCGGCGGCAGCGGTGTCGGTCCAGTAGCGGAAACCGACCTGCGCACCGTCGGGGACGCCGCTCACGTCAGCGGTGAGCGTCTCCCACACGTTCCCGCTGCTGCCCGAGATCCCGTGGCCGAAGTTCTGGCTGTTGGGGTTCTCCTCGTCCTCCGGGGTCGCGGGGTTGTCGGTATCGGAGAGGTTGGTCGGCAACGAGACGAAATCGCCGTTGGTGTCGACGTACCCCGCGTAGGCGTAGTCCCAGCCCTTTTCGATCTCGTAGTTGACCTGGGCCTGCACCGTCGTGGCACCCGTCGGCTTGGGGGTCAGCATCGTGTTGTCCAGGTTGTTGCCCGAGCCCGAGTAGAAGAAGTCGCCGTCGCCACCCGGGATCGGCGTGCCGATCGTGATCTCGACCTGCTTGTCCGGCAGCAGCATGATGACCGCCTGCCTGGACCGGCTGTTGAACTCCGCCGGGCCGAGCTTCAGGTCGACCTTCTCCTTGTAGTCCACGACCTCGTAGTCCAGCCAGCCGAGGAACAGCTTCTCCCACGCGCCCATGTGGATCGGGCGGGTGCCGATGCCGTCAGCGGGCTTGCCGCTGTTGCCGTAGGAGCCCGACGACATGAGCGTCCAGAAGCCGGTGGAGTTCTCCGCGCCGCCGGTGTTCCCGGAGGTGTCGTAGAGGTCCGGCAGACCGAGGTCGTGGCCGAACTCGTGCGCGAACACGCCGACGCCGCCGTTCTCCGGCTCGATGGTGTAGTCACCCACCCAGTAGTCCGACTCGCCGACGCGGGTGCCGCCCAACTGGTTCGGCGTGAGCGAGCCCTGCGGGGTCGGGCCGCCGGCGCCGATCGGCGTCGTCTGGTTGTACCAGCGGTGCGACCAGATGGCGTCCGCGCCGAGGACGCCGCCGCCGACCTCCTCACCCATGCCCGAGTGCACGGCCTGGAAGTGGTCGATGTAGCCGTCGGGCTCGTCGAACTCGCCGTCGGCGTCGTAGTCGTAGCGGTCCCACACGTCGTACTGGGCCAGGTAGGAGTTGATCTGCGCCGCGGACTTGCCGGAGACCTCCTGGCGGTCGTACCACGCGTTCAGCGACTCGTTGACGAAGTCCCAGGCGCGGTCATCGTTGGCGCCCGCGCCGTACCAGGCCGCCTCGTGCTCGTCGACCGTCACCCAGTTCTCGACCTCGCCGGTGACGGTGTACCGGCCGGAGGAGAGCTCTTCGTAGAAGTTGGCGACCGAGGTGACACCTTCGGTCGAGGAGTACAGCAGCTTGTCGAAGTAGGCCCGCGAGAAGTCCTTGGTCCAGATCGTGGTGTTGTCGACGTTCCGGTTCGGCGCGGGGATCTTGTTGTGCTTCAGGTCGCCGAACTCGCCGAGGACGGTCCAGATGGCGTCGCTTTCCTCCTGGGCCAGCTCGACGTACTGGCCCTTGGACACCTCGACGACGCGGTTGGCGCCCTTCGGGGTCGCCTTGCCGGACACGACCTGCTGGATGCCTTCGGTACGGAGGTCGCGCTGCTTGTCACTGAGGGGGCTGGACAGGTCGTGCGACCGCGTGGCGCTGACGGCGGGGTCCTCCGCCGGCGGGGATGCGGTTGCGGTTGTTGCCGGCACGGCCGCGAGTAGCGCGGCTCCCAGGGCAACGGACAGAGCTCTCTTCAAGAGTCGTCTCCTGCGATCGGATGGAGGTCGTCCGACCCACGGCGGGGAACCACCGGGGGCACCCTCGGGCGACCGCCGGTGACGTTAGGTGAGCAATTTCATGATGTCTATGGTCTGACCAAAGGTTTACCGGAAGTTTCGAAACCGCCCGGCGGCGTTCTGACGTGGCCTTTCCTGACTTGCATGATCGAGACTGCCCATGCAGAATGCCCGCGATCACGCTCGGAACACCCCGTGTGTTCACAGCGAGTGGGCACGTGATAGCGGGGCGACACGAACGGAGGTCGTCCTCGCCACCCGACGAGGCGCCCGCTCCGGCGCTCCGCCACGGACGGACGCGGGTCGATGATCGAGCGGAGGGCGTGGGATTCGAACCCACGATGGGTTTCACCCCATAGCGGTTTTCAAGACCGCCGCCATCGGCCACTAGGCGAGCCCTCCTGGCGCCGTCGAGATTAGTGCCCGGTCGTGGGCTCCCGCCGTCGGCCTGCCCGGGACAGGCGCGGCCCTGAGCGGGACCGGAGCCGGAGACAGGGCTGCGGCCCGCGGTACGTAGGGCGAGCGCCCCATGTGGGGCCGGCACCTCAGCCGCCACCTCGGCGTGGACACCAGACGTGCACTCGAAGAAGGAGGACATGACCGGCATCCGCCGGACGTCCACCCGGACCGCGACCCTGGCGCTGACCGCGCTGGGCCTCGCCACCGGCATGACCCTGACCACCCAGGCGCACGCCACCTCCGCGCCCGTCGAGGTCGTGATCGACCTTCGCCGTTCCTGCGTGACGACGCGGCCGGCCCCCACCCGAGCCGTACGGGTGGGGGCCGGCGCGCCTGCTGCCCAGGCAGGACCCGCGATCGATCAGCCGGCGTGCAAGGCCCGGCGTACGGCGGTCGGGACCGCTCCGGCGTGGAAGGCGGCACCGGCCTCGGCGTCGCTCCGGCGGGCCGCCGACCACGGCTCGAACGGTGACCCCTCCGGCTGGCACACGGTGCCAGCGGGGGGCACTCGGGTGGTCAGCAGGTACTTGGTGACGGCGCTGTCCACGCAGAAGTTGCCGGCGCTGAAGAAGGCGGTGTGCCCCCAGCCGGCGTAGGACAGCAGCCGGGAGTTCGGCAGCAGCCGCGACGCCGTCACAGCTCCCTGGTACGGGGTCGCGGGGTCGAAGTAGTTGCCGACGACCAGCACGGGCGACGCCGTGCGCGCCGTCCACGGGCCGAGGTACCGGTCCTGACCGGCGGTGGTCGGCCACGACCGGCAGACGCTCCCCGTCCAGTTCCAGAGCCGCCCGAAGCGGCCGTACCGGGCCTCGGCGCGGTCCGCGGCCGACTGCCACGTGGCGAAGGACCGCGGGTTGACGCTGTCGGAGCAGGCGACGCCGGGGAAGGACTCCAGGAAGTTCGGGTACTGCTCCTGGGCCTTCGGGGCCAGCCCGAGTCCGGTGCGGATCACGGCCAGGCGCTCCCCCAGCGCACGTGGCGACAGCTGCTGTTCCAGGTCGGCGAGCAGGAAGGCCAGGTCGGACCAGATGAAAGGTGCGTAGAGCGCACCCACGGTGATGGAGATCAGGTCCTGGTAGTGCACCTGGAACGTCTCACCGGAGTACGGGTCGGTGAGGGTGGCCGGGTGCCCGCGCAGCCGCTCGCCCATGGCGGCGAACCGCCCGCTCGCGTTGCCGGAGAAGGCGCAGTCCGGACCGGCCGCGTCGCACAGCCGGAAGAACTCGTCGAGAGTGCGCCGGGAGCCGTCGGCGCTGCCGAGCCGGGTGCCCAGCGGAGTGGTCTGGGCCTCCTGGCCGCGCCCGGTGGTCCAGGCGATCGGATCGAGGACGCCGTCGATGACGAACGAGCGGACCCGGGAGGGGAACATGTTGGCGTAGTACTGCCCGAGCGCCGAGCCGTAGGAGAAGCCCAGGTAGTTGAGCTGCTGGTCGCCGAACAACCCGCGGAGCAGGTCCATGTCCCGGGCCACGTCGGCGGTGGACATGTGGTCGCGGATGGCGCCACCGTGCCGGGCGCATGCCGCAGCCAGCTTGTCGTCCGCCACCCGCTGGACCCGCTCCTCGGCCGGAAGGTCGGGGTAGGGGAACGGCGGCAGCACCTCGAACGCCTGGTCGAGCGAGTCGAAGCAGCGCAGCGGCGTGCTGTTGTTGGTGCCGCGAGGGTCGAAGCCGACGATGTCGAAGCGGGCCCGGAGCTCCAGCGGCAGGACCTTGGCGATGCCGCGCGCGATGTCGACCCCGGAGCCGCCGGGGCCTCCCGGGTTGAGCAGCAGCGATCCGATGCGGTGCCGAGGGTCTCCGGCGGGCAGCCGGATCACCGCGATGCCGATCTTCGCGCCGGACGGGCTGTCGTAGTCCAACGGCGCCTGCACCGTTGCGCACTGGAAGCCGTCCCGGCAGGCCGTCCACGCCACCGCAGAGGTCGTCGCGGACGGCGCCGCCTGAGCGGGCAGGGCGAGCAGGGTCACGCTCAGGGCTGCGGTGACGGCGGCGGCGAGGGCGGCGCGGAGGCGCCCCCTGGGCAGGGGACGAAGCATGCGGACTCCCGGAGTTGCGGACGGCGGAGGTCCGGAAGTTACCGGTCGCGATCGAGCGGCACCATGGGTACCGGCGTCGAACCCTCGACCGGGTTGCCGACCACGCCGTGCAGATGGCAGGCGGCGAGGTGACCGGACCCCGAGCCGACCGGCTGCAGCGCGGGATCGACGTCCGGACACGGTTCGAACGCGGCCGGGCACCGGGTGCGGAACCGGCACCCCGACGGGACGGCGGCCGGCGACGGCACGTCGCCGCGGAGGACGATCCGCTGCCGGGTTCGCTCCAGCGCGGGATGCGGCACGGGAACCGCGGAGAGCAGCGCCTGCGTGTACGGCATCTGCGGCGCACTCCCCACGGCGGCCGCCGGGCCGATCTCGACGATCCGCCCCAGGTACATGACCGCGATCCGGTCGGAGATGTGCCGGATCGCGGCGAGGTCGTGGGAGATGAACAGCAGGGTCAGCCCGAGCCGGCGCTGCAACCGGCGCAGCAGGTTGAGCACCTGGGCCTGGACGCTGACGTCGAGGGAGGCGATCGCCTCGTCGCAGACCAGGAAGTCCGGCTCCCCGGCCAGGGCCCGGGCGATGCCGACCCGCTGTCGCTGACCGCCGGAGAACTCGTGCGGATAGCGGCCGGCCACCGAGGGATCGAGCCCCACCAGCTCCAGCAGCTCGCCGACCCGCGCGGCGCGCTCGCGGCGGCCCGAGCGCAGGCCGTGCACCTCCAGCGGCTCCGACACCGTCTGGGCGACCGTGCGGCGCGGATCGAGCGACGCGAACGGGTCCTGGAACACCATGCCGGCCCGTCGGCGCATGGCCCGCATCGCGCGACGGTCCAGGGCGGCGATGTCGGTGCCGTCGAAGGTGACCGTGCCCCCGGTCGACGGAACGAGCCGCAGCAGCGCGTTGCCGAGCGTCGACTTCCCGCAACCGGACTCACCGACCAGGCCGAGGGTCTCGCCGCGGTGGATGTCGAGGTCCACGCCGTCGACCGCGCGCAGTACGCCCTTCCCCGCCCGGATCGGGAAGTGCACCTCGAGGCCGCGCGCGGAGACCAGGACGTCGCTCATGACTCGACTCCGGACTCGTTCCGCTCCTCGGTCGCCGGCGCTCCCTGCGATGCTCGCTCCCCCGTCGCTCTCGCGTCGCTCATGACCGGCACCACGTCGCGGCCCGGTGCTCCAGTTCCAGGCCCGACTGGCCATTTCGGCCGGCGCCGACCACGGCGAGCGGCGGCTGCTCGGTCTCGCACCGCGGGTCCGAGCGCACCGGACAGCGCGGCCAGAACACGCAGCCGGTCGGCAGATCGGTCGGCGGGGGCGGCAGGCCGGGCACCGTGGCCAGGTCGGGCAGCTCGCCGTCCGGCCCGACGGGCGCGGCCAGGTCCGGCAGCGACCCGAGCAGCCCGCGCGTGTACGGATGGGCGGGCCGCTCCAGGACGTCGTCCACCGTGCCGTCCTCGACGCACCGCCCGCCGTACATGACCAGCACCCGGTCGGCGATGCCGGCGACCACGCCGAGGTCGTGGGTGATCCAGATGACGCCGGTGCCGTGGTCGGCCTGCAGCCCCTCGACGAGGTCGATGATCTGCGCCTGCACCGTGACGTCGAGCGCCGTCGTCGCCTCGTCGGCGATCAGCAGGGCCGGGGAGTTCGCCAGCGCGATCGCGATGACCACCCGCTGACGCATGCCGCCGGAGAGCTCGTGCGGAAAGCGGTCCAGGGCCCGCTGCGGGTCGGGCAGCCCCACTTCGCCCAGCAGGTCGGCCGCCCGGCGGCGGGCTCCCTCCTTGGACACGTCGCCGTGGGCCCGGATGCCCTCGACCAGCTGCCGGCCGATGCTGAGGACCGGGTTCAGCGAGGTCATCGGATCCTGGAAGACCATGCCGGCGCCCGGGCCGCGCACCTGCCGCAGCCGCTCGGGCGACATGGTCAGGAGGTCCTCGCCCTGCAGCAAGGCGCGGCCGGTCACCGTGGCCACGCGCGGCGGGAGGAGCCCCAGCAGGGCGAGCACCGAGACGCTCTTCCCGCTGCCGGACTCCCCCACGACGGCGACCGTCTCGCCGGGGCCGACCGAGTAGCTCAGCCCGTTGACGACGTGCGCCGGCCCCCGCGGGGTGCGCAGCTGCACCCGCAGGTCGTGGACCTCCAGGACCGGGGCGGTCATCGTCCCCCTCCGGCCATGAGGGTGCGCTGCCGCGGATCGAGCACGTCGCGCAGCCCGTCGCCGAGCAGGTTGAAGCACAGCACCGTCAGCACGATCGCCATGCCCGGGAAGAACGCCAGCCACCAGGCCCGGTTGATGAACTCGTTGCCCTCGGCGAGCATCAGCCCCCACGACGGGTTCGGCGGCTGGGTGCCCAGGCCCAGGAACGACAGCGCGGCCTCGGCCAGGACGGCGAAGGCCAGGCTGATCGACGTCTGCACGATGATCGGCGGGGCGGCGTTGGGCAGCACGTGCCGGGTCAGCAACCGGAAGTCCGAGGCCCCGACCGACCGGGACGCGCGCACGTAGACCTCCTCGCGGACGCCCAGCACGCTGGCCCGTGTCACCCGGGCGAAGATCGGCACGTAGACGACGGCGATCGCGATGATCGTGTTCGACGTGCCGGGCCCCCGGATCGCCAGGATCGCGATCGCCAGCAGCACCGCCGGGAACGCGAACAGCATGTCCATGATCCGCATGAGGACGTCGTCCACCCAGCGCCCGTAGAAACCGGCGAGCAGCCCGATCAGGGTGCCGACGACGAGCGCCAGCCCGACCGACAGGAAACCGACCTTCAGCGACACCGAGGCGCCGAGGATGACCCGCGCGAGGATGTCTCGGCCGAGGTCGTCGGTGCCGAACGGATGACCCCAGCTGGGCGGCTCGAGCCGGTTCGGGATGTCCTGCTCGTTCGGGCCCTGCGAGGCGAACGCGGTGTCGAAGACCGCCACCACGATGATCGCCAGCAGCACGATCGCGGCGCACGCCGCCGTCCGGTCGCGGGCCAGCAGGGCGAGGGTGTCCCGCCAGCGCGGGCGCACCGGGCGCGTCACGATCGGGGCGCCCGGC
>JAOPWH010000288.1 GCA_025965795.1 Blastococcus sp.
CGACCGGGCCGGACGCTGGGCGGCCGGTCGCCGGGGCAAGGGCGTGCGCCAGCTCCGCGCCAACCTGCGGGTGGCGACCGGCGGCCGGCTCGACGACGGAGAGCTCGACGCGCTCACCACCCGCGCGCTGCAGTCCTACGCCCGCTACTGGCAGGAGGCATTCCGCCTGCCCACCTACTCCAGCGCCCGGATCGTGGCCGGCACCGAGGTCTCCGGCCGCGACGTGGTCGAGCGGCTGCGCGCCGAGGGCCGGGGTGCGGTGATGGCCCTGCCGCACAGCGGGAACTGGGATGCCTCCGGCGTCTGGTTCATCGACTGGCTGGACGGGCCGTTCATGACCGTCGCGGAGCGGCTCGAGCCCGAGTCCCTGTACCGGCGCTTCCTGGACTACCGGGAGTCGCTGGGCTTCCGGGTCGTGCCGCTCACCGGCGGGCCCCGGCCCAGCTCCGAGGTGCTGCGCGAGTGGCTGGCCGACGGCGGGTCCGCGTGCCTGCTGGTCGACCGGAACCTGGGGTCGGGCGGCGTGCCGGTGTCGTTCTTCGGCCGGCCCGCGACCATGCCCGGCGGGGCGGCCCTGCTCGCCGCACGCACGGGCGCCGCGCTGGTGCCCGTTGTCCCCCAGTTCACCCCGCAGGGATGGCGGCTCTGCTTCCACCCCGAGGTGGCGGTCGACGGACCCGGGCGGCTCAAGGACCGCGTCGCGACGGCGATGCAGTCGGTCGCCGATGCCTTCACCATCTCGATCGGGGCCAAGCCCGAGGACTGGCACATGCTCGGGCGGATCTGGGCCGACGTGCCGCCCGATCCGGTGCAGGATTCCTCCTGATGCGCATCGGCCTGGTCTGTCCGTACCAGTGGGACGTCCCCGGCGGGGTCCAGTACCACGTCCGGGATCTGGCCCGGACCCTGCGCGGCATGGGTCACCACGTCGAGGTGCTCACCCCGGCCGAGCACGAGGTGTCGCTGGACGACGAGTGGATGACGTGGGCCGGCCGGACCGTGCCGGTGCCCTACAACGGCTCGATGGCCAGCATGCAGTTCGGGCCGGTGTCGGCGTCGCGCGTGCGCCGGTGGCTGCGGGACGGGAACTTCGACGTCGTCCACGTGCACGAGCCGGCGTCACCGTCGGTGTCCCTGCTGGTCTGCATGATCGCCAAGGGACCGATCGTGGCCACCTTCCACGCGGCCACCACCCGGTCCAAGTGGCTCGCCGCCGTCGGGCCCATGGCCCGGCCCTGGCTGGAGCGGATCAACGGGCGGATCGCGGTCTCCGACTTCGCCCGCAGGGTGCAGGTGGAGCACCTCGGCGGCGACGCCGTCATCATCCCGAACGGTGTGCACGTCGCGGCCTTCGCCGAGGGGCCGATGCTGCCCGGCCATGCCCGAGGCGTGGACGGGCCGACCATCGGCTTCCTCGGCCGCTACGACGAGCCGCGCAAGGGCCTGCCGGTGCTGCTCGACGCCATGCGGACCGTCCTGCGCCGCCATCCCGGCGCACAGCTGCTGATCGCCGGCCGCGGTGACGCAGGGGAGATCCGTGAACTGATCGGTGAGGACCTGCGCGCCTCGGTGGCCCTGCTCGGTGAGCTGTCGGAGGAGGACAAGGGCGCGTTCCTGCGCTCCGTGGACGTCTACTGCGCGCCGAACCTGTTGGGGGAGTCCTTCGGCGTCGTCCTCATCGAGGCGCTGGCCGCGGGTGCCCCGATCGTCGCCAGCGACCTCGACGCCTTCAAGCGCGTGCTCGAGGACGGTGACGTCGGCGTGCTGGTCCGGCGCGGGGACGCACCCGCGCTGGCCCGCGCCCTGGGCGAGCTGCTGGACGACCCGGCCCGCCGGGCGGAGCTGTCGGCCCGCGGTGCCATGGCGGCCGCGGCCTACGACTGGGAGGTCCTCGCCCGCCGCATCCTCACCGTCTACGAGACCGTGGTCCCGCCCGGCGGCGCCGGGGTGGCCGCCGGGGAGGACGACGAGACCGGGCCCTTCGGCCCTCCCACAGGGACCCGCCGCGAGCGTGCGAGTGGTGGGGGGCAGGAGGGTCCTTACTCTGACACCCCGTGACGTCCGGGGTGTGGTTGCTTTTCGGCGTCGTCCTGCTCCTGCTCCTGCTCGCCTGGACCGGCTGGACGCTGACCCGGCTGAGCCGGCTGGAGGACCGCGTCGCCCGCGCCTGGACCGCGCTGGACACCCAGCTGCAGCGGCGGGCGGGCCTCGCCGAGGAGCTGGCCCGCTCTTATCCGGCCGCCGTGGGTGAGGAGCGGGCCGCCTATCTCGCGGCGTTCGCCGCCGACGCCCGCGACCCCGTCGACGGGGACCGGGAGCTGGCCGAGAACGTGCTGGGCCGCGAGCTGCGGGAGTTGCCGGCCGACCTGCCCGGGGTGCCCGCGGCGCTCCGCACCGACCTCACCGGCACCGCGACGCGGGTCGGGCTCTCGCGGCGGTTCTACAACGACGCCGTCCGGGACACCCGTGCCCTGCGCCGGGGTCGGCTGCCGCGGCTGCTGCGCCTGCACGGCTCCCGCTCGCTGCCCCGGTTCTTCGACATCGACGACCGGCCCGGGAACCTCCCCGCGACCGCGGGACGTGGCGGGGAAACGAGCCGCTGAGCGGTCGTACGATGGGGGCGACAGATCCGTCGACCCAGAGGCAGCATCCCGTGGCAGCGCAGAACGACTCCGTCCCCTCCGCCGGCACCGGCACCGACCGCGTCAAGCGCGGCATGGCCGAGCAGCTCAAGGGCGGCGTCATCATGGACGTCGTCACCCCGGAGCAGGCCAAGATCGCCGAGGACGCCGGCGCCGTCGCCGTCATGGCCCTGGAGCGCGTGCCCGCCGACATCCGTGCCGAGGGCGGCATCTCGCGGATGAGCGACCCCGACATGATCGACGGGATCATCTCCGCCGTCTCCATCCCGGTGATGGCCAAGGCCCGCATCGGGCACTTCGTCGAGGCCCGGGTGCTGCAGGCCCTCGGGGTCGACTACATCGACGAGTCCGAGGTGCTCAGCCCGGCCGACGAGGCGCACCACATCGCCAAGAGCGAGTTCACCGTGCCGTTCGTCTGCGGCGCCACCGACCTCGGTGAGGCACTGCGCCGGATCTCCGAGGGCGCGGCGATGATCCGGTCCAAGGGCGAGGCCGGCACCGGCAACGTCGTCGAGGCCACCCGGCACATGCGGGCCATCCGCGCCGGCATCAAGCGGCTGGGCACGCTCGACGAGACCGAACTGTTCGTGGCCGCGAAGGAGCTGCGCGCGCCGTACGACCTGGTTGTCGAGGTCGCCCGGCTGGGCAAGCTGCCGGTCGTGCTGTTCACCGCCGGCGGCATCGCCACCCCGGCCGACGCGGCGATGATGATGCAGCTGGGTGCGGAGGGCGTGTTCGTCGGCTCGGGCATCTTCAAGTCCGGCGACCCCGCGCTGCGGGCGGCCGCGATCGTGCAGGCCACCACGTTCCACGACGACCCCGACGTGATCGCCAAGGTCTCCCGCGGGCTCGGCGAGGCGATGGTCGGCATCAACGTCTCGACGCTCCCCGAGAGCGAGCGCTTCGCGACCCGCGGGTGGTGAGGGCGCCCGTCATCGGGGTGCTGGCTCTGCAGGGCGACGTCCGGGAGCACCTGGCCGCGCTGCGCGAGCAGGGCGCCGAAGCGGTGCCGGTGCGCCGGCCCGAGGAGCTGGCCGGCGTCGACGGCGTGGTGCTCCCCGGCGGTGAGTCGACGACCATCGTCAAGCTCGCCGCACGGTTCGGGCTGCTGGAGCCGCTGCGGGCCGCCGTCCGTGACGGGCTGCCGGCCTACGGCTCGTGCGCCGGGATGATCCTGCTCGCCGACCGCATCCTCGATGCGCCACCGGACCAGGAGACCGTCGGGGGACTCGACGTCACCGTCCGCCGCAACGCCTTCGGCCGCCAGGTCGACTCCTTCGAGGCCGATCTCGCGTTCGAGGGACTGGCCGGGGGTGCGGTGCACGCCGTCTTCATCCGCGCCCCGTGGGTGGAGGAGGCCGGCGAGGGCGTCGAGGTTCTCGGCCGCGTGGTCGGCGGAACGGCCGACGGTAGGATCGTCGCGGTCCGCCAGGGAAACGTGGTGGCCACCAGCTTCCACCCCGAACTGACCGGGGACCGCCGGGTGCACGCGCTGTTCGTCGAGATCGTGCGCCGCCACCTGGCCGAGCAGAGCCCCAGCGAGGAGAACTCATGAGTGGCCATTCCAAGTGGGCGACGACCAAGCACAAGAAGGCCGGCATCGATGCCAAGCGGGGCAAGCTGTTCGCCAAGCTGATCAAGAACATCGAGGTCGCGGCCCGCACCGGCGGCGGTGACCTCGCCGGCAACCCGACCCTGTTCGACGCCGTCCAGAAGGCGAAGAAGTCCTCGGTCCCCAACGACAACATCGACCGCGCGGTCAAGCGCGGGTCCGGGGCCGAGGCCGGTGGCGTCGACTACCAGGGCATCACCTACGAGGGATACGCGCCCGGTGGCGTCGCCGTCCTCGTCGAGTGCCTCACCGACAACAAGAACCGCTCCGCCATGGAGGTGCGCACCGCCATGAGCCGCAACGGCGGCAACATGGCCGATCCCGGGTCGGTCTCCTACCTCTTCTCCCGCAAGGGCGTCGTCGTGGTGCCGAAGGCCGGCGGCGTGGACGAGGACACCGTGCTCATGGCCGTCCTCGACGCCGGGGCCGAGGAGGTGCGCGACCTCGGTGACACCTTCGAGGTGGTGAGCGAGCCGACCGACCTGGTCGCGGTGCGCACGGCACTGCAGGACGCCGGCATCGAGTACGACTCCGCCGACGCCGCGTTCGTGCCCAGCGTGGTCGTCGAACTCGACGCCGACAGCGCCGGCAAGGTGTTCCGGCTGATCGACGCGCTCGAGGACTGCGACGACGTGCAGAACGTCTACGCGAACTACGACGTCTCCGACGAGGTCATGGAGTCGATCGACGCATAACGGCACAGCGTGTTGTGCCGGTCCCGCGGGCGTGCTGCGGTTAGCGTGGTCGAACATCAGTTCGGTTCACGGCAGGAGGCGTCCATGCGGGTGCTCGGTATCGACCCCGGTCTCACCCGGTGCGGGTGGGGCGTCGTCGACGGTCGGCCCGGTTCCCGGCCGACCGCGATAGGGGTGGGCGTGATCCGGACCATGGCCGAGCTCGACCTCGAGCTGCGACTGCTGGAGTTGCACACCGCGGTGACCGCACTGCTCCGGGAGCACCGTCCGGACGTGGTGGCGATCGAGCGGGTCTTCACCCAGAACAACAAGGGGACGGCGATGGGCACCGCGCAGGCGGCGGGGGTCGCTGCCCTGGCCGCGGCCCAGGCGGACCGGCCGGTCGCCTGGCACACCCCCAGCGAGGTCAAGGCCGCCATCTCCGGCAACGGCCGCGCCGACAAGGAGCAGGTCACCCTCATGGTCACCCGTGTGCTCGGCCTGGCCGTGGCCCCCAAGCCCGCCGACGCCGCCGACGCCCTGGCGCTCGCGGTCTGCCACGCCTGGCGCGGTCCCGCCCAGCAGCGGCTGCGAGCCGCCGCGATCGCGGGCGGGATCGGCGCCCCGGTCCGCTCGACGACGCTGCCGCGGTGGACGGGGGTGGCGGCGCGATGATCGCCTCGGTGTCCGGTCGCGTCGCCGCGGTCTCCCCGGACGGCGCGGTGGTCGAGGTGGGCGGCATCGGACTGGCCGTCCAGTGCACGCCCGGCACGATCGCCCGCCTGCAGGTGGGGGAGAACGCCCGGCTCTCGACCAGCCTGATCGTCCGCGAGGACTCGCTGACCCTCTACGGCTTCGCCGACGACGACGAGCGGCAGCTGTTCGAGCTCCTGCAGACCGCCAACGGCGTGGGTCCCCGCCTCGCGCAGGCGGTCCTCGCCATCCATCCACCACGGGAGGTCCGTCGCGCGGTGTCGCTGGCCGACGTCAAGTCGCTCATGCAGGTGCCCGGTATCGGCAAGAAGGGCGCCGAGCGGCTGATCCTGGAGCTCCGCGACCGGCTCGGCAGCATCACCACCGATACCTCGCTCGACGGACCGGCGGTGCCCGGCCTGGCGTCGGTGACGCCGGTGGCGCCCTGGCGCGACCAGCTGACCTCGGCGCTGGTGGGCCTGGGCTGGAGCGTCAAGGAGGCCGACGGCGCAGTGCTGCAGCTGGCGCCCGTCGCCGACGAGCAGATCGCCGCGACCGGGGGCGTCGAGGTCGCCGTCCTGCTCCGGCAGGCGCTGCAGCTGCTGGGCCGATCGTGAGCGGCTCTGCTGACCGACCGGTTCCGCCGGGCGGGAGCGGGGGGTGCAGCTCGTGAGCGCGCCGTTCGACCGGCCGCTGGCCGGGCAGGTCGACGGCGGCCTCGGTCAGGACGCCGCCGTGTCGCCGCAGGCGGGGGACGAGGAACGTGTCGTCGAGTCGGCGCTGCGCCCGCACTCGCTCACGGAGTTCATCGGCCAGCCCAAGGTCAGCCGCCAGCTGGCACTGGTCCTCGAGGGCGCCAAGCGCCGCGGCCGCCCGCCGGACCACGTGCTGCTGTCCGGCCCGCCCGGCCTCGGCAAGACCAGCCTTGCCCTGATCATCGGCTCCGAGCTCGGCACGTCGGTGAAGATCACCAGCGGCCCGGCCATCGAGCGCTCCGGCGACCTCGCGGCGATGCTGTCCAACCTCTCAGCGGGCGACGTCCTCTTCATCGACGAGATCCACCGCATCGCCCGGCCGGCCGAGGAACTGCTGTACATGGCGATGGAGGACTTCCGGGTCGACGTCGTCGTCGGCAAGGGGCCCGGCGCCACCGCCATCCCGCTGGAGATCAGCCCCTTCACCCTGGTGGGGGCCACCACCCGCGCCGGCCTGCTCACCGGGCCGCTGCGCGACCGCTTCGGCTTCGTCGGCCAGATGGAGTTCTACGACCCGGCGGAGCTGCAGCAGGTGCTGCGCCGCAGCGCCGACCTGCTCGGCGTCGAGCTCACCGAGGACGGCTCGGCGGAGATCGCCGGCCGTTCCCGCGGCACGCCCCGCATCGCCAACCGGTTGCTGCGCCGGGTGCGCGACTACGCCGAGGTGGAGGCCGACGGCCGGGTGACCCGCGCCGTCGCCCGGGCCGCCCTCGCGCTCTACGACGTCGACGACCTCGGCCTCGACACGCTGGACCGTGCGGTGCTCGAGGCCCTGGTGGTGCGTTTCAGTGGCGGGCCGGTCGGCGTCGCGACCCTCGCGGTCGCGGTGGGGGAGGAGCCGAACACGGTGGAGGAGGTCTGCGAACCGTTCCTCGTGCGGGCCGGTCTGCTGGCCCGCACGTCCCGCGGACGGGTCGCGACCGAGGCCGCCTGGAGGCACCTGGGCCAGCCGCTGCCCCGGGGCGGCCTGCCCCTCGGCGGCGGCAGCGGCGCACCGATGTCCCCGGGTGCGTCGTCAGAGCCCCTGTTCGACGCCTAGACTCCAACGCGCTGGCGCGCAACTCGTCAGGCCATGGCCGTGCGCGTCCCGCCCGGTGGCCCTGTGAGCACGGAACTGCGCGCCGCATACACGTACCCGAGCGGACCCGCGCGGCCCGCACCGACCGCGACGCGCGTGGCGCGGTAGAGAGGCACATCTGTCGTGGACAAGTACTTCCCGTTCATCCTCCTGGCCCTGGCGGTCGTCCTGCTGTTCGTGCTGCCGGCCCGGCAGCGCAAGCGCATGGCGGAGAAGCAGCAGTCGCTGCAGCAGTCCCTGGCCGTCGGGACGCCGGTGATGACCACGAGCGGGCTCCAGGGAACGGTGGCCCGTCTCGGCGACGGCACGGTGGACCTCGAGATCGCGCCCGGCGTGGTCGTCACGTTCGTGCGCCAGGCGATCCTCGAGGTGCGCACGCCGGCCGCTGAGTCCGCTGACGACGACACGCCCGGCCGCTCCGCCGACGGCACGCTCTGAGCCAGGGGGTCACCGTGGCAAACCGCTCGCTGCGCGCCGGCCGGTACTTCGGCGCGTTCCTGCTCATCGTCGCCGTCCTCTACGGGCTCATCTACTTCACCGGCACCGACCGCACCCCCCAGCTGGGCCTCGATCTCCGCGGCGGCACGACGGTGACCCTCACCGCGCGTACCCCGAACGGTCAGGCGCCCAAGCAGGAGGACCTCGAACTCGCCCGCCAGATCATCGAGCAGCGGGTCAACGGCCTCGGCGTCGCCGAGGCCGAGGTGGTCACCGAGGGCGACGCGAACATCGTCATCTCCGTGCCCGGGGACAACGGCGACCAGGCCCGCCAGCTGGGTGCGACCGCGCAGCTGCGGTTCCGGCCGGTGCTTCAGGGACCGGAGCCGGCCGCCGCCGCGGCGACCGGGTCGGGCTCCGCCACGCCGTCCGGCTCCGCCACGCCGTCCGGCTC